>QZIJ01000019.1 GCA_003598975.1 Anaerolineaceae bacterium | reverse complement strand
TCTTGGCGTCCGCGCGGGAGGGGAATGCGGAAGACTTTTTGATCATCGCCAGCGCGGAAGGTGATTTCGACAAAGCCTTCATTGGGCCCAGCGACTTTGGAAAGCGGGAAGAGATCGAGAACGGGGAGAATTTGTGCGATGAGGTCGCCCATCGTTTCATTGTCGTTCAGTTCAGACACGGAGACGAAAACGTAAAAATCGGTCTCCATCGCGCTGAAATTGACGGCGCGTCCATCGGCGTCCATGCAGTCCTCACCAAAGGCGGTGGCGTGCGCTTCCGCCTCTGGGATGAGCGCCTTGACTGCAGATTCAAATTCCGCGCTGACTTCGGGCAAATCATGCGTTGCCCAGGTATACGCGCAGGGCTGGTTTGCCGCCGCCGATGCAGGGGGAGGTTCGGCGGGAGGCGCAGTGGGATTCGCACGGAGGGTTCCCTGCCTGAGCGCAAACAGGGACGCGGCCGCGGCGGTCAGAATGGCAAATAGGCCAACGATTCGTTTTTTTATCATCATCGCCTCGGGCGGGGGCGCGGGAGTTTAGGCAGGTTATCGAGTCGGTCGCGTAGATTCGGCAAACGGTCGAGCAGGCCATCCAGTTCGGGCGTGAATTCGAACCAGTCCAGCAATTCGCCGTCTGTGATAACACGCGGTTCGCGCGCCAGAATTCCATCGAGGATATCGGCGGCCTGCCCCGCGACGAGGTCAATGCTATGGTCGCGGCTTCGCAAACTGCAATGTCCTTCGAGACAAGTGGCGGTCATTGCGCCAGTTTTCGGATCGTACGAAACGCCCATCATGCTTCCGCGCACGCTGGCCAATCCGCTGGGTGTTTCCACTTGCAATTCCCCGCCTGAAAGGATGATGTAAATTCTACCGATGAACAATTTGAGAATCGTGAATGGCCCATCTTCGTTCTCCTCCAATTCCGAAAGTGTGAAAATGGTATTCGGAGCGAGCCGCAGGATGGTCGCATCGGGCGAGAGATCGAGGCGGGCGCGGCCATCGTCTCCTGTGCGCGCCGCGCCGCCCGTCAGGATGGTCAGGCCGACGCTGGCGGGCGTGTACTCGTCCGCTGGGGAGGGACGCGCCTCGACCGCGTTTTCCACCTCGGCGAACAGGGCGCTTCGCGCGGACGTTGGGGCGGGGGAGGCCATCGGACGCGCGGTGGCAGGGACGCGCGTGGGCGTGGAGGTCGGCTCCTCGGTGGCCGCGGCCGCCTTGGTCGAAGCAGGAAGCGGGGCGAGTCCGCAGGAGGCCAGGAGCAGGATAACCGTCGAAAGAAGGATGGCTTTCGTCTTCATGTTCCTATTGTAATGGGTTCTCCTGTTTTTTTCGTTACAACCCTGTATCATGCCGCGCAAGGATTTTCATCACTTGGCTGGAGTCGAATTTCGAGATATAAGAATGCCATGACATTACTCAATGCGCCGCAAGGCCGATGGATGAAAGTGACTGCCCTGAAAGGCGGCGAGGGGATGCGCGTCCGCCTGACCCAGTATGGGCTTTTCGAGGGCGATTGTGTGCGTGTATTGCGCGCCGCACCGTTGCACGGTCCCTTGCTTATTGAGGTGAACGGGCGTGAGATCGCGCTGGGCCGCCGTGTGGCCGCAAAAATTCTCGTGGAGGCAGACAGGTGCGCTTTGCGTTGATCGGTCAGCCCAACTGTGGCAAGAGCACATTATTTAATTCTGTCGCGGGATACAAGGCCGAAACGGGAAATTTCAGCGGTACGACAGTCACGTTCACTGAAAGCCGCGTACGGGTGCTGGGACAGGTGGTGGATCTGGTGGACCTGCCTGGTTCTTACGCGCTGGATGGATTGAATCCCGCGGAAAACGAGGCGCGCCGTTACCTGGATTCGCGCGAAGTGGATGCCATCATCAATGTGGCAGACGCCTCTCACCTGGCTCAATCGCTCGAACTGACCTTTGAGTTGCTCACACTCAACCGACCCGTGATTCTGGCCCTCAACATGATGGACGAAGCGATGCGTCTCGGTTTGCGGGTTGACGGGGAGGGGCTTTCACGCGAATTGGGGATCCCCGTCCTGCCGTTGGTGGCGAGCAAGGGACGGGGTGTGAAGGAAGTGTTTGTGAAGGCGTTGGAGGCGGGTAAAACAAAAAACATAAAACGTAAAATCGAAAAGCAAAATCCCGCCCAAAGGCACGCGCGGGCGCTGGAGGTTGCTGCGAGGTTCCTGACGCGGGGCAAGAAGCGCGTAACCTGGCGCGACCGCCTGGACGATGTGCTTCTTCATCCCGTTTGGGGATATGCGTTCCTGCTATTGGTGCTGTTCGGTTTCTTTCAGTCGGTGTATGGAATGGGGAAAATTGTCGAGCCGCCCGTGCTGGCTTTCTTCGACGCGCTGACGCAGGGCGCGCTCCGTCCCTTTGGCGAAGGGACGCTCTTCTGGGAAATCGTGCTGGGCGTGATGCAGGGCATTGCCGCAGGCGTGGCGATCATCCTGCCGTATCTACTGCCATTCCTGTTCGGGCTTGGATTATTGGAAGATATTGGCTACCTACCGCGCGTCGCCTTTTTGATGGACACGTTCATGCACCGCATTGGATTGCATGGCAAGGCCATCGTGCCGTTCATCCTCGGCTATGGATGCAACGTGCCCGCAGTCATGTCCACGCGCTCGCTGGAGGAACCGCGTGACCGTTATCTAGCCGCGGCGCTCGCGACACTCGTCCCGTGCGCGGCGCGGCTGGCGGTCGTCTTCGGCCTTGTGGCGTTCTATCTCGGACCTGTAGCCGCGTTCCTTCTTTACCTGTTTAACCTGCTGGTCATTGCTGTGACGGGACGCATTCTCTCGAAGATGATGCCCGAAGACACGCCTGGGCTGATCCTTGAAATGCCGCCCTACCGCGTGCCTACCCTGCGGAATGTCACCAGCAAGGCGTGGTTCCGCGTGCGTGAATTTGTTGTCGAGGCCTGGCCGCTCCTCATCGCGGGAAGCGCGGTATTGGCTGTCCTGAATTATTTTGACTTTGCGTATATTTTCAATTGGGTTGTCCGCCCGTTCACCTGGCTGATGGGACTCCCGTCTGAGGTGGGGGTGCCGCTTATCTTTGGCATCCTGCGCAAGGAACTCTCACTGGTAATGCTTGGGCAGGCGCTGGGGACGAGTGATTTCTCCGCTGTGCTCACCTCCCAGCAGATGCTCGTCTACGCCACGTTCGTGATGTTCTATCTGCCTTGTCTCGCTACTTTATCTGTGCTGAAGCGCGAACTGGGGACGCGCTCCATGCTGGTCATCTCCGCGTTGACGGTGCTGGTGGCCTTGCTGGCTTCCCTGCTTGTATTGGGGATTTCGACAATCGTGTTTTAACGTCAGGGAACAGAGATACCATCGAAGACGATTGCATTTCCGCCAGACGCTGAATTGCGCTGTCCAAGCACAACGATCTTGACCGTGTGGCTTCCCTGGCTGAGATTTTTGATCTCCAGGGCGTGTTGCCACTTTTGCGTGGAGGAATAAAGATCCACGGTCGCGAAGAATTTGTCGTCCACGTAAATATCGGCTTGACCATAATTCGGGCCGCGGGCGGTGATCCACCGAAATGATCGGCCGCGGATGGTGAACCTCACCAGCGAACCTGCAGTGGATGAAACGCGATATCCGCCGCCGAGGGCTTTTCCGTTCCATGCGCCGCCCCATGCCTCATATCGAATGTTGTAATTGGTGTCATCGGTGAATGTGCTCTCTTCGCCATAGCCATCGAAGCATACTTGATAGCCCGTGGACACATTTCTTTTCTCGCGCAGAATTAAAACCTTTACGGTGTGTTTCCGTCGTTGGTCTGGAATCCCATATTTCCACGCAAAGCGGTATTGCGGGGTTGCCCGATAGAGGTCAATCGTCTTCGCGAGGGCGCCGTCAACGATGATCCTTGCTTTTCCCTGATTGGGTCCCTTGTAAAAATAGAGCCGCAGTAGTACCGAGTCCTTGTTGACATCAAATGTGAGCGCTTCGTTCTTTTTAGACGAGCATCGCATTCCTTTTCCCAGCGCCTGGGGGTTGACGAGACCAATCCATGTGTCGAAATTAAAATCGTATTGAGTATCGTTCCATGTCGTTGTGATAGGAGTCGGGGTTGCCGTTGGCGTGCGGGTTTTTGTCGGTTTGGGGATGGGGGTCTTTGTGCGCGTGGGGAGAAGCGTGGGGGTGTGGAAAATGATGGTCGCTGTGGGTATGGGGGATGCGGGCGACGTCAGCGTGGCGATGGGTGTTGGGCTGGCGGTCCACGTCGAGGTGGCGACCGACGTCAGCGTGGCGAGAGGCGTGTCTGTCGGGGCGGGAGTCGGGGACGAGAGAATCGGTGGAAGGGAGTAACCGTTCAGGTAGGCAAGTCCCCCAACCACGATCAGGATGAGCAGGCCCAGTAGGGCTGTTCCTAGACAGCCAATAAAAGCCGCAACGAGAGGTCCCCTTCCCGTTCGTTGTGGAGCGGAGTTTTCTGAATTTTGCATGGCAACCTCGCGTTCAAATCAAGGACGAGCCGATGCTGGCGAATGTTCCCTATTTCAACAGGTCGGCCGCGGCCGAAGCCATCAACGCCGCGCCGCGCACGAGCGCTTCTTCATCGAAATCGAATTTGGGATGGTGGTGCCCGTAGTTCAGTCCGCGTGTATCGTTGGCCGAGCCGACGAAAAAATAGCACCCAGGCACTTTTTCCTGCATGAAGGCCATGTCTTCCGCACCCATCGTCAGGTAGGGGGTGTCGTCGTGATCCGCGTCGGGGAGGACGCGCCGCGCCGTCCCTTGGACGGAAGCGGTCACATCGTCCGCGTTGACGAGCGCGGGAGTCAGGCGTTTGACGTTCATCTCGACCTGACATCCCATCGCGGACGCGACGCCGCGTACGACCTGCTCGAATCGTTCCAGGACATTCTGGCGGACTCCTGCGTCGAACGTGCGGATTGTCCCTTCGAGCGCGGCTTCCTGCGGGATGACGTTGAACGTGGTGCCGCTGTGGAACATGGTGAATGAAATGACGGCCGTTTCGAGCGGGCTGACGTTGCGCGCCACGATGCTCTGCGCCGCGTTGATGATTTGCGCCGCGGCGATGATCGGGTCAATGCTCGTGTGTGGAGAGGCGCCGTGCCCGCCCTTGCCGATGAGTTTGATCTTGAAGTGTTCCGCGCCTGCCATGACGGGACCTTTTGCCACATGCACCCAGCCGAGCGGTTTGTCATTCCAGAGATGGAGGGATAGAGTCATGTCCACTTTGGGATCGTCCAACACGCCGTCGCGGACCATCGTCTCCGCGCCGCCCGTCTCCTCGCCGTTGGTTCCCTCTTCGGACGGTTGGAAACAAAACTTGACCGTTCCCGCCAACTGGTCACGATGCGCGTGCAGGATTTTGGCAACCGTCAGCCCGATGGCAGTGTGACCATCGTGTCCGCAGGCGTGCATAACGCCCTCGGTTTGGGACGAGTAATCTGCACCCGTGTCTTCGGTGATGGGAAGCGCGTCCATGTCGAAGCGGAGCAGGAGGGTAGGGCCAGGCTTCCCACTTTCGAGCAGGCCGACGACGCCTGTCTTACCGATGCCTTTGGTGACTTCGATACCCAGCGATTCGAGTTCCTTTGCGACGATCCCGCCCGTGCGGATTTCGCGAAAACCGAGTTCGGGGTGCATGTGGAAGTCGCGTCGCAGGGATTGGGTATAGGGGAAAAGTTCGCGGGCTTGGTGGAGAAAGTTGGGCATGGGGAATCTCTGTGTTGAAAATTGAAAAGTCAGAAGGTCGAACTTGCAATCTGAAAACTTGCTACCCGTATCTCACTACGCGGAATTTTTCCTCGTAGCGCGGGTTTTCGTCGGTGCTGTCTTCGGTGCGGCGGGATTTCATACGTTCTTTGAATTTGTCCACGTCGCCAATCTGGGATTGGTGATTCAACAACGCTTCCATCTTGATCGGCCAGGCGGCGGTCACGTCAATGACAGTGTTTGGCTGGCTGGTGAGCGAGCACCAGACTTCTTTTGGCATGTGCGGTTCGAGTCCCTCGGCGAGGAGTTCGGGGAAGAAAGCCTTGTTGCCCGCGGCGGGGAAGACTGCGTCGAGAACGGCTTGTCCCGCGGCGCGGTGGTCGGGATGGTTGAGTCCGTAGGTGGCGAAGAGATTCTGCGGGTCACAGGTGACGAGGATGTGGGGTCGCTCGCGGCGGATGACGCGGACAACCTCGCGGCGCAGATTTAAGTCTGGGATGATGTACCCGTCCTCGATGTCCAGAAAGTGAAGCGCCTGCACGCCGATCACATCCGCGGCTGCGCGTTGTTCGTCATGCCGCAACGCGCACAAGTCGGATGGAGTCATGTCCTTTGTTGTGGAATCGTTGAATCCCTTGTCGCCACACGTCAGCAGGCAATAGGTGATACGGTGTCCTGCACGCGACCATTTGGCGAGCGTCGCGCCGCAAAAAAATTCTGGATCATCGGGATGAGCCAGAATTACAAGGATGTGTTGTGGAGATTCCCAGACGCCAGGTTCCATTGGATGGTTTCGCCGCACTACTTTTTGCGAGTGGGTTTCTGGCTGGTATTGCTCTTTTCGCCGCTCTCTTTTTTGCTTTTTCCGCATGTGCATCCGCCGCCCTCGTGACGGTCGCAGGGCGCTTCGGATTTTCGGCGGAGCGCTTCGAGTTCGTCCCAGGGCTGGAGTTCCTCGCGGTCGAACGAGGCGGGGTAGTGGCGTTCATCGTTATCAAGCATGACGAGGACGGTGTTGCTCATCGGCATCACGTCCACCACCTTGCCTTCGCCGCGCGGGGTGACGACGCGTTTGTTGCGCTTGGGCAGTTCCTTGCGGGCGGCCACGTATTGCTCGTATTCATAGACAAGGCAGCAACGCAGGCGTCCGCACATGCCCGTGATTTCGTTTGGCGTGAGGGAGATGCCCTGTTCTTTGGCCATCTTGATGGAGATGGGAGAGAAGTCGGTCAGGAATTTGGAGCAACAGCGCGTTTCCAGTCCGCAGGCGCCCATGCCGCCGATTAGTTTCGCCACGTCGCGCGGACCAATCTGGCGCAGTTCGATCTGCGAGGCGGGGAATTTTTTCTGCATGTCGCGCTTGAGCGACTTGAGGTCCACCTTTTCCTCGGTCTCTGTGCTGAACAGGAAGACGAGGCGCGAGCCGTCGTAGTTGTATTCCGCCGCTACGATCTTGACCCCTTGCAGGGCCAGTTCCGAGGCGCGGGCGCGGCACTCGATCATGGCTTCGGTCTGTTTGGATTGCCAGGATTGCTTGAGGAGCAGGTCGCGCGGGGTGGCGCGCCGCTCAACGCGGCGCCAGCCGCCGTCATCGGGAGTCGGAGGCGTGTCCTTGAGTCGAATGGCGACCTCGCCGAGATTCTTCCCGCGCGAGGTGTCCACGATGACGTGTTCGCCGACTTGAACATCGGGAATGGTGCTCCCGTCGAAGTGATAGACTTTGCCGATTTTAGAGAATCGGACACCGATAATGGTTGGTTGCATGGGGGTGATTATACCGTAGGGCTACTCCACAATATTAATCGGCAGTTCGTTGCTTCCGCCCAGCGCGGCGACGGAAATCTGCGCGGCGACCTTCTCCGCGATCTCACGCAGGGACACAGCCACAGGCGAATCGGGATGGGACACCACGATGGGTTTCCCGCTGTCGCCGCCGATGCGGACGTTCTGGTCGATCGGGATTTTCCCGAGGAACGGAACCTGCGTTCCCAGCGCCAACTGCACGCCGCCGCCTGAACCGAAGATGTCCATGCGCGTCCCGTCGGGCAGGTCGAGGTAGGACATGTTTTCGATCACACCCAGGATCGGGACCTCGAGTTGCTTGAACATCATCAAGCCGCGGGTGGCGTCTTCCAGCGAGACGAGTTGCGGAAGCGTCACGATGACCGCTCCGCTCAACGGCAGGGCTTGTGCGAGCGAGAGGGCCGCGTCACCCGTGCCAGGCGGCAGATCCACGATGAGATAATCGAGGTCACTCCACTCCACATCGCTCAGGAATTGACGGATGGCCGAATTCAGCATCGGTCCACGCCAGATGAGCGGTTGGCCAGGTTTCACCAACAGTCCCATCGAAATAACTTCCACATCGTAGGCTTTAGCAGGCGTGATCTTCTCTCCCTTTGGAGGCGGGAGTTTTTCGATGCCCATCATGGTGGGGATGTTTGGCCCGTAGATGTCAGCGTCCATCAAACCAACGCGCGCTCCGCTTTGGGCCAGCGCCACAGCCAGGTTCACCGAGACCGTGCTCTTGCCCACGCCGCCTTTGCCCGAGCCGACAGCAATCGCGTTCTTGATCGTGACGTTGACCAGTCCACGCATGCGGCCGTCGTTGGGGACCTCGGATGACATCTTGATTTCGACGGACTCCACGCCTCCGACCGACATCGCGGCCTGTTTCGCCTCCGATTCGATGCTTCCACGCAACGGACAGGCGGGCGTCGTCAGCATGATGGTGAATTTGACTTTGCCGCCGTCAATCTCCACGTCGCGGATCATGTTGAGCGTGACGAGGTCCTTGTGCAACTCTGGCTCCTGGACTTTTGAAAGAGCCGCGAGAATGTTTTCTTTGGTTGGGTTGGACATTATTGATCACCTGTTTAAATTTGAAAGTTGAAGGTCGTAAGTTTACCCTACAACTTTCAACTTGCGACCAATCCTTCAGAAACCCGTTTTCTTAAAGAAAACGGGTTTCTGTGTCGCAGGGTCACGCCGCGGCCGCTTCGGCTTTGGCCGCTTTCGCCGCTTCCTTGGCCTTGCGGGCTTCGTCTTCGCGGGCCGCGTTCAACGGACGAATCTCCGCATAGTAGGAGGCGGGCTTCATCAGTTTTTCCATCGGGAGCAGGGTGCGGGTATACGAAGCGAGTTCGTAATCGTGATCCATCTTGATGGCATCGAACGGGCAATACTCCGCGCAGAAGCCGCAGTTCATGCAGATATCCGCGTCGATGTAAAACTCCGCGGGCTGCGGCTTCGGTCGTCCCGTGGACGGGTCGGTGCCGCGCACGATCCAGATGCACTGCGGCGGGCAGACCTTGGAGCAGATGCCGCAAGAGGTGCAACGGATTTCCTTCGCTCCGTCCGCGCCCTCATCGTAAACAAGGAAGGGGATGTAGCGGAATTCTTCTGGCACGGGCAATTTCTCTTCGGGATACTGCACTGTGAAGATGCCGCGCGTGTTTTTGCTGGAACGATGGGCAATGCCTTCCGCCGAGTGGTAACGCTTCTCGCCAGTGGTGACGCGCCGCCACATCCAGGTGAGATCCTCCCAGTAGGTGTTGAAAAAGCGCACGAAGGTGACGCCCAGACCTTTGAGTAATCCTTTTCCGTACATGTCAATTCTCCTGTGTTAGCGGTCTAGCTCACCGAGCACGATGTCCACCGCGCCGAGGATGGCAACAAAGTCAGCGATCTTTTCGCCCACGCACAACATTTCCAGTGAAGTCAGGTTGATGAACGATGGGGCGCGCACGTGATAGCGATACGGATTGGGTTTGCCGTTCGAGACGATGTAGTAGCCGAGTTCACCCTTTGGGGCCTCGACGCGTCCATACGCTTCGCCGGGCTGGATCTTGACCTGGTACTGCGGTTTCCCAGACAGGATCGGTCCCGCGGGGATTTGTTTGAGGGCCTGTTCGAGAATCTTGAGCGATTGTCGCATCTCTTCGATGCGGACGAGGTAGCGGGCATACATGTCGCCTTCGGGGCGGCTAACCACGTCGAATTCGAAGCGGTCATAGACGGAGTACGGGTCGGCGCGGCGGATGTCGTACGGCACGCCCGACGCGCGGAGCATCGGTCCTGTCATCGAAGTGTTGATTGCATCCTCAGCCGAGAGATACCCCATGCCTTTCAAGCGGGAGACAAGCACCTCGTTGTCGGTCAGGAGGCGGTCCATTTCGTCCACTTTACCGGGCAGGCGGTCGTGGACGAGTTCGCGCGTCTTGCGGAGCGCGTCCTCGGTCATGTCACGAGCTACGCCACCGAAGCGGAAGTAATTGCACATCATGCGCGAACCAGCCGTAGCCTCGAAGATGTCGAGGATGAGTTCGCGTTCCTCGAAGGCGTACAGGGCGGGGGTGTACATCGCGCCGAGATCGTTCAGCATCATACCTGCCCAGATCAAGTGGTTCTGGATGCGGGTCAGTTCGGCCATGATGACGCGGATGTAATCGGCGCGTTCAGCCACCTGGATACCCATCAGTTTTTCCACTGCCAGTGCGTAGCCGAAGTTGTTGCTCATCGAGTTGAAGTAATCGAGGCGGTCGGTATAGGGCATGTTCTGCAGGAAGGTGTTCCGCTCGCCGATCTTCTCGTGGTTGCGATGCAGGTAGCCCATGACGGGTTTAAGGCTGACAATGTCCTCGCCATCCAGCATGACCACGGCGCGGAAAACGCCATGTGTGGACGGGTGTTGCGGGCCCATGTTGACGAGGATGTGGTCGGTCTTGATGCCGTCTTTATCCTCGGATTGGTATTTGCGGAGCGAGGTGTAAAGTGCCTGTTCGGGATCCTCAAAGGTATATTTTTCGGGATCGAATCCAACAGGGAACTGGACATTGTCGCGGAAGGGATTCTTGGCCTCGGCGATGGTGTGCTTTCCGTCAGGCCAGCGGCTCTTGAAGGGTTTGAGTTCCTCTTCGTAGAACGGTTCTTTCCAGTCCTTGCGGAGTGGGTGACCTTCAAAGCCTTCCCACATCAGGATTCGGCGCAGGTCGGGGTGGTTCGTAAATTTGATTCCGAGCAAGTCCCAGGCCTCGCGCTCCTGGAGTTCCGCGCCTTTCCAGACTGGAACGAGGGACGATACAACAGGATCATCGCGCGGCATCTGGACTTTGAATACAAAGATCGAACCGCCAGTGGTTTTGAAAGCGTGGTAGACCACTTCCATTTTGCCATCCGCGGGATAGTCCACGCCGGTGACGGAGGAGAGCAGGTCGTAACCGAATTCGTCGCGGATGGCGGTGGCGACTTCAATGAGTTTGTCGGCGTTGATAATCCAGCCGCTGTAGCCGGGACGGCTGTCAGCGGAGACGATGCCGGGGAAACGCGCGGCCAGGTCAACGGTCGAGACAGAAGCGGGTGTAGTCATGTCTGGTCTCCTACGCTTCACGCTGCGCGGGCGGATTGGAAAGTTCCGCGACCTTGGATTTGATGTCGGGGATGCGGCGGACGTCGATCAAGTCTGGACCGAGGATGGGCACCGGGACCTCGACAGTATCCGCCCCCTTGCGATACCAGCGCACCTTGCTGATGGATTCTTTGTCGATCTTTTTCTGGAGCATAATGAGGCCGTTCATCAGCGCCTGCGGGGTAGGCGGACAGCCGGGCACATAGATGTCCACGGGCAGGAATTTGTCAATGCCAGCCACCACGTTGTAGCCTTCTTTGAATGGGCCGCCGCTGGAGGCGCAGGCGCCCATCGCCATCACGTATTTAGGCTCGGGCATCTGGTTGTACAGGCGCACGATGGCAGGCACCATTTTTTTTGTGACCGTGCCAGAGACGATCATCAGGTCAGCCTGACGCGGGGTGGGGCGCATCACTTCCATGCCAAAGCGGGCGAGGTCGTAGCGCGAGGCCTGGGCGGCGATCATTTCGATGGCGCAACAGGCCAGACCGAACATGAGCGGCCAGACTGATGAACGCCGTCCCCAGTTGTAGAGGCGGTCGAGTGAGGTGATGGCGACCGTGTTCTTCATGTCGTCGGGGATTTCGTAGCCAGGCAGGTTGAGTTCGTTATTGTCCATGTAGGTTCTCCTCAAACCAGTCTTGAAAGATTGCTGAAAGGATGTCGTCGTTCGCGAGTGCGGGATCATCCTCAAAGTCCGGAAGGGCGAGCGTCCAGCGGTAAATTTGCTGGAGCGAGACTTGCTCCAAATCCGCGTCGGAGTGTTGGCGACGTAACTCTAAAGCGATTGCGTAGGTGGATTCCCAATTCATCGGTCATCAGTAATCAGTGGAAGTTGTCACAAACAGGCGGATTATAGCATGGGGAGGAAATGCGTCAACGTGATTATGTAAAAATATATTTGCAAAAATAAGAAAGTGAGTATAATCACCTTATGCCCGTTACATCCCTGCACAATTTTGAAGAAGTGACGCTTTGCGTAATCACGCCATGTCTGTGACAACCGCCCGTCAGCGAGTGCTGGCCCAACTTGGCAAATCTGGACGCGCTTCGGCGCGCGAATTAGCGCGGACGCTTCGCATGTCCGAGGCGAACGTGCGTCATCACTTGCGCGTCCTCGCCTCGGATGGCCGCGTGACCGTAGCGCTCCTCCGCGCTGAAGGACGCGGCCGCCCAGAGAAGGTTTTTAGTCTATCCGCCGCGTTGACGGGGGACAATCTGGCAGGGCTGGCGGAGGCGCTGTTATCGGTTGAAGGTTTTACGTTGAATGTTGAAGGTTTGGCAAGTCGTATTTTGGATGCAAGCCAATTTACCAATCTGCCAATTTCCAGGCGGTTGGCTTTGCTGGTAGAGAGATTAAACGAGAAGCATTATCAGGCGCGCTGGGAGGCGGGTGCGGAGGGACCGCGCGTCATCTTTGGCAAATGTCCCTACGCGGCAGTGATCGAGGGGCATCCCGAACTCTGTCAAATGGACGCGTTGATCTTGTCCCAGATTCTGGGTGGCGATGTTCGTCAGATCGAGAAAATTGAAAAGGGAAGGGGCGTCTGTATTTTTTCAATACGCTGATTTCTTACTGAATTATCCCCAGTTTATGGAAAATCGCCGCCCACACTTCCTCCATCCCTTTCAGGCTGCCGATAATCATTCCCAAGCCGAGAAAGGCCAGAAACCAGAGATAATCACCATAGGTAAACAAGTGCAAAACCATGCCGAGCGCTCCAATCCCTCCACTTTTGGTATCATAATAGGAGAGAAACACACTCGTGATATTGTATGTGGAATAAACTGTCAGGCCAACGCCGCCGAGGAAGATGGCCAGCGCGATCAGAATCAGCAATGGGCTTTGTGCCAAAATGATGTGATGCATCTTTTCAGCACCGACTCTCTCCAGCAACGCTTCTGCTTCAGGCCACCGCATGTTCTCGTTTTCACACAGGTCGAGGATGATATCGTCATGGCTTTCGCCGTTTGTGAGTCTCTCGAGGATGGCGATTTCGATTCTTGCCTTATTTGCTCTATCCATGCGGCTGATTGTAACTCGGTTTGCATAGAAGGAATCAGGGTGATGGATAAATAGCCTAAATGGGGGAACCGATTTATCTGGATTTCTGTATAATGGATGCATTCGGGCGGGCGCTCCGCCCCTTTAAAAAAGGAGAATACAATGAACAAACGAATTTTTCCGATTTTTCTGGCAATCTTCGCGTTACTGGCTTCCACGCTGGCCTGCTCGATCGGCGGCGAGCTCAGCCTGTCGAATGCCCATACCGCCTTCGATGAGGATGGCGACCAGCCCACCTCGGTCTTCGCGCCGAGTGATGCCATCTATGTTGTTGCCGATCTTTCGAACGCGACTGTTGGAACAGTGGTCAATTCAAAATGGTACTACGTCAGCGTAGAAGGCGTTGCCCCCAACACGTTGATCGACGAAGCCAATATCACCATTGACCAGGAAAGCTTCTCAGGCACGGTACATTTCTTCTTCCCTGCTGGAAGCGACTGGCCTGTGGGTGCCTATGCAGTGGAGTTGTACCTGGATGGTGCGTTGATTCAGACAGTAACCTTCTCGGTTCAGTAGCTCGCATCTTCGCGATGAATCAAAACGGCGGCCATGACAAAATGACCGCCATTTTTGATTTGTCTCTTGATCAGTTTGTTTTTCGATTCATCTCTTTCATGGCGGGGATGAATGCCATGCTCAGGGTGGTGATGAGGTACGTGATGCCCAGGCCGATCAGGATGGGGAACGTGCCAAACGATTCGGTCAGCACGCCGCCCAGTAACATGCCCAACGGCATGGCGATCCACGCGCCCGCGGTGACCGCGCCGAACACGCGTCCGCGCATGGTCTGGGGGATGCGCTCGAACTCCACCGCGCCGATGATGGGATTGAGCGGTCCCGCGCCGATGCTGGTGAACAGGACGGTGGCGACCAGCACGTAAATCGGCGGTTGCATGGCGTAGACCCAAAACTGAAATCCTGTCAGCACAAAAGCGGAGACGAAGGTGGCGTGGCGCGGCAGGCGGTGTCCGATGGCCGCAAAGATCAATCCGCCGATGACGGCCCCACCACCGTTGGCCGCGATGAGCAGGCCAAGATTAAACGCATCGCCGAAGACTTCCTTCACGTAGACGGGTCGGACAACTCCGCCGAAGATCGAGTCGAGGAAATTCGTCAGCATGATCATGATGACAATGGACAGAAGCACCTGATCGTGCGCGATGAAGCGGAGTCCATCCCGCAGTTCGCCAAAGTAATTTGCTCCCTCCGCTTCTTTTTTGACAGGGACGGGCGCAACGATGACCAGTCCGATGATGCCAGCGGAAATGAAAAAGGAGGCGGCGTCCAGCCAGAGGACGTTTTCCGTTCCGAGGATGCCGATGAAGAATCCCGCGAGCGGCGCGCCAACGAGGCGGGCACCGCGTTCGATGACGTGCGTCAGGGAGGTGGCGCGCTCGATGGGCATGCCCGCCTGTTCAGCCAGTTCGGGAAGCAACGCGGCGCGGGCGGTCCCTCCTGGCGTATCGAGCAGCGCGCCGAGGAAGACCAGGATCATCAATTGCCAGAATTCCAGTCCGATGGTGAAGTGGAGCAGGGGAATCAGCGCGGTGGTCATGCCGCTGGCGAGGTCCGAGATGATGCTGGTGCGTTTGTAGCCCAGCCTGTCAATGAGCGTGCCGCCGAGAAAACCCGCCAGCACAACAGGCATGATCGTGAAAAAACCAGTGATGCCCGTTTGCGTGGCGCTTCCCGTCGTTTGGAGAACGAACCAGGGAATGGCAATCGCGGAGAAAACATTGCCAACGAGCGAGATGGCGTTGGCAATAAAAAGGGAATACAGCGGGATGGGATTGTGGTGTTTTTGTGGGTCGTGTTGCATGTGATGGGGAGGTTGATTTCAGGTTGGATTCGTCGCTTGAAAGATTTGAATCACTTCCTCGGGGATTGCGCGCGGACTGCCAGTCTGTGCGTCCACGAAAACCCAATCCGTCTCGCCTTTGACCAGCAATTGGCCGTCTGCTTTTCGGACGAATTCATATTTTCGGAGCGAGCGCACACGGCGATAATTTTCGATCCACGTGCGGATTTCAATCTGTTCATTCGCGAATGCTGGCAGCAGGTACTCGATCAAGTGCGAGCGCGCCACCCACGTCGCGCCGACGTGTTGGGTGGGGCCGATTCCGCCGATGGCGGTGTAATGCTCGATGGCGATGTCCTGCATCCATTGAACGTAGGCCACGTTGTTGACGTGTCCATTCTCGTCAATGACGGATTGAGGAATGGCAATGGTTTTGGAAAAGACTGGGGTGACGGTCATTGATTTCAACAGTGTGGTAATTCCTTCGCGGCCTTCTCGAACGCGGGGGCGACAATATCGAAGTATTCCCTCGAAATATCGGTCAGTTCCATCGGCCCCAAATCCCATTTCACGCGCAACTTCATCATTTTCACCACGTCGGGGCGGTGGGTGCGGTGGAAGACCATCCCAGGGATGTAGGCCGCGGGCAGGAATCCCATCTCGAGCAGGGATTGTTGCAAGCGCGGCGACTCGGCGTTCACGTCGCAGGTCAACACTTCGGCATTATATTTTTGCTCCGCCGACTCGACCGCCATGCGGAGCAGTGTGCCCTGCGCGGTATCGTCCTCGCCGATCAGTTCGATCAGGCGGACCGTTTTGTCGTGTTCCTCGAAATGGAAGCCGACCGCCCCGAGAACGTGATCGCCCGCCTGCGCCACGAGATAGTCGGCGCGGCGCGCGTGCAGTTGGGCGTAACCCATGTCCACTTGCAGGGCGGAGAAGATTTCAGGCTCCACGTAACGTCCATGCTCGATCTTGAGGAGACGAACCATCGCTTCACCCGTCAGTGGTTTGACATCGAACTTTCCCTCGGAGGGATATGGCTTGACTTTGGCCTGCACCGCCACCGAATCATCCAACCCCAAATTGTTCAGTGACAATTTTGCCAGCGGTTCCACTTCGGGGATGACGACCACGTCGCCAGGTTCGCGCAGGACGCGTCCGTTGCCGAACAACTGTCCGTGGATGAAGAAACTCTCGCGCCACGTCATTTGATAGGCCATCGGCAGGAAGCCCAGCGGAACCATGCCGAGACGTTCGCAGATCTTCTGCGTTTTTGGGTGGGTTGTGCGCGCCTCGGCGAAAGCGAACTCCACGCGCTCGTCCGACGCGTCGATCAGCGCCGCCAGCAGGGAGCGCCCCAGGCCTTTGTCGCCCGCCTCGGGGTCCACGACGACGCGCCCGATCTCGCCGATGTTATCGTTGTAGTCGCCAGCGTTCAGAATGCATGCGCCAGACGCGACGACGCGTCCCTCGTCTTCGACTACCAGCCAGATGATGTGATCCGAGTAGATGCCGCGCTTCACCCACATCGGGTCGTAGAATTCGGGGATGGCGTAATCTTCGCCGTAGTTGATGCGGAACAGGTTGATGATGGCTTCGATGTCTTCTTCACGGACAGGGCGGATGTTCATGGGGGACTCCTATTGGTAAATTCCGTCATTGCGGGCGCTCTTCGCGAAGCAATCCCCTCCACGAGGCGGAGATTACTTCGCTCTGGTCTCGATACGCTTTGTTGCTCAACCATCGCTTGCAATGACGACTGAAAACCGAAAACTGATCACTGCTCACTGCACACTGAGCAATGCCTGCCTCTGTTCTACCGTTTCACCCTGCTTTACGCGGATGCGTCCCACCACGCCCGCCTTGGGCGATTTCAACTCGTTTTGCATCTTCATTGATTCGAGTATGACCAGTACTTGTCCCTTCTCGATTTTGTCTCCCTCATTGACGGGGATCGAGACAACGAGACCAGGCATCGGCGCTTTGAGGTGATATTCACCCGCTTCGGCCACGCTGCCTCCCGCGGCGGCGCGCAGGCGCTTCTCGCGTTCATCCTCGACTGTCAGGTTGTACTGCCGACCGCGTGTCAGCACCTGCCAGCCATCCTCCGTTTCATAGACGTAGGATTCGTAGGATTTGCCATCAATAATCAACGAGTAAACGGGTTGTCCGCTGACCGACTCGAAATCCACCTCTTGCACGCGCCCATCGATCGCCACGTGATGCGCGTCGATGATCTCGATCAGATATTCTTTTCCATCCAGTGTTGTAATATATTTCATCGGTGCATCCTCTCCCAGCGGCCCACCCATTTCCAGTTGCTGGCGTCGCGTTCCCCGCGGCGGACGATCTGCGCGGAACGTTGCGTCTGCTGGTGGGCGACGATCGTGCCGAGGATGGCCGCGATCTCGGGAAAGTATTCCCTGCTCTCCGCGAGTCCCTCCATCGAGAAGCGTTCCTCTACGAAGCGCGTGTCATACTGTCCTGCCATGAAGCGGGTCGAATCCATCATGCTTTGGTGGAAGGGGATGTTCGTCCGCACGCCGACGACGCGATATTCCTCCAGTGCACGGCGCATCCGCAAAATGGCCTGCGCGCGCGTCTCACCCCAGACAATCAATTTCGCGATCATCGGGTCGTAGTAGGGAGTGATCTCGAAGCCGGGGTACATGCCCGTATCCACGCGAATGCCTGGGCCTGTCGGCAGGATGGCCTGGGTGATTCGTCCAGTCGAAGGCAGGAACCCGTTATACGGGTCCTCGGCGTTGATGCGGCATTCGATGGCCGCGCCTGTCAGTTTCACGTCTTCCTGTTTGTAGCCTAGCGTCCGCCCGCGCGCCACGCGGATTTGCTCCTTCACGATATCGATTCCCGTCACCATCTCGGTGATAGGATGCTCCACTTGCAAGCGCGTGTTCATTTCGAGAAAATAAAAATTCTTATCCTTGTCGAGCAGGAATTCGATTGTCCCCGCGTTTAGATAATCCACCGACTGTGCGGCTTTCACTGCCACCGCGCCCATGCGCGCCCGCAACTCCTCGTCCATCACGGGCGAGGGAGTCTCCTCCACCAATTTTTGATGACGACGCTGGAGCGAGCAATCGCGTTCGCCGAGGTGGATGACGTTCCCCTGACCATCAGCCATGATCTGGAATTCGATGTGACGCGCACCCTCGACCAGTTTCTCGAGATAGACGTTCCCATCCCCGAACGCGGACTCAGCCTCGCGTCGCGCGGACATCAGGAGGGCGGGCATCTCCTCGAGAGAGCGCACCTCCCTCATGCCTTTTCCGCCGCCGCCCGCCGTGGCCTTGATCAGCAAGGGAAAGCCGATTTTCGGCGCGAGCGCGAGCAGGTCTTCGTTCGATAAATTTCCAACATCTTCCGTCCCAGGCACTACCTTCACTCCCGCCTTGACGACGGTGGAACGCGCCACGCCTTTATCTCCCATCGCCGCGATGGCGGATGGTCTTGGCCCAATAAACGTGATGCCATCGTCCGCGCAGGCTTGTGCGAAATCCTCACGCTCAGCTAGGAAGCCGTAGCCAGGATGCACCGCATCCGCACCCGATTTGCGGACAATATCCATGATCTTGTCGAGGCGCAGGTACGATTCGCGCGAAGGCGCGGGGCCGAGCAGATAGGCCTCGTCTGCATAACGGACGTGCAGTGCCTGGCGATCCGCCTCGGAATACACCGCCACCGTTTCCACGCCCAATTCGCGACAAGCGCGGATAATTCGCACGGCGATCTCGCCTCGGTTTGCTACTAAAACTTTGTTGACCATAAAACCTCGTCTGTGGTAGGGGCGAGGTCATCTCGCCCAAGGCAGGGAGACCCTGTCCCTACAATTACAGAGGAATATTCCCATGCTTCTTCGCAGGGTTGGCGTCGCGTTTGTTGCTCAACATCTCGAGTGCGTTGATCAAGCGCGGGCGCGTCTCCTTCGGCTCGATCACATCGTCTAGATAGCCGCGTTGCGCGGCAATATAAGGGTTGGCAAATTTCTCGCGATATTCGGCCACCAGTTCCGCTTTACGCTTAATGGGGTCTTCCGCCTTTTCCAATTCCTTGCGGAAGATAATGTTGACCGCTCCTGCGGGTCCCATTACGGCCAGTTCGGCGGAAGGCCAGGCCGCGTTGTAATCGCCGCGGATGTGCTTGCTCGACATCACGTCATACGCGCCGCCGTACGCCTTGCGCGTGATGATGGTTAATTTCGGGACGGTTGCTTCGCAATAGGCGTAAAGCAGTTTCGCGCCCGAGCGGATGATGCCGCCGTGTTCCTGAACCGTTCCTGGGAGGAAGCCAGGCACATCTTCGAACGTGACAATCGGGATGTTGAACGCGTCGCAGACACGGACGAAGCGCGCTCCCTTCTCCGACGCGTCGATGTCCAGCACCCCCGCCAGGACCGCGGGCTGATTTGCCACGATTCCCACCGAATGCCCGCCCAGGCGCGCGAAACCCACCACGATATTTTGTGCAAAATATTCGTGGATCTCGAAGAACTGTCCGCTGTCCACCACCGCGCGGATGATATCCTTTATATCGTAGGGTTTGCCAGGATCGTCAGGGATAAGCGTGTCCAGCGATTCCTCCATGCGCAGGGGATCGTCGCCGCTCTCGACAAAGGGCGGATCTTCCATGTTGTTCTGCGGCAGGTAGCCAAGCAGTTTGCGGATGAGATATAACGTGTCCGCCTCTGAATCCGCGGCCACGTGGCACACACCCGATTTTTCCGAGTGGATGGACGCGCCGCCCAAATCCTCGAATGAAACCTCCTCGTGCGTGACGGTCTTGACCACGTCGGGCCCCGTCACGAACATGTAAGAGGAGCCGCGTACCATGAAGATGAAATCGGTCAGCGCGGGGGAGTAGACCGCGCCGCCCGCGCAAGGTCCCATGATGGCCGAGATCTGCGGGATGACGCCTGATGCGAGAGTGTTCTTCAGAAAGATGTCCGCGTAACCTGCCAGCGAGACGACTCCCTCCTGGATGCGCGCCCCGCCCGAATCGTTCAACCCGATGACGGGTGCGCCGTTCTTCATGGCCATGTCCATGATTTTGCAGATCTTCTCCGCGTGGACTTCGCCGAGGCTCCCGCCGAGAACGGTGAAATCCTGCGAGAAGGCGTAAACGAGGCGGCCTTCGATGGTGCCCCAGCCTGTCACGACCGAGTCACCAGGGAAAACTTGCTGGTCAAGGCCGAAGTCGTTGGTGCGGTGGATAACGAAACTGTCCACCTCGCGGAAGGAGCCTTTATCAAGCAGGAGGTCGAGGCGTTCTCGGGCGGTCAGTCGGCCTTTTTTATGCTGCGCTTCGATGCGATCCTGCCCGCCGCCGAGATGGGATTGGGCTTTTCGTTCACGCAGGGTTTGAATCCGTGGGTGTTTGCTCATGTGTCTCTCTTTGACGAAAATAGGAAGTGGCTTTCTTGTTGAAAAGATCGAGGGTGATCACGCCGAGTAGGAAGACCGTCAGGCCTGCCGCGAAGGGCCAGTTGGGACTGGTAATCTGGAGCAGAAGCCGGTCTGCCCACCACCATAGCGTGTAGCCAAGAACATAGATGGCGAAATAGGATCGGGAGCGAGGATTTCGGCGGCGAAGCGCCATCCATAGGACAACCCCGCTCAAGGTCCAGAACGAAGCGGTGATGGAGATGTAGAGAGGGCCGGGGCGTGGCGCGAATTCCGTCAGCGCGTCCCAATCTGCAATGGCCGCGTAGAGTCGGATGGCGTTCCAGACTGTAAGGCATAACACCAGGAACAGTAAAGTGGTTACAGCGAAGGGTCGTTTCATCGGACGATGCGCGGGGAGATCCAAAGCGCCCAGGCTTGTTGCGCGTCGCCCTCGTTGCGGACGGCGAGGACGAATTCGACGGTTTGACCAGCCAGCTCGCCCAGCGGCCAAACGTAGTTGATGGGCGGTTCCACGTCGTATTTGTAATATTCCATGGGGAATGGTTCGTGGTATTTGCTGTTGGCGTCGTAGTAGCCCAGCGCAAAGGAAATGAAACAGGTCGCGCTGGAACGACAGGTGAGCGTGGCGCGGAATTCGTCGTTTGCGCCGACCGTGAATTTGGGATAGCGGCCAAAGAGACCCAGCGCGTTATCGTAGGCGGGGAAGGCGAGGATCATCGGGAAGTTGAGATCGAGGCTCTGGTCTGAGCCGCTGAGGAGACCGATGTATCCCTTGCCGACGTTGTTGAGGTCGCCTGGGCAGGGGAGCAGTTGCGGGTATGCGCCATTGACCCATTTCGCTTCGCACAACTGCGCGGTGAAATCGAAGATGACCGTTTTTCCGTCATCGTTGATTTGGATGCGCGGCGTGGCGGTGGGAGCGGACGTTTCGGTGAAGGTGGGGATGGGGGTGAAGGTCGGCGCTTCGGTTGGCGCGTTTGTGGCAGCGGGTGGCGCGGTGGGAGGGACAACCTGCGGCGTGGAGGGTTGGCTGAGGCAGGCGGTTAAAAGAAAGATGGAAAGAATGGTGGTGTACGTGATTTTCATGTGCTCCTCTAAAATGGCTTGGCGAAGTTTGCCCTCTTCCCCGACCCTTTCCCCGAGGGGAGGAAGGGAGTTCCCTCTCTCTTTGGGAGAGGGTTTGGGTGAGGGGTTATGGATTGTATTTCAGAAGATCTTTTTTTCCAAACTCCGATACTTTCAACGACCACTCTTCGAATTGCCCATTATACGGGGCGTTCTGCAAAATGTCGGGATTCGAGAAGATGTAGTCAAGTCCGATGCCCGCGAGATATTCGTCGGCGCGGCTCGCGCGCAGGGCGAGGAAATAATCGTAACTGTTGATCAGACCGTCCATGTTGACGATGGTGCGGCCTTCGATGAAGTAAGCCACATTCCCGCCGCCCGTCATGCCGATGAGCGCGCCCTCCTCCGTGTTAGCTTCGAGAAAGGACGCGGCGTCGAGATAGGGTTGTCCCGCGCGCTGAGTCCCGTATGGCATGCGGCGGACGATGACGGTGACGAAAGTGACAAGATAGAGGGCGGCGAGAAGAGTCGTGATGCCCCAGACGATACTTGTCCCTTTGAGATTTCCTGCGGAAAGCCGTCGGACTGGCCGCGAAAGTAAATCGAACATCAACGCGCCGAGCAATGTAAACAGGAGCATCTGGCTCACCCAGTACCAGTCTTTCGAGCCTGCGTAGCCTTGTCCGTTGTAAAAAAACATTTGCAGGAGCGAGGCGGTGAATAGAAGCGGCAGACCCATTGAAATGGCGGCGCGCCTGCTTCGATGCGGGCGGGAGAAAAGAATCATCGCCGCGGCGGTAAGCAGCAGGCTAAGTGCGATCCAAATATTGAGTCCCAGCGCTTTTGCAAACTTGTAGATCAAATCCACCACGGGTCCCCAAGCATTCAGTCCCTCGGCGCGCTCCAGTCCAAGGAAACCCGCCAGCGACGCGATCGGGGTGCCATAGGTTGTCCCTTGCAGGGAACCCCACCAGGCTTTCACCTGTCCGCTCACGGGCATGAACGTCCCGAACATCCACTTGTTGAACAGCATGTACGCGATCAGTGCGCCGCCGAGAATGCCGTAATATTGGACTCCCTCTCGAACAATGTTCTTCCAATCCAATGGGGACTTTTCCAGGCGACTGCGCGTCGCCATGCGGATGACGCTTGTCATAAGGAGAACAAATATTGTGTAAATAGCCAATGCGCTGCGCGGCAGACCCGACAGCGCGCCGCTGGTCAACAGGCCGATCATCAGGGACGCGACGATGCCTGAGCCGAGCAGGGATGCAAAAATAAAACGTAAAACGTAATTCGTAATTTTGGTGGTGGATTGGTAGAAGCCGAAGAAGTAGAAAATTGGAATTTGGACCGCCAGTCCCAGCGCGGCAAAGAGGACGGCGGAACGCGCGTACGCGAAGTATTCTGGCAGTCCCGCGCGCATCGCCACACTGACGAACGCCGCGAAGACGATGATTCCTGTGTCGAGGATGAGGCGCGTCCGCATGGCTGTGTCGCGTAGCAGAATCCACGCGCCCGCGAGGAACGCGAGGAAGACCGTGTCGAGGCGGGAGAATGTCATCGCAACCGCGAGCAGGGCGAGGGTCAAAAGTTGACGCGAAGAGAGGGAAGAATCCGCTTTGAGATTGGAGAGTGCCAGCAGGAACGCGGTCATAGCCAATGCGGTGAGACCCGTCTCGAGGCCGAACATTGTCACGTTGTAATGGATGGAGTAATCGAAGACCCAATACACCGCGGCGAGGATGGCGGCAGGCGTGGACAGAGTCCGCTTGACGAGGCGGAAGAGCAATACGCCCGTCCCCGCGCTGATGAGGCCAGAAACGATGACAAGGACGCGCAGGGGCAGGATCAGGTCGAAGCGGGCGAGCGAGAAGATGGGGATGCAAACCAACATCCAAAGCGGATGGTAGCCGTTGGAGAGGTTGATCCCATCCATGGTGGAGCCATATCCCTCGCTGATATTTTGCGCCACTTTGAAATAATAATAGGCATCATCACGGATAAACCATTCCACGAAGTTGTGCGCTTCGGAAAAGGCCGCGTAAAGATAGATCGCCATGATGACGGCGACGAGGGAGAGTTCGAAAGTGCGAGAGAAGCGGGGTGACATGCAGTTATCAGTAATCAGTGTTCAGTGGTGCAGTGGGATGCGAATTAGGAGATGCGAGTTGCGGGTTACAGGATACAAGTTACAAACCTGTGTACGTGTGTACTTGTGTACTTGTCTACCTGTGTACGTGCTTTAGCACTCCAATGTGACCTTCCCAAAATTCTCGCCCTTCCACAAACGCTCCTGTGCAGCGGCGGCATCTTTGAGTGGGAAGGTTTGATCGATCACGGGCTGGAGTTTGCCCGACACGACCAAATCCATGACCGTGGAAAAATCTTTGAGATGACTCATCGTGGAGCCGATGATGGAGAGATGTTTGGCGAAGACGAAGCGGTTGTCGATCTCGAAACGCGGCGCGGCGCTGTTGCCGACGGTGAGAAGGCGTCCGCCTTTTTTGAGACAGCTGAGCGATTGCATGAAGGTCGTGCCGATGTTGTCCACGACCACGTCCACGCCGAGTTTGTTGGTGGCATTGAAAACGGCTTTCGACCAGTTTTCGTCTTTCGAGCGATCCACCAGAATATCCGCGCCGATGGATTCGGCTTGCGCGAGTTTGTCCGCGTTCGAACCGACCACCACCACCTGCGCGCCCGCGAATTTCGCCACCTGGATGCTGGCTGTGTTGACTCCGCCTCCCGCACCGACAACAAGGACGGTCTCGCCTGCTTTCAATTGTCCGCGGGTGATGAGCGAATGCCACGCGGTCTGGTAGACGAGTGTGGCGGCCGCGGCTTGGTGGAAGTCAAAGTCATCGGGCAGTTTGTAGAGTTGGCGAATGGGCAGGCAGATATATTCCGCGTAGGTGCCGCGCACCGTCTCGCCGAGCAGATGCCAGTTGCGGCACATGTTGTCCCAACCGCTGAGACAGTAGTCGCATTGTCCACAGCCAAGGTTGGCGTTGATGGCGACTCTTGACCCTATCCCTAGGTCTCGATACAGCGGAGTACCGCCTACTCGATCATCGGTGGGGCCAAAGGCAGCAATTTCACCCGCACCATCCGCGCCGTTGATGTGGGGGAGTTCGAGTTTGAGCCCAGGCCAGCCGTTGCGGACCATCACATCCATGCGGTTGAGGGCCGCGGCGCGCACGCGTACAAGCGCCTCGCCAGGTTTGGGTTCAGGCGTGGGGAAATCGGTGTATTCGAGGACTTCGGGACCGCCGTGCTGGCGGAAAAGGGTGGTTTTCATATTTTTCTTGCAATCACCGTCATCGAGCCATTGTCGCTGTAGATGCTGATTTTGTTGAGAAAATTGATCAGCGACAGCACAAATCCGTTCGGGGTAGTGATGCGGAACAGGCGGCGGAAGAGGAAGCCGAGCGTGGCGTATTGTCCCGCGCGGTTGATCTCCAAAATTTCCCAGCCATCGGTCAACACGCGGCGGATGGTTTGCGGCGACCAATAGAAGACGTGTTCGGGCAGTTTGAACGAGACCCATTTTTTGCCAGAGAGTTTTGCCAGCATACTGCTCGGGTCGGGTGTGGTGATGGCCAGCAGGCCGCCCGTCTTCAAGACGCGGCGTGTGGCATCCAACCATTTCAGCGGATGGTAGACATGCTCGAACGTGTCGAAGGCGACCACGAGATCGAACTCTTCCGCGGGATAGTCGGCGGTCTCGATGACCCCGTGCTGGATTCGGTCTCCGAATTTTTTACGCGCCACTTTGACGATGTAATCGGACGGGTCCAGCCCGTGGACGTCATATCCTTTCGCTTGCGCGGCCTCGAGGAAGAACCCAGGTCCGCATCCAATGTCGAGCGCCCTGCATGGTTTTTGATATTTTCCTATCTCGCCGAGCCGACGCGTGAACGTGCGGATCCAGTTTGGACGGACTTCGAGATATTCGTCATATCCCTGCCCCGCGACTTCGGAAACGTAGTAGGCCTCGTCCGCGTAGAGTTTGAGGATGGCCTGCTCGGTGAGACGCGGGGAGAGGAACACCAATCCGCATTGGTTGCAGGTGACGACGCGGAACGGGTCGAAGTCCTGGCGGAGAGTCGTTCCAGGGACAGGTCCGCAGATCGGGCAGGAGACCGTTTCGAGGCTTGTCCTGAGCGAAGTCGAAGGGTCGGAGGAGGCGAAGCGCAAGTTTGTCATTTACGTCTAATTCCTGAGAGATCGTCGCGGTCGCGTTTTCCGAACGCGGTCATGACGATCTTGTTGAGTTGGATAAGGGAGATAATTACAAAAATGATTCCGATGGCAAGGATTAGCCAATCGCGCAACGGCGAGGGGATGAATTGGAGCAGGACGATGTAGAAGAATTGTTTGGCCGCACCCTGCGGGATGGTGGGCGTGAGCAGTTTGGCAAAACCGACGCCCGAAAGGAAGATGCCGAGCACGAAGAGGATCATCCACGTTTGGGCGAGCAGGCCAGGGTTGAGCCAGTGCCAGAACGAGGCGCGGTAGAAGATGGCAAGCGTGTCGGCGGTCATGTTGAAGAGTTGGGCGAGGTTGACGCGTCCGAGGCCGCCACTGCGGCGATAGGAAATTTCGACGGGTTGCTCGACGATGCGATAGCCAAAGCGGGAGGCGGCGACGAGCAATTCGATGTCGAAGGCGAAGCGCCGCGCCGAGACGCGGGGAATTGCGTCGGTAAGCACTTCACGACGGAAGAGTTTGATTCCTGTCTGCGTGTCGGTGATTGTCAGGCCGAAGAGGAATGCGACCATTGTCCGATAGCCGCGGCTCATCAGGCGGCGCATCGGTGGGAATTGATTCGCTTGCAAGTCTTTGACACCCGCCACCACGTCCGCATTCGCCTCGCGCATGACCTTGATGAGGCTCAGTAAATTTTCGGGCGCGATCTCCAAGTCAGAGTCGAGGAAGGCGACGAGTTTTCCGCTCGCAAATTCAAATCCGTGAAAGAGGCTGGCGCCCTTGCCGCGATTGACTTCCTGCCGCACCGCGCGGACGGGATATCCCTCGTCCGCGGCGCGCTGGCTTTCGGCGAAGGTGGTGTCGCTGGAGCCGTCGTCCACCACGATGATCTCGTAATGTAGTCCATCCAACGTCTCACAGACGCGTTGGATATTGGCGTGGATGTGCGCACCCTCGTTGTAGGCCGGCATGATGACCGAGAGTTCGGGGCGGGAATCTTGTTTCACGGGCATGGTTAAGGGACGGTCACTTCCAAATCGTTGGAGGATACGGGCAGGCGGCCAAACGCGTCCACCAGGTTTTGTTTGGAGTCGATCTGGATGTGACAGGTGTATTGTCCTGATGACAGGTTTGGCTGGATCGAGCCTGAAGACGCGGCGTATGTCAGGGGGAAATACTGGGGAGGCATGGGTTCGGTCAGGGTGGCTTCGGGATCAAGGAATGTATCGTCCGTGAAAATAAACGCGTCCATAAAAAGTGCCATGTACTTCTGCAGGTTCTCATTGTAAGGACGGGCTATTGTAATACGAATGATCTCATCGTTTGGAAATGGTCCGATGCGTTCCCATATCCACTCGTTGAGTAATTCTTCGGGGGTGGTTCCGAAGGACAGGGTGGTGTCGTTGACGTTGAGATAGGCAGGCGAGTTATCGGTGACGCGTTTGTAAGTGCGTACCCAGGCGTAGACATCCTGTCCACTGAACGGGGAGCCGAAATCGTACGACAGGAATTGACTCCCGTAATTGTCCATCACAAAGCCGCTTCCGTTCCAGCCTTGTGCGAAGTTGATCTCGATCTGCCAGCCCGTGCCGAGAGGAATCTCCTCCGCTTCGAGCCAGACGTAATTCTGCCGCTGGCGTTCGCAGAGTAGGGTTACGGAGGATGCTTTTCCCGCGGAGACTTTCCACGTCAGGCGGGAGGCGTCTTCAGCGTTCAGGGTCAATGTCACAGGGAGGCACTTTGCCTCGCGGTATGCGGACTCGTCGAGGATGAACTGGTCGAAGTAGCGGCCTTCGAGGAGTTCCCCGCGCGGGAAACAGTAGGCCAGCCCCTCGGTCAGCGCGACGCGTTGGTCTTTCGCCCCTGGCGATTGTCTGTCTATCACGATGATGAGTTTTTTCCAGTCCGTGAATTTGTCCGCAATCGTCGGCATCACTACGTCCAGTGCGACGCGCTCATAAGCGCGCTTTGCCTGCTCGTCGGTCAGATGATTCATCAGGAACAACTCGATCATCTGGTATTCGTTGTTGAGCGGCTCGTCCGCATTGGGGACGACCGAAAGCACCAGCAGGGTTTTGTCGTCGGTGACCGTGGATGCGATCTCGCTGATCTCGCGTCGCATTTGGCGGTCATTGGGTTCGGAGACTTCGTTGAAGTAAATGTAAAAATTCGTGAGTGGCAGCCAGACCAGCGGCACAATAACCGACGCAATGAGCAGTGGTTTTAAGGATGGCGCAAGCACGCGCTGGATTTCTTTCCAGAATAGGAACAGGCCGATGGCGACCAATCCGTAGACGGCGGGCAGGCCAGGGTAGTAGACGCGTCCAAGCGGGGAATTAGTGAAGATGGGGACGGGCAGGAGGGCCATCGCCATCCAGACGAGGAGCCAGCGTGCGCTTCGTGCGCGGACGGTGACGAGGGCCGCGACAACCCCAGCCGCCAGCCAGGGAAGGAGCGCCGCGTTCAGCAATGGCCCGACGCGATTGTAGAGAAAATCGGGATGGAGACTCACGAACCACGATTCGAGCACGCGGACGAAATTCCGCCCAAGAACGGTGAGCCAGCCATCCTCCCATCCTTTTTTGCCGAGTTCGTAATAGGCAACTCGGCTGATGAAGTACGGGAGGATGACGGGTAATGTCAGCAACACGGGCGCGATCAGCGCGGACAGCAATTTGAGTTTTTCCTGCGCGGGAGATTTCCACAACTCGATCACCGTCAACACGAGACAGACACCGATGATGGGCCAGAGTGTGTCGTACGTCAACGCGGCGATGGCGAGTGCGAGACCCGTCAGCGCGAAGGCGGGCCAGACGCGTTTTTCAAGTGCGAAGGCTAGCAGTGCGATGGGCAGAATCGCCCACAGTTTGACAAAGCTCTCCACGTTGGCGAGGCGGCTGGCGCTGATATCGAAGATGGAAACCGATAAAAGAAATGTCGCCAATGCCGCGAGCGGTACGGGGGCGAGTTTCCGCAACAGCCAGTAAAAAGCCAGCGAAGCGACCACACTTAGGAAGGCGACAGTGGCTCGTGCCGAGAACAGGTTTGCGCCGAAGAGACGGTGAAACGGTGTCTGCAGGTAGAAACTGACAGGAAGTGCGTCGCGGTGGTATTCGCCGCTGATATCGGGTTGGCCGAGGATGCCGAGGTTGATGGCTTCCGATGTCCACTTGGCTTCGTCGCCTTCGATTCCGTACGGGACGGATTCGAGCGCGTAGAAGCGCGCGAAGGCTGTCAGCGCGAGCAGGGCAAGGACGAGGAGGATTTCCCAGACGGGTTTGCCAGATTCGGGCTGGAGATTCTGTACGAGCCGCGGACGCGCCAGCCAGGCCCAGTAAATAAATCCCAAAAGCGAGACGATGTAGAGCCATGCGCCAATTCTTATGATTTTTACGTCGGTCAACGACCACTGCGCGAGCATGGCGAGGGTCAGCGAGGAAAGCAGGAGGGCAATCTCTGTGTGCAGGCGCGAGCGGCGTCGGATGGCCAAGATGACCGTTGCGAAGCAGAACAGGCTGACGATGATATTGCTCCAGGCCGCGATTGTGTCGGAGTGGGCGGCGATAAATTCGCGCTCCCAGTGCAGGCTGAAGAAGGGACGGCCTGGCATGTACGGTTCGGGCGGAATTTCCCCCGTCAGGCGCGGCGGTGCGAAGATGACCGCGAACAGCAAGATGACCGCGACCGTCGCGGCAAGAATGATCTCCCAGCGGTAACGCGTCAGAAACGGGACGCGCGCCTCGGTCGCGGGAGGCGGCGTTTCATCCGTGGGCGCGGCGGATTCGGGAGTCGTCCACTTTCGAGCGCGCGCGAAGACCGTCAACCCCGCGCTGAGGAGGAAGACGATTAACGGAAGAAGCCTGCCCAGTGTGGTGAGGGTGGTCACGAGGCTGTTTAGCGCAATCCCAATTCGGCGCGGCTGATGACGAGACGCTGAATCTCGCTGGTACCTTCGTAAATTTCGGTGATCTTGGCGTCGCGAAAATATCGCTCGACGGGCAATTCCTTGCTGTAGCCCATGCCGCCGTGGATCTGCACCGCGGCGTGCGCGCAGAACATGGCGGTTTCAGACGCGAACAATTTTGCCGTGGACGATTGCAGGGTGAAGCGTTCGCCTGTGGTCTTGGAGCGTTCCTTCGCCATCGCGGCGTTGTAGATCATCAGCCGCGCGGCTTCGATGCGGGTCTTCATGTCAGCGATCTTGAATCCTGTGCCCTGGAATTCGCCGATCTTCTGGCCGAACGCTTCGCGCTCCTTGGCGTACGCGACGCTGGCTTCGTAGGCCGCTTCCGCGATTCCCAGCGCCTGTGCGCCGATGCCGATGCGCCCCACGTCGAGGACGGTCATCGCGATCTTGAAGCCTTCGCCTTCCTCGCCGAGACGGTTGGCAACGGGGATTTTGCAATCTTCAAAAATGATCTCACTGGTGGCTGAGGCGCGGATGCCGAGTTTCGGCTCTTTCTTGGCGCGGACGTATCCTGGCGTTTTCGCGTCCACGAGGAAGGCGCTGATGCCCTTGGCCTTTTTCGCGGGATCGGTCATCATGAAGACGACGATGTAATCCGCGACGGGTCCGCTGGTGACCCAGGATTTGCGTCCGTTCAGGATGTAGAAATCGCCATCCCGTGTCGCGCGTGACTTCATGGTGCTCGCGTCCGAACCTGACATCGGCTCGGTCAGCGAGTACGCGCCGACGGATTTCCCCGAAGCGACGGGCGTGATGAATTTCTGCTTCTGCTCCTCGGTTCCGAATTTCAAAATGCCGTGACAGTACAGCGAGTTGTTGACCGACATGACCACGCCGTGCGCCGCGTCGGCCTTGGAGATCTCCTCGAGCGCCAGCACGTAGGACAGGGTGTCCATGCCCGCGCCGCCATACTGTTCAGGGACTTCGATGCCCATGAAACCCATCGCTCCCATCTTCTTGATAGTAGCGTGCGGGAATTCCCCGCTTTCGTCGAATTCGGCCGCGATGGGAGCGATCTCGTTTTGGGCAAAGTCGCGCGCCGTGTCGCGGATCATCTTATGCTCGTCACTCAGCGGAAACAGAGCGGTATCAGACATGGAACAGCCTCCAATTTTGATTTTCTGGCGTGATTATACCGCTAGAGAACTGGACAAACCTGCAAAAGGAAAACGATATTTCTCCTGTAAAATACAAGCAGATTCAGCATGGAGGTTGACATGTCAGAGCAAACCGCTTCCCCTTCCACCACATCCGAAGAACGTCTCCTGGTCGCGCTCGCGCACGGATCCGTCATCCTGTCCTTCTTCGGTCCCATCGTCCCCGCGCTGGTGTGGACCTTCCAGCGGCGCAAGTCACCCTATGTCGCCTTCCACGCCTTGCAGGCGATTGGATATCAGATGCTCACCTTTTGGGTGGGGATGGCCGCCTATCTTCTTTTTGTTCTGGTGTTCATGCTCATTGCCATCCCGTTGATGGGATTTGCGGCGAGCAACTCGCGCTTCGAGATGACACCCTTTATTTTGCAAGGCTCCATGTTCTTCTTCATGTTTGGGTTTATGGGAATTTATGTGTTATTCGGAATCGTGGGTGCCGTCTCCTGTCTGCTCGATAAGGATTTCAAATATCCCATTCTCGGGAAATGGCTGGAGAAATATCTCGGCCGCGGCGCGAGTCCCACCGACCCGTTGGACGCGGACAAGGAAGACCAGTGGATGGCCGCGATGGGACACGCCTCTGCGATCCTCCTGATGTGGGGACTGTTCACGCCGTTCGCAATCTGGCTCACACAAAAGGACTCGTCCCCGCGGTTGCGATATCAATCCTTGCAGGCGGTCATCTATCAACTGTTCGCGGTCGCGGGTTACTTTGTCTTTATGGCGCTTTACATGTTTATGTTCTTTGCGCTATTTGCTGGGGCGATCTTGATGTCTGGAAGCCCACAGGATTCCACGGGAGCAATCTTCGTGTTCGTCTTTTTTGGCATCATGCTTATCTTCATGCTGGCCTTTGCCCTGGCCATACCGACGTATCATTTGTTCGCCATGATCGCTGGGATTCAAGTGGCGAAAGGGAAGGATTACCACTATCCATTGCTCGGCAAATTCCTGGCGCGGCGCATGGGGAATCAACCGCCGCCATCTGCCGATTGACTCCACGCGTGAACCGACTATAATCGCCACAAAAATTTTTCAGCGGAGAATCATCAGCGAGTGACCGAAAAATTTTACTCCTGGCTGTCGCCCAAACTCGAGGCGGGCCCGTTTCATCAGAAGGGTGGATGCGGAATCATCGCCCGCCAGCCCATTGCAAAAGGAGAGGTACTCGTCATGTGGGGCGGACGCATCATTACCTCCTCCGAGTTGGATTTCTCTGTCCCCGATTTTTCAAAACGCGTCCTGCAGGTGGACGAAGACCTCTTCCTCTTCAATCCGCTCGTCAACGATCCCGCCGATTGCTTCAACCACAGTTGCGATCCCAACGCGGGAATGAACGGCCCGACCAGTCTCATTGCCATGGGTGATATCGCCGTTGGTGAAGAGATCACTTTCGATTACGCCATGTGCGACGGCTCTGCCTACGACGAGTTCGACTGTAACTGCGAGATGCCCCGTTGCCGCCATCACGTCTCGGGCGCGGACTGGAAAATTCCCGACCTGCAGGAACGATACGCAGGGTATTTTTCCCCCTACCTGCACCGGCGCATTGCCGCTTCGGTTCTCCACCTTTGACAATGACTGGTCTCCGCCGCATTCGCGTTCCCTTCCCCGTGGCGATCTTCTGCGCCGCGCTCCTCTTCAGGTTGATTCCTGTCCTCCTCGCGCGTGGACTTGGCATCGGCCTCGACGACATGTTCCAGTACGACATGTTGGCGCGCAGTCTCGCGGACGGGAACGGATTCCGCTGGTACGCCGCCCCCGACCTGGAGATGCTCAAGCCCTACGTGAACTTCGACCTTTCCAGCGTGGACTACGACCCCGTCCGCGGTGTGGAAACTTCCTTCCGCGCGCCGCTTTATCCTGCCTTCCTCTCGCTCATCTATTTCCTCGTCGGGTCTGGTGAGAATCGATTCTTTGCCGCGCGTCTCGCCCAGTCCATCCTCGGCGCGGCCCTCGCCCCGCTGACCTACCTTGTCGCTAAGAATTTGCTTCCCGAAAAAGAGCGGGCGGCCAAACTCGCCGCGTGGATCGTCGCCGCGTACCCCATCCTCCTCGCCTATCCCCTCGGCCTCGGCACCGAGAATCCGTTCTTTCTCCTGCTTCTCGCCTCGTTTTACTTCCTCCTCACCGCCATTTCTCCAAATCTCCTAACTCATCATTCCCTAACTCCTGACTCGCAACTTTCTCTGCCTTCTGCTTTCCATCTCCTACTTTCTGGCTTCTTCCTCGGTCTCACTGCTCTCACGCGCTCCGTCATCCTGCCCTTTGCCGCTCTTGCCTTAATTTTTACGTTTTATGTTTTACGCAAACGCGCCATTATCGCCGCCATTGCTTTCACATTAACCATCTCTCCGTGGATCATCCGCAACTCGCTCCTGCATCACAAGCTGACAGGCATTGAAACTTCGATGGGTTACAACCTCTACCTCGGCTATCACCCGCAGGGAAATGGCTCCTTCGTTTTCGGCCCCTCGCTGGACCTGCTCACCATCCTCGATGACGCCGAACGCGACCGCGTCGGGACGGAGAAAGCCATCGAGTTCATCCGCACGGAGCCTGAGCGATTTGTCCCACTGGCAGTCAACCGCCTCGGCTTTTTCTTCGGACTCGAGAAGCGCGTCCTGATGTATTTTTACGGGAACAACATTGTTGGCTTCATTCCTTTCCCGCTTTTGTTGACTCTTTTCCTTGTTATGCTACTGCCGTTTGTCATCGTCAGCCTCTCCGCCGCGCTGGGAGCATCCCTCCTCCGCTGGAATCCGCCGACGATTCTGCTTGGGCTCCTCTTCCTGGCTTATATCGCCCCGCACGTTTTCATCCTCTCCGAAGACCGATTCCACCTCGCACTTGTCCCTTTCTTTGCCATCCTCGCCGCCAATTTCTGGACGGGCGGTTGGAAGTCCCTCGCCTCCCGCTGGTACGAATCCCGCGCGGGGAAGATCGCCGTCGCTCTCGGCGTTCTCGCCGCGCTCTTACTCCTCCTCAACTGGGGCTTGGAACTCTCCCGCGATGCGGATAAAATCATCCAACTCCTCGGCCCGAATGGCAACTTCTCCAATTTCCCCTACTAACCGCCGCCATGCTAAAATCCATCTTCTCCCCTCTCCACATTGACCGCAAAGTCGCGGCTGTCACCATCGTCAGCACCTTGTTGCTGATCATTTACTATTATCACGACATCACGCCCTCCATCGAGATCAATCAGACCATTTTTTTCCTGCTCGTCCCGTTGTTGTTCATTATCTTTGTCTTTCGCGAATCACCTCGCGACTACGGCTTCACCCTCGGTGACTGGCGCGCGGGACTGATCATCACCATAGGCGGCATTATCCTGATGACGCCCATCATCTGGTTCCTCGCCAAACTCGACCCTTCCTCGCAATCGTATTATCAAAACATGACCGCCAATCTGCCGTGGAACACCTTCGGCCAGATCCTCGGCTGGGAATTCCTCTTCCGCGGCTTCATCACTTTTGGTTACGCCCGCAAATTTGGCGCCGACGCGCTCTGGATTCAGGCCGTCCCGTTCGCGCTCCTCCACATTGGCAAGCCAGAGATCGAGACTCTCTCCACCATCTTTGGCGGTTTCGCATTTGGCTGGATCGCCTACCGCACGCGCTCCTTCCTCTATCCTTTCCTCATTCACTGGTACATTTTTACGCTTATCGTGCTCGTCGCTTCGGGGACGATTGGCTGACGATTTCCTCCTCCGCCCAGCCACCGCAGACGACGCGGCGGACATAAAAGCCCTCATCCGCCTCGTGCGGATCAATCCGATGGCCCTCGACTGGCGACGATTCCTGCTCGCTTCCTCCGCGGACGGGAGGCTGGCCGCGTGTGTCCAGGTCAAACCCCACGCTGACGAGACGCTCGAGTTGGCCTCCCTCGCCGTCCGTCCCGCGTGGCGCGGACGCGGGTTGGCGCGTCGACTCGTCGAGCAGTTACTGTCCCAGTCACCGCGTCCCATCCATCTCACCTGTCGCTCTGGATTGGAGTCTTTCTATCAGAAGTTCGGTTTCCGCACCCTCGCCGCCGACGAGTTGACTCCCTACTTCCGCCGCCTGCAAAAACTGGCAAACAAAATGATGAGGTTTTTTCGCGACGGTGAGACTTTGCTAGTTATGCGTCTCGATGAATAAGAAATAAGTAATGGCGATGGCTCGGTGAATTTGGATTAAAATACAGGCATGGAAACAACCAAGCAGGATATTCTAAAAGCGTTTTACCCCACTTTTGTTGGCGTGCTGATCGGGCTGGTGCTCGGCGGCCTGTTGTGGATCGTGGCGCGCTCGCCGCGAGGCAATTCGGTGGCGCTGTTGCCGCCGCCCACTCCCGCGCCCCTAGTGGTGGATGTGGCTGGCGCGGTGCCGCGCCCGGGCGTCTATGAGTTGCCCGGCGGAAGCCGCGTAAACGATGCTATCGAAGCCGCGGGTGGTTTCCTCGCCGAAGCAGACAAGTCCACCATTAATCTTGCCGCGCCGCTCGAGGATGGTCAGCGTTTGGAGATTCCCTTTTTGGCTGGCGTCGAGTCTGTGGGTGCCACGCGTGTTGAAGAAGTCGCGCTGGAGTTGATAGATATCAATACTGCCGATGTGGATACGCTCATCACATTGCCCGGCATTGGGCCGACCCTGGCGCAACGCATTATTGATTATCGTGAAACCTATGGCGATTTCTATTACATCGAAGACATTATGAATGTGCCCGGAATCGGTTTCGATACATTTGAAAACATAATGGATTTGATTATGACGGGGTACGAATAATAACGGCTCTCACGCCGTGGGAACAATTTGTTGAATCGAAAATGACCGCCGACAGGCGGTCATTTTCGATTCTTACAGGGAAACTTTATTCCATTGCCAGTGTGGAACGCGCGATCACAAGCCGCTGGATCTCGCTGGTTCCCTCGCCGATGGTCATCAGGCGGGCGTCGCGGTACATGCGCTCCACGGGGTATTCGCGGCTGTAGCCATATCCGCCGTGGATCTGGATGGCGTTGTAGCAGACGCGTTCGGCCATTTCGCTGGCGAAGAGTTTAGCCATGGCGGCCTCTGTGGTGTAGGGGCGTTTCTGGTCTTTGAGCCAGGCGGCTTTGTAAAGCATGTTGCGCGCCAGTTCGATCTCGGTGGCCGCGTCGGCCAGTTTCCACTGCAGGGCCTGGAAGTTGGCAATCGGCTGTCCAAAGGCCTTGCGTTCCCTGGCATAGTTCAGTGCGGCTTCGAGCGCGGCCTCGGCCAACCCCAGCGAGATGGCGCCGATGGAGATGCGTCCGCCATCCAGCGTGGCGAGGGTCTGATGCAGGCCGCGTCCCTCCTCACCGACCAGATTGCCGAGCGGCACGTGGACGTTTTCCAGCGTCACCGCGTGGGTGGGGGAGCCGTGCAGTCCCATTTTCTTTTCGGGCGGGGCGATGTGCAGGCCGGGCGTGTCGGTTGGGACGAGGATCATGCTCAGGGAACGGGACCCGCCTCCTCGGTCCGTGCGCGAGACGATGATGATGTATTCCGCAATCGACGCGTTCGTACACCACATCTTCGCGCCGTTCAACACCCACTCGTTTCCCACTTTTTCGGCGCGGCAGGTGATCCCGCCCTGGATGTCGGAGCCTGCACCGGGCTCGGTCATCACCATGGCGGCGAGTTTGCCTTTGCCGCTGGAGACGAGCGGAAGCCATTTCTTCTTAAGTTCTTCGCTTCCATACTTGACGAGAGGCGCGGTGCCGAGACCGTTGTGTGCCGCCAGCGCCAATGCAGTGGAGCCGCAGGCCCAGCCGAGTTCCTCGATGGCGATCATCGCGCTGATGCTGTCCACGCCCGGGCCGCCGTATTCTTCAGGGATGCTCAGTCCGAGCAGGCCGATCGGTCCCATCTTGCGCACCGCCTCCCAATTGAACTGGTCGGTTTCGTCCACCTCTCGGGCTTTGGGCTGTACTTCGGCCTCCACAAAATCGTGGACGGCTTTCTTCCACATGCGTTGTTCATCGTTCAGGTCGAAATCCATGGCGTCGCTCCTCCAGTTGGTGATGACGATCAAAATCTTTGCCACCGATTTCACGGATTATCACGGATTTTTTATTATTCCAATTTGTGAAATTCGTGGCGGAAAGTTTTTTTCCGATATAGTCAATTATATCCGCCTGCCTAACTTGCACGGACGATCAGGTTCCCGTCTTCGGTTTCGATCACCTCCAATTGCGGCAGGTCGCGGGTGGCGGGACCGCGCGTCACCTTGCCGAATTCGTCGAAGCGCGAACCGTGACAGGGACATTCGAACGTCTCGCCAGGTTTTTCCACGGTGCATCCCAGATGTGTGCATTTCATGCTGACAGCGATGAAGCCCTTGGATGTGTGCCGCAATGTGGCAGGGATTTGCAACAGGACGGTGACCGATCCCTGCGGATAGTTCATGGCGGGACCGATATCGAACTCTTTGGGCGGTGGCGGGTCAGCCTGGAAACTGAAGAAGCGCGCCAGCCCGCCCAGTCCAAGCGCGCCGCTGAAGGTGAGCAGGGAGTTGGTGAGGAGTTTGAGGAAGCTTCTGCGAGGGAGTGGTCTCATGGTCGGAGTGGTCTAAGTAGTCTGATTGGTCTGAGTGGTCGGGTGGGATTTACCGCGTGGCAAGGATGGTCAAGGTGATGATGGTCACCAGCAGGGTGGCGAGGAAGAGTTGCGCGGCGCGGCCTGAACGGGGAAGCCAGCGTCCAATCTCGGATTCGTCCACGCGCGGGAAAACGTAGGGAATGAGTCCAAGCAGGAGCACAACGATCAGCGGCGTGGCAACTCCCCACAGGAAGGGGTCGCCGACCTTGAGCAATTCCTGCACCCACAGGAAGAACCAGGGTGCGCGCGATTCTGCCAGGCTGACAAGCGTGGAACTCATCGGCTGCTCGATGGGCGCGGGCAGGAAGGTGGAGATGAGCAGGAGAATCCCTCCCGCAACCAGCATGGTGATGGCCTCGCGGCGCAGGAGTTCGGCGCGCGAGATGCGCGTGGGAGCCGACTCTTCATCAGGCGGATTACCAATCCGCTCCACGCGCGTGGCGGCGATGCCTCCGTCGCGGCGGACGCGGAAGAGGTGCCAGATCATCAGGATGCCGCCGAGGATGGCGAGGCCGAAGAGGTGCCAGGCGTAGAATCGAATCAGCATGGCAGGACCCGGCTCGAGGTTCCCCGAAACGAAGCGGACGAGTCCCTCGCCAATCTTCGGGACGGAGCCCAGCAGGTTGGTCCCCGCGATCAGCGCCCAGCGGATACCTTCGTCCCAGCGGAGAACGTAGCCCGTGAAATCGAGCAGGAGCACGATGACGAAGAGTCCGAGGCCGAGGATGTAATTGAAACGGCGCGGTTTGGCGTACGCGCCCGTGAAGACCACGCGCAACAAATGGATGGCCGCCACCACCACCAGCGCCTGCGCCGACCAGAAATGCAGGTTGCGGACGAGTCCGCCGTAGGGGACAAGGAAGGTGATCTCCTGAATCGTTGCGGCGGCGCGCTCGGTGGATGGGATGTAGTAGAACATCTCCAGCAGGCCTGTCACGAGCAAGATGATGCAGAGGAAGACGGCCAGTCCGCCCGCGCCAAGCGTGTAGCGGAAGCGCGCCTGCAGGGCTGGGATGGTCGGCGGATGCAGGTGCAGGATGAAACTGGGACGTTTCCCCGCGTGCGGTTGCACGGATTGAAGCCCGATGCCAATTCCTGACAGAATCAGCGCGCCCGCCAGTAGATACTTCCACAGGTTGCTCTGCGCGGGCGGTTCCATGACGGTGTATTGGATGGGGATGAACTGTCCGTTCGCGGCGGTGAGCGTCACGCCCTCGGGGAGTTTGCCGTTCATCTTCAATAGGTAGGCGGTGACCGCCAGCGCTTTTTCCTTGGTTAGCGAGCCTGGGTCCCACCAGGGCATGTTTGCAAGATTATATTGATACAACTGCTCGGCGTTGACGAAGCGCAGGAGTGTCCCTTTGTCTGAAAGGGAGGGGACGAGGCGCGGGAACTCGAATCCCTGTGGCGGATGATTCGAGGCGTGACATTTCGATGTCCAGCAGTCGCGGTCTTCGCCAAAGGAGTCGCGCCACGCGTCGGTGAGACCCTGTCCCGTGTCGCCGTGACAGGCCATGCACACGCCCCAGTAGACGAGCAGTCCCTCGTCCAGTTGGGAGGGCGGTTCGTCGACGATCGGTTTATCGAGGCGGCTGACATCGAAAGTGGGAGTGGGTGCGAGCGTGGGCGTCGGCGTCAACGTCACCAGGTACATGGTGGGCGTGGGAGGGGTGTAGGCTGTCGCGGTGGGCGTGATGGAATCCAACACGGGCGAAGCCGCGGCGGGAATCGCCAAAAGGAAGAATCCGCTCACGAAAATTAGGAGCAGGCTGATGGCTCGTCCTGAGCGAAGTCGAAGGATAGGATGTCGGGCGCGTTCGGTCATGTCAGAGTGTGACTGCCTTGTCTGCTTTGAGTTGTGCTTCGAGGATGTCGCCCGTGTCGTTGTCGTTGATGAGAATGACCGTGTTTTTCATGTTGATTCCTCGATGTCGGTTTTGTTGAAGCGTTCGATCATTTTGCGTGCTTCGGCCAGATTCTCCTTGATGACAAAGACCTGTACCCTGCCGAGGCCATCAATGGTAGTGGGGTAAATTTGATGCCCCACCGCCTCCTGGAACAGTTCCACATCAATACCATTTGCTTCGAGATAACTCTCGATCAGCTCGGCTTCCATGCGTCCGTAAACTTCGGTGAGTTTGGCCCATTTGAGTTCGTCCATTACAACCTCCAGGGGAAGTGATTATTCATCGCCTTCCTCGTTGTCGTACTCGTCATCGTCTGTCTCGGTCGTATCGAAATCCCAGCCTGTTTTCTCGTACAATTTTCTCGCCTCATCAAGTTGATAATTCGGGACAAGGATTTGTACCGGGCCCGCGTAGGCACTGAGTTTGTATTGGTAATAGGCTTCCTGGACAAGGTGAGTATCAATGCCGTGCGCTTGAAGATAACTTTCTACCAAGTCCGCGTGCATTTTCTTGTAGACATCAATGAGCGTGACCCATTTTGCATCATTCATCAAAGCCTCCACACAACGATGAACAATATTGTCCACAACGTGCTGACGATCAGCTGGCGGATGCCGATGCGCGTCGGCTTCCAGCCCGTGGCGGGATTCTGGATTCCCCAGATCGTCTCTAGCCACTGCAAAAGAAACGGGACGAAAATCCACTGCGGCAGGATTTGACTCCAGCCGAGGATGAGCGTCGCGGCCAGGTTGAAGGATGTGTACAGGAATGCGCGCCGCCCGAGTCTCCACTTCTCGCTTCGTTCCTGACTTTGAGCGGATGCGGCCAAATCGCTTTTCGACTTCGGGTCTCGGATTGCACTCGACCCTCCGCTCAGAGCGGTGAGTCGGTCCCGCTGTTCGAGACGCGCGTACGCGTAGACGATGCTCGCAGCGGATTGCAACCATGTCAACGCCCACAACCACCAGCCCATCGGGTCATAGTGACCGATGCCCACCCAGAACGCGGCAGGCGCGACGAGGGATAGCACGCCCGTCGCGATGACTTCGATGCCCGCCTGCCGTCGCTCGGCGCGCTTGCTCACGAGATAAAGATGCCACGCAAAGACGGGAATCCCAGGGATGGCGAGCAGGGCGATATAGCCTTGCTTCAAGCAAAACAGTTCTGCCAGTGCAAGGAGCGCGATCACACCGTAGACGATAAACCAGAAGCGCGCGACAGGCAGGTCACTGCGTGGACGGCGTCCCGCGTAGGCTTTGGTCATCATCGCGGCCGGTTGGCGGATGAAGAATGCTGCCATGGCCGCGACTGTCAGCGCGAGGGAAGCGTAGTTGAAAGCGCGCCCCGCGAACAGTCCGATCAGGAGCGGGCTGAGGATAAAGACCCACGAGCCGTGATCCTGTGGCAGGGCAATCTGGCGGTTGAAGAATTTGCTCACACTGTGATTATATTCCCAATAAAACCTCCCGCTGGTCACTGAAAAAGCGGGAGGTTTGTCATATTCTAAAATCGAGGTTTATCCTCTTTTGGCGGTTTTGGCCTGAGTCCTGCCTGTTTTCCCCTCATACAAAAACTTCCTCGGATTATGATGCGCCAGTTGGAAATACCACTTATCGTCGAGATGGGCGCGCAAGCCGATGGAGACTTCCTTTTCGCTGACCTTCTCGCGTTCCACCATGTAATAATCCGTACCGAAGAGCACGTGGTCGCGCACGGCCGCGTCCGAGAGCAGAACTTTGAGGAAGTTAAAATAGTTGAACGGGCGGTAGGTGGGCATTTCAACGAAGAGCGTGTACGAAACATCCGTATACAGGTTGGGGTATTCACCCGAGCGCAACATATCCGTGATGATGGTCAGCCAGGTTGCATTGGGACCTGTTCGCGGTGTCTCGCCTGTCACGTGGCGCTCCCACTCATCCGCACCGCCGAAATGGGCGAGGCAAAAATTCAATTTTGGGAATTGTTTCAGCACACCTTCATAATTGGCGGGGTGAGCGAACTTCTGCCCCTCCTCGCGGCTCAGACCCGTCATGCGTACTCCGCCTGTGGAGCAGTGGGCAATGATGGGCAACTTCTTCTTTTCGCAATAGGCGTAAATTTCCAACAGCACAGGGTTATCGGGAAAGTATCCAAGGTTCGGATACAATTTCACACCCCTGATTTTGTATTCCTTGTGCCAGCGCTTGAACTCATCGACCACATTCGGACGTCGCGGATCCACTGCACAGAACGGGATGATCGTGCCCTTCGACGCGTCGCGTAACTCCGCCAGTTCCTTCAACTGCGCCTCATACTGGACCTCGGGCCTGCCTGCCGCCATAAATTCCATGTCCATCGGCAGGATGATGAAACGCGTCCCTTCGGGATATTGCTTTTGCACGTACCCGAAAACCTTTTGCTGGCTCTCGAACGCGCCGCGCGCTAGGAATCTTCCTGTGCGAGCCGCAGCATCCTTGTTTGAGCGCGGGATGAGTTTTTCGAACAGCCATAGGATGAGTCCGCGCAGGAATGAACGACGCATGGCGCGCACCAGTCCCAGCGGCAGGAAGCGGTCGGGGATGTGTTCGGCTGTGAATGTATGAATATGGCAATTGTAAATGGTCAGGTCCATGCGCGGCTCCTTGTGCGGTCACTATACAACAATTGAAACAACAAGGCAAGAGAAAAATAGTATACAATCGAACCATGCACCGTATCGTCCCCGAATTCATCATCGAAAAATATCATGCTGGACAGTTTCGAGGAACATTCCACGCTGTGGGAATGTTCCTCGACCTGTCGGGTTTCTCCACTTTGACCGACGCCCTCGCCAAGCAGGGACAGCACGGCGCGGAAATTCTGGTGGGGCTGATGCGCAGTGTCTTCGATCCGCTGGTCTCCAGCGTGTTCGAGCACGGTGGCAGGATCGTTGGCTTTGCGGGCGACGGCATTCTGGCGTTGTTCCCCATCGAAACCGATGAACGCTCCACCGCCTTAAACGCGCTGGCCTCCGCCTGGTGGATTCAGCAAAACCTGGCCTCGCGGCCGCTCAAGAAAACCCCCTACGGCTCCTTCTCGTTTTCCGCCAAGATCGGACTTTCCCTCGGCGATGTCTCCTGGGGAATTTTGTCTTCCATCGGCCTCGATAATGCCACCTACTATTTTCGCGGGACAGCCGTGGACGATTCCGCCAGCGCTGAACACCTCGCTCGCGCGGAGGAAACCTACCTCTCCCGTTCCCTGGCTGATGTTTTGCAATCCGACATCCTCGTGGACGACGGCAATTCATTCGTCCGCCTGGCTGGGATCCGCTCGAATTTGCCAGCCCCCAGCCCGCTTCAACTTCCCCCATTCGACCTGCCCGCATCGTGCGTCTTTGTCCACGAAAATATTCTCACTCAGGATGAGCGCGGCGAGTTCCGTCAGGCGGTCAACCTGTTCATGCGTTTCCCCGATCTTCCCGATGAGAAACTGCAGGGGTTTGTGCAAAAACTTTTCCAATTGAAAGAACAGTATGGCGGACTGATCAACCGTCTCGACTTTGGCGATAAGGGTTGCAACATGCTCATGTTGTGGGGCGCGCCTGTCGCCTACGAAAACGATATTGGCCGCGCCCTCAACTTCCTGCTCGACCTGAAAGCCAGCGTGGATTTTTCCATCACTACAGGCGTTACCTATTACATCGCCCACGCGGGTTTTCTGGGCAGTGAGATCTTCGAATGTTACACCTGCTATGGCTGGGGCGTAAACCTTGCATCCCGCTTCATGATGTCCGCGCCCGATGGGAGCACCTGGATTGACGAACGCGTGGCGCGCCGCATCAAGAACCGTTTCGATTTTGAATATCAGGGCGCGCAAAAATTCAAGGGATTCGATACTGAACAGAAAGTCTTCCTCCTTCAGGGGCGCAAGCCGCACGAGGAGGCCCAGCATCAGGGAGAGTTCGTCGGCCGCGGGGAGGAACTGTCCCGATTGGCAAATTTCCTGCAACCGCTTTGGCAGGGAAAGTTCGCGGGGCTGATCGCCATCTGGGGCGAGGCAGGCATCGGGAAGAGTCGACTCGTGTACGAGTCGCGAGTCTCCCCTGCGCTGAAAGATCGGTCGGCGTTGTGGGCCTTCTGTCACTCCGACCAGGTCCTGCGTCATTCCTTTAATCCGTTTCGATACTGGCTGTTGCGCTACTTCGATTTCACCTCCGAGATGGACGAGGTTTCGCGCAAACAAGTCTTCGAAAGCAAACTGGACGAATTGATCGCGTCCCTGCCTGACCCCGGGCTGGCGGGCGATCTCGAGCGGGTCCGTTCCGCCCTCGGCGCGTTACTTGACCTGGCCTGGCCTGACTCGCTTTATGAAAAACTCGACGCGGAGGGTCGTTACAACAACACCCTGCTCGCGTTGATATCTTTGTTCAAGGCCGAAAGCCTGCGCCAGCCCGTTGTGATTTTCATCGAGGACGCACAATTTCTCGACGAGGATTCCGCCGCTTTTCTGCCGCGCCTCAAGCGCGCCCTGGCGGATTATCCCGTTGCGATGGTCGTCTCTGCGCGCAGAGCTGGTTCGGACTCCGCGCTCGATGAGTCGCTGTCGGATGCGACGATTGAGTTGGGAGCACTGTCCGCTCAGGCGCTATCCAATCTTGCGGAGATTTATTTGGGCGGGATCGCATCCCCTGAGTTGGTCAACCTCCTGCAGGAGCGCTCGGAGGGTAATCCGTATTTCGCGGAACAGATCCTGATCTATTTGCAGGAGGAACGCCTGCTGGAGATGGGTGAGGAAGGCTGGCGGGCCTCGCGCGCGATTTGGGACGCGTCCCTGCCAGCTGATATCCGCGCCCTGTTGATGGCCCATCTCGACCAGTTAAGCGGCGCGGTGCGGGACGTCATTCAAACCGCCTCCGTTCTTGGACGTGAGTTTGACGCGCAGACCCTGGCCGCCGTGCTGGGGGACGGCTCCGCCCTCCCCGAACTGCTTGGGGAAGCCGAGCGGGCTGAAATCCTGTCGCCTGTGAATCAACATCGCTACATGTTCAGGCATGGACTTCTGCGCGACGCGGCTTATTCCATGCAGATGCGAGCGCGCAGGCAGGAGTTGCATGCGTCTGTCGTGGACGCGTTGGAGCGGTTGTACGCGGGCGAGATCGAATCTCGTTATGGTGAAGTGGCGCATCATGCCGAGCGTGCCGATCTGACCGATAAAGCGCTTCACTACCTGCCCCTGGCAGGGACGCAGGCGATGAACGCCTATCAAAACGCGCAGGCAGTGGATTATTTCAGCCGCGCCTTGTTGTTGATCCCAGAAAAGGAAACGCGGTCACGCTTTAACCTTCTGCTGAAGCGCGTGGAAGTGTTTCATCGCATCGGGGATCGTAAACTGGAGCTCCGCGACATTGACAGTCTCGACGCGTATGCCAGCCTGTTGAACGATCTTCCTTCCACCGCGCGGGCGCTTCTGGCGCGCGCCAATTATTGCTCTGTAACAGGGGACTACCCTCCAGCCATCGAAATTGCCGAACGTGTTATTGAGTTAATGAAATCTCAATCCCCAGACATCACTCTGGAGGCATATTCTTATCTGGCTTCCTCCTTGTTCCGCCTCGGCAGGTTGGAGGAAAGCCTGAACAAGGCCCGCGCTGGCCTGTTTCTGGCGCGCCAGTCTGGGGCGAAGAAAAGCGAAGCGCAGGTGTTGAGCGGAATGGGTTTGATCTCCATTGAGCAGAACAAACTCCTCGATGCCATTTCATATCTTGAGCAATCCATCATGATTGCGCGCCAGATTCCCGATGAGGTGATCGAGATCAGTGCGCTGAATAATCTGGGAAATGCCGCCGCCTCCCTCGGCAACTATTCCATGGCGCACGAATGTTATGAACGGTCTTATGTGGGCTTCCAGGCGCGAGGCGACCGAAGCAGGGAAGGGATGATGCTGAACAACCTGGGCTGGGTGGCTGGGATGCGAGGCGATTTTGCGTATGCACTTTCCTGTCAGCAACAGGCGCTGAAGATCGCGCGTGAAACTGGGAACCAATATCAGGAAGCTTATACTCTGATTAATTTGAGCGCGCTGTTGGGGGGTCAGGGAGATGCGGCTGGTGCGCGGGAATGCGCCAGCCTTGGCTATGAATTGTGTCGCAAGATCGGCGAGCGTTCTGGGGAGGCCTGGGCCTTGTTGAACCTGGGTCACGCCTATGTGTTGACAGAGGATTTGGAACATGCGCAGTTGGCGTACGAACAGTCCCTTGCGATTCGCGAGGAAATGCGCCAGCCAAACTTATCTGCAGAGGCGCTGGCAGGTTTGACGCAAATTTCATTATACAAGGATGAACCGCTGGCTTTGGCGCAACGGGCGGAGTCCATCCTTGCCATCATGGAAAGCGACAGGGAACTCTCGGGGACGGAGGATCCGTTGCGCGTTTACTTTATCTGTTATCAGGCTCTGCAGAAAATGAAAGACCCGCGCTCGCGGCCTGTTTTGCAAAGCGCAAAACGGTTGCTCGAGTCGCAGGTCTCGAAGTTCAAAGATGAAGACGCGCGCCGCTTGTACGTGGAAAATGTTCCCTGGCGGCGCGCCATTCAACAAACGAACTGAGCGGTCTCCTACGGCCAGATGCCGACAGGCGGATCGCCCACAGTCAGTGTGAACTTGATCTTTCCGCTTCCGCCCACCTTGAAATCCAACTTCTGCGGGATGTTGTTGATCAGTGCGAAGAGTTTTGTTTTTCCCTTGGGCAGGGCGCTCAATGTGACGGTATAGGAGATGTCTGCGTATTTTCCTGTTGATTTTTCCTTTACGCCATATGCGTTGAACCAGGTGATCGTTCCGCCTTCGTACGAGGAAGGCGCGGGAATTTCCTTGCTGACCACCTCGTACTTCTTGGCGTTCTCACTGCCAATGTCCACTTCGATTTCCGAATCGTAGCCGGGTACATTCTTGCCCTTGATCTTGAATTTTCCGTCCGATTTCATCGCAATCTCCTTTTTGTGGTTAGTTGATTTATTATAGCCCTGTTCTGTCCAATTTGATTTCGCCATTTTGCATTAAACTCACAAGGCTCCGCGTATATAGCTTGGAGCCTTGTTGAATGGTGCTTGATGGTGACGAAATCCAAATCTGCTAACCGCAGCCGCCGCCAGATTTGTCGCGTTTCAATTGCAATTGGATCATGGGATCGAATTCGATTTCCCATTCCATCAACGGGCTTGGGTTGGCGCATTGATATCGGTTGCCCAGTGCGGAAGGGAAGGCGAAGCGCAGGAATTCATCCACGTTGCTGGTCAGGGGGGCGATTCCGTCCTCATCCTGTCCGAAGACCGTGATCCAGTGGTTGACGCCGCCTTCGAGGATGTATACATTCGGCACCGCCTCGGCCACCAGAATTTTCCAGGCTTGGGTGGCGGCGGTTTCGTCGTTGCTGACCACCACGTAGACTTTGTTCGGCGTCTGGTCTGCGAGTAGGGAGGGGACGACGCTTTTGATGTCGGCCGCGGGAATGTTGACCGAGTTGACGATGTGGAAGAGGTTGTAGTCCGCTTCGGGGCGAACATCAATAATGGAGGCGATCAGACGGTCATCGGCCATGGTGGCAAGCAATTCGCCAGGGTGGATGTAGGCCTGTCGGGTGGAGAGCATTTCGTCGGCAGTGAAAACCACCTGCTGACCCTCGACGGTGCGATTGAAGGACAGGCGGTCATACTTGGCCTCGGTGGAAGGCGTCCCGATGAGGACGATTCCGATGGCCGCGGCCGCCAAAAGTCCAGCGCCAACGAGGCGGAGTTTCGGTTCGTGTGACATATCCTTTTTGCCGACGATCCGCTCCAGTTGTTCCGCTCCCCAGAACATGAACAACGCCATGAGGACGACAAGCATGACGACAGCGCCAACGGGGATGCCGAAGACCTCATCGAGTGTGACGCGTCCGAAGTAACCCGCATGGGTGTACCAGTAATCAAAATATTTTTCGGTCTCGCCGAAGAGAAATGCGCCGACGAAGCCGCCGAGCATGAAGAGCATCCCGTCAATTTTGCCCGTGGAGGCGGAGGCCAGCGATGTGGTGGGACAGAACCCGCCGACGATGAAGCCGACGCCCATGATGAGGCCGCCGAGAATGCCCGAGGCAAGGTAGGTCTCGTTGACCCACACGAGATTGAAGTTGAGAATGCCGAGGCTGACCGCGCCGAAGAGCAAAACCATGGCAGTGACGATGGCCGTGAACATGACCTTGAGCACGGTCATTTCGGTGAAGTAGAATTGCGCGGCCAGTTTGCGCGAGTTGCCAAAGCCCGACATTTCGAGCGTGAAGCCGAAGCCGAAACCAATCAAGCCGAAGATAATATATGTCCACGGGTTGGCCGCGCTGACATTGTTGAAGGCGGTGAGAGGGAATTGCATGGGAGACTCCTAGTTCCACAACTTCCTTACAAAATACGCCAGCGCATACGCGCCGCCGAAGATGGCGAACATGACGACCCACGAACCTGCCGCGAGCGTCGTGCCGCCTGTGAGCGCCTGGCCTGAGGTGCATCCACGAGCCATGCGCGCGCCGTAGAGGAAGATGACGCCGCCCAGGAATGAGACCAGCCAGCGCGTGCGGTTCGAGATGCTGGGACCCTTCGTCGTCTCGACTTTGACGCGTCCGAAGATCATGCCCGAGGAAAATCCGCCGATCAATGCGCCAAAGAAGACGGGGACGATCCAATCGTCGAAGGGATTTTTGTCGCCGCCCGCAAGTTTCAGCAGGTAGGGAGTCGTGTCCACGTGTTCGGGCGCGACCAGGTCGGTGGCTGCGGTCACGATGCGGCTTGTCGCGCCCGATGAGCCGAGTCCGTTGCCCGTCAAGAGCAGGGCAAGGAAGAGGATAATTCCCAGAACCATTCCGCCAAAGTATGGATGTACGTATGGTTTGGGCGTGCGGTTGAAGAGGGATTTGGTTGCCATTGAAACTCCTTGTGTAATTGGTAACTGGCATTACCATTTACTGCCAGTTACCAATAACTGCTCACTAATTGCTGTTCTCGTGAACTTCCATATCTTCCCAGCCTGTCACCATGGCTTGGATGGCGTCGAGAGGTTTCGGGCCCGCTATGGTGGTCAAGTACACGTGGGCGACGATGAAGGTTGCGAACAACCACGCCAGCAGGGTATGGATGGGGGCGAGAACGGGCAGTCCGCCGAGGAAAGTGGAAATGGATGGGATTCTTTGAACCGCCCACATCAAGACTCCAGTGATTCCCTGCAGGGGGAACAGTACGCCGAGCAAGCCCAGGTAGGTGATTTTCTGGAGTGGGTTGAACTTGCGATCCTTTGTTTTATTGAACGGGTGCGGCTCATGTTTGAAGACGCCCTGCATGTAATACTTTGCCTGCGCGATGGCCTGGTCAATGAAGCCGTAGGGGTGGGGAATGTATTGCTGGATTTCACCACTGACGAAATGCCAGAACAGCGAGAAAAGCGAGTTGAGCGCAAGCAGGGCGGCCAGTGTGTTGTGGATGGTTACCATGTAGCGGAACGAGAAAGCGCCAAACAGGTCTGGGCGATGAATGACGAGACCCGTCAGCAGGAGAATGATGATGACGATGGTCTGTAGCCAGTGCCAGAAGCGCTCATAGGCTTCGTACATATAAACGGGCTTGATTGCAATCTCTGGCCTGCCGCGTTTGCGTGCGGCGAGATAACGCAGTGTGGAATGTCCGCCGACGCCGAGTATTGTGCCGATGAAGGCCAGCGCACCGAACCAGTCAATCCACGAGATGCGATCGTGGCCGAAGACGTAGGTACCGTCGTTCCTGTTGACTGGTTGATAAACCAGCGCGCCATCCATGTTTTCGATGCTCCCGCTGAAGGAGACGTTCGAGTCTTCCACGAATACGGGCGTGACGCCCAGCGGGCTGTTGTCTGCCAGTGTGAGCGGAGCAGTGACACGGGAATCTTCATCGTGGCAGGCGTTACATTCGCTGACCGCGTATTTGCCGCTGACCACATTGTGGTTGATGGAGTAGGGCTGGATCTGTCCGTAGATGTGGACGTTTTTCAATCCAAGCGATTCGAGCTTGCCCGCGATCAGCGCCTGTTTGGATTCGCTGTCGAGGACGAGTTCCGCGTCGGAGAGTTGACCGTCCGCGTCCGCGTCGAAGGTGGAGAGAACGTCAGCCGCGTAGTCGCCGTCGGCGAGGTAGGCCGCCTCGAGGTCCGCCTGGCGAACCGGGCGCGCCGCGCCGTTTTCGTCCTCGTAGGTCCAGAAGAAGGAGGTCACGAGGTTGTAGGGAGCGATGAGCGTGTTTCCGTCCACGTTGGTGCGTTGCATCAGCACGGGTTGGTAGCCAGTGACAAGGTTCGTGATGGTGCTCGTGCCATTGATGCCGCGGCAGGTTGTGTTTCCCGCGCCATCAAGTCTGATGGCAGTCCAGTCCACGGTTTGATAGGCGGGTGCGGCCATCTTCGGAATGTGGCAGGATTCGCACGCCACCACCTGCATGTGGCGGTCAGTGTAGGGGAGCCAGTTGGCGTGCGCGGCTTCTTCATCATGGCACGATTCGCAACGCCGCATTGTGCCTTTCAGTTCGGGAGCGATAGTGAACTGCGCGCTGGCGCCGCGCGCAAAATTGTGATTTGGTTTTTCGAGATATTCGCCGATTTCGAGTTTGCGCGGGTCGTAAGTGAGGTGATCGGGGTTGGCGGCTTTCTTGTCCTGTGTGTGCGCGGGGTTGTTGAGCGAGTAATGGCAGTCCGTGCATTTCAGCGCGCGCTCGGCGTGGATGTCCCACGCGTAAGTCAGGCTGGCTTTGTCGCTCAGATTCAGCCCCGACTCGGAAATTTTTTGCGAGGAGACAACCTGTCCCGTTGTGGCGGTCTGGGTTTGGGTTGGGTCGCAAGCGTCCAGCGTCAGCGGTGTGGTCGGGTCTTCGTGAATCTCGCCGTGGCATGCCGCGCAGTTTTCGTTGGTCGGTTCCTGCAGTTGAGCATACTCGGGAAGCAGTTCGCCGTTGGGAGCAAACGCCTTATCGTTGTAAACCCATTCGGTTGTGGTGCGCAGGACAACGCCCGATCCAAGCAGTGTGGCAGTGTTCGCCCAGCCAAATTCACCCTTTGCGATGATCTCGGTACGGACTTTATTGTTGGGATTGGCGGTGTGGCACAGGAAGCAGTTCATTTCGATGTCGCCCGACTTGGACCAGTCCCACGCTTTGAATTTTCCCGACTCGGGATCGTACGTGCTCGCTTCGGGATTCTTCGCGTCTGGCTTCAGACTCATGAGGGGCTGTCCACTGCGACTATAGACCGCGGGTCCGCCCCCGGGGACGCGCCACCCGAAGTTCATCAACCAATCGGGCGTGGTCAGGTCGAGACGCGAATCATCTTTCTGCGAGAGATAGCGGTTGGTGATGGGGTCGAATTTTCCGAACAGGCCATTTGACGCGTCCCACGAATCGGAGCCTTCCTTGTAATCGCTCAGTCCGAGGTCGGAGTGGTACGAGTGCGAGACGATGAACTCGGTGTCGTGGCATTGTCCGCAGGTCTGCATGGTCGAGATGGGTTTCTGGCTTTCGAGCACATGGATGCCATCCGCGTCCAGCAGTGCGAACGTCGGATGAATCGGTGACGCAACGGCCGCGGGCAAGTTATTACTTCGAGCGAGTACCGCACCAATTCCGAACGCGAGGGTAAGCGTTATTGTTCCAAGCAGGAGAAATTTGATGGAAGTCTTCATGTTTTTTCCTTACGCGGTACGTATTCCGAAATACGTTAGCGCCCTCCCCATTCGATGGGATCGCCGGGATACCCGAGGGCCTCCCAATCGAGACGGCCGTTGTCGCTGTGACAGGCGTCGCATTGCAGGGCGTTTTCGGCGGGCTGGACCATGTGCGTGGTCGGCCAGTACATCCAGGTTTCAGCGAAGCCATACTCGCCAGAGAATTCCATGCCAGTATCCTGCGCGCCAAGTGCAAGTGCGGAAGGCCAGTCAAAGTTCGTCCAAAAGCCGTCTTCGCCTGCGGTGCGCGGTTGAAGCAGGTAGTTGTTGACCGTGTCGTACGGTTGTTTGGCAATATGCAATTTGAAGGGGAAGATCTTTGCGTTTGGATCGTTGATGCTTCCTGCGGGGATGTTGATGTAGGTTGGCTTCATGGGGTCCATTTTGTCGCCCAGCAGATAACGGTATTCGAGATTGCCGTTGAACCAGAGATACTCAGGCTGGTAGTTTCTTTCGTAGGTGAATGAGCCTTTGATTTTAAGGTAGGTATAGTGATCGTCACCAATATCCTGCCCGGCAGTGGACCAATCCCAGGTGGTTTTGGTTGGGTCTTTCAAGGCGATGGCGGGAATGTGACAGGTCTGGCAGGCCACCGCGTCGGTGTGCAGGTTGAGGCGTGCATCCTCGTGCGGGGTCTCGATGTGACAGTCCGTGCAGGCAACCTGCTCTGTGGGGTCTATGGTGTAGTTGTCTGCCACCATGCGGCCCTTGACAACGTGGTTCTCTGTACGATGGCAATCGGTGCAGACGAAATCCAGTTTGCCCATGTGTACATCGAGATTTTCGGCCGGGAAGTAGAGACTCTCATCGAGATCGCCGTGTTTGACGCCGTTTCCGCCGCCGCCGTCGAAGTGGCATTTTCCGCAATTGTCGCGCGTCGGTGCGCGCACCGACTGCGCCGCGGCGAGCAGGTCAGTCCCCAGCGCAGGATTGCCGTACTCGCCTTTGGCATAAGTTGCCGTATCCGCGTGGCAGGCGAGACAATCCACGTTTTCGGGATTATTGAAATCAAAATCGCTTTCTGCCCATCCATAGCCAACGTGACAGGTCATGCATCTTTTTTCATTGCCCTGCGTGCCAATGCAGAAATTATTGATTTGATTTGCCTTGCCAATGGTGACCGGCTCCTCGCGCCAGGGGACATCAAAGGGCGCACTCTGCCACGTAAAGTGGGTGGTGACCATCATCTCCTTGCTTGCATCCGGATGGCAGGTCAGACAGGCGCGAGTCACCTCCTGGCCTGTGACAAATCCGCCCTGCACAATATCCTTGTGGTCGGTATGGGTGACATGTCGCGGCACAGAGTCCCAGGGATTATCTTTTGCCTGGGCTGATTTAGGCCAGAAAATTGCCAGGGGGATGATGACAACCAGTAAAACGGCACCCAGGCCGAGGGTCCAGTAAGAGCGGGTCTTCGCCATTGCTATCTCCTGTTTAGGATTGGATTTCTTCCATCAAGTTGGCGCGCATCATGAGTCGGTCGCGCAGAACGGAGCGGAGCAAGTCAAGGGCTTGCAGGATACGCCGATCAAGGAGGTGGTAGTTGATGACAACACCGCTTCGCTCCGGCCGGACCAGGCCGCGGTCGCGCAGGACTTTGAGGTGGCGCGAGGCTGTTGGCTGGGTAATTCCCAGCGCGTTTCCCAAGTCGGTCACGTTGCGCGGACCATCTTCGAGGGCGTAGAGCATGAGGATGCGGGTGGGGTCCGCGAGTGCGAAACACAACTCGGCTTCGAGTTGAGAGACTTCCTGTGCCAAGGTTGGAGTTATCATATTATGCCTTTATACGTATAGTCGAATATATCTAAATTCGCCCATATCGTAACATTTGCTTGTACATGATTATAGTGAAACATGTCACAAAGTTTGGCGAAGTAAGTCACATAAACTTATGGTGGATTAATATTTTCGCCCTTCAACATGGAATTGCAAACACCCTTTATAATAGGGCTAAGGAGACCGAAATCATGGTGATGCCAGGAAAAGACGCCCCTTCGGTGAACGTTGGCAATCGCTTGCGTGAGTTGAGAGAGGAGCGCAAAACATCAATGCGCGGCCTGGCCGCGAAAAGCGGCCTCTCGGCGAACGCATTGAGCATGATCGAGCGCGGTAAAACCAGCCCATCTGTGAGCACCCTGTATAAACTCTCGGAAGCATTGGGGGTGGATATTACGGCCTTTTTTGGAGAGCCGCTGGAGCGTTTGCCCGCAGTTTTTATGAAAGCCGCAGAGCGTCCGCGAGTTTCTTTTCTCCGTGGGGTATGGGAAGATTTGGGCGGTGCGAATTTTGTCGGCCGCATGGAGCCTTTCATCCTGACGCTGGAGAATGGAGGGGGCAGCGGGCCTAATTCCATGATTCATAGCGGGCATGAGTTTGTTTTTTGCCTGCGCGGAACCCTGGAATATCAGGTCGAGAATAAGGTCTACCTGTTGGAGCCGGGGGATAGCCTGCTCTTTGCGGCAAAACTCCGCCATCGCTGGCGGAACCCTGGTAACACGGTGGTCAATGCGCTGATCATGCTGGCAGATTTTTCGGAGACCGATCGCGGTCTCTCGGTGCACCAGCACGCGGCCGAGGAATAGAAAAAAACAGCGGACGGTATTCGTCCGCTGTTTTCATTATTGCAGGAAATGTTAATTTTCAGGCGCGCCGGCGTCTATCCACTGGATGATGAGCGCCAGTTCTTCGGGGGCGAAGTTGGCGAAATGTTTTTCGCTTTGTATCATGACAAGGATGCTGTTGGCGCTATCTCCGGGCAAGATCGCCACTCCGCTCTCTCCGCCTTTCATGGCGTCCGCGTATGTGGACAGTTTTAACCCAGCGGACGGATTCTCGCCGTGACACGCCGTGCAACGGGCGCTGAACAACGCCCCAATGTAGTTCTCGAACGTCAAGTTGTCGGGGACCTGGGGTAGGCTGGGTGCAGGCGCAGGGGTGGGAATCTGCGGCTTGAGAATCTCGCGGAGTTTGGGAGCGTCGAATCCTGCAAAGGTGTAGACGCTTCCGTGGCAGGCGCTGTTTGAGCAGAAGGAGGTGTTGCTCGTCCCGCCCGCGTCTTCGATGGTGTGACAGTTCGCGCAGGTGGAGTCGAAGGCCTGGTTATGGAGGCTGATCCAATTGGCGTTCAGGTGGGATTCGGGTTCGGGGCCGCGGCTGATCTCGATGCTGGCGGTGAAGTCCTGTTCGCTGGCTACTACGGGAATGGCGTGGCACAGGTTGCATTCCAGGCGCACGGCTTGATCCTCTTCGTTCAGGTGTTTGCCATCGTGACAACGGAAACATCCCGCTGTGTTGATGTGGCCGAGATTGTTCGGGTGAGTCGTCCAGTCTATTTTTTGATCGTGGAAGACGGTTCGGTCATAGATGGCTTTAATTTCATTGACGGCGGCCTTGATTTCATCGCCGTGTCCGGGATAATACTCCGTGTTCTTGTAATATTCTTCGATGCCATCAATGGCTTTCATCGCGTCCGCGCGGGTTTCATAGGTTGTGCTCAACACGTCCCCGGCGCGCGCGCGGATGCCCGGTATGGATGTGCTGATCCGTCCGCGGACCAGCGCTTCGTCCAGGGAAACAGAGGGCGGCTGAAAGTCATGTGTGACGCGATTGTGGCAGGTAATGCAGTCCATTGTTTTGAGCAGGCTTTCATCCAGCGCGCTTGCGTCAAAATCAGACTCCACATCCACATATTCCGTGTACGTGCCATCCGAATTCATCACACGCACGTAGGGAATTTCCTGGCTGAGTTCATCCGTCGCATAATAGTAAACGGGATTTTCGATATGCCAGTGGATACCGAAGCCGAGGCCTTCGCGTTTTGTCCCGCCGCCGGTTTTCATGACGAGATAGGTGCTTGTAGCGGGGTTGTTGATCTCATCTCCAAAATGAGAGATCACGCGCAGGCTGTCGTCTGAGAAAGTCTCTGGACGATGGCATTTTTCGCAGGTATCCACCGCGGGGCGCAGAGCCTTGGCGCGGATGGGGAACTCATAAAGATTGAAGGTCTGATAGTAAAGTTCTTTGAGACCCTGTGATTTGCGCGTGATCTGGTTGACGAAGGATGTGCGCCCGATGTGACATTCCTCGCAGGTGACATTGGCATGTGGTGATTCGATGTAGACTGCATTTTGGGGCGGCATGGTGTGGCAGGTGGTGCCGCAGAATTGAGGCGAGTTGCTGTATTCCCATCCGTAGGTTCCCCCAACCAGTGCGATGGATACGATGACCAGAATGACGATCGTTGGCAGGAGTATCTTCCAGCGCGGTGAGCCGGGTGGCGGGAAGAAAAACGTTCTCACGGAATCTTTAAAGGACATTCTGTATCTCCTCGGGTCTTTGGCGTTTTTTTTCATTATATACCGAAAAGGTAGCGGACGTTACGTCCGCTACCTTTTTCTTGCTCTTGCAGAGTCGTGCTTACGGTCGCGTGTAGGTTGTGACGTCGCCGCCCAGCGCCTCTATCGAGTCGATCAGGAACTGGATGACGTACTTGGCGTTGTGAGCGAACGCGCCCGGATCCTTCAGGCTGTACTGATAGTTGTACGCCGCTTTCATCAGGTTGGGCGTCCAGGTCGCGTAGCCCTTGCCGTCCGCGCCGAAGAAGTACGGGTAGGAGGCTGCTTTGTATTCAAGCGCTCCGCCGTGAGATTCGGCATACGACTGCATGGTCGCGTAGAGGGCTTCCTGCAGGGTCGCGATTTCACCGGCAATGCCTTCAGCTGTATCGCCGTCGCCATCGTAGTCAACGGGATCGCCGTAGCGGATGGCTTCCAGGTCTTCGGTGCCGTGGCAGGTTGCGCAGGCTTCGGTCTTCACTTCCAGTTCATGCACATCATGGCAGGACTTGCATGTGAATCCGTTTTCAATGTGCCCGTGCTTGCCGAGATAGGTCTTGCCCTCGAACTCGTACGCGCCTTTGGCATCCGTACCGAACAGGGTCGCGCCCGCCGCGAAGTAGTGGACGTTCAAGAAGCGAATCTTCGCGTCCACGGTGTCGGGTTCCTTGTTGGCCAGCGCTCTGTTGACGCTGGTGGTGGACTCGCGTCCCTGGTGGCACTCGAGGCACAGGTTGGCATCGTCCGGGACCAGTTTGCCGTCCGCGTCAGGCTTCGAGAAGGTGATACTCGCGCCGGAGGGGAACGGAACGGTGGTCACGGCGTATCGTTCGGGCCAGTTGGCTTCGTCATGGCAGGTGGAGCACAAGAAGCCGTTGGATGCAGGCTTCGAGACCACTGCACCTTCTTTGATGAACTCAGCCATACCGCCCGCGCTATGGCACTTGGCGCAACCGGCGGGAACGGTGTATTCATCCCCGTCCCAGTGGCGGAACGCTTCGGTATTGCCAGCAAAGTGACCCGCGTCATCGCGGACGAACTTGCTGACATCACCGCCCAGATCCTTGATCGAATCGTAGAGCAACTGGACGATGTATTTGTTGCCGTGAGCAAACGCACCCGGATCCTTGAGAGAGACCTGGTAGTTGTAGGCGGCTTTCAGCAGGCGGGCAGTCCACGTGCTGTAACCGACCACGCCACCTTCTGCGTTGGTGTCGGCCGCGCCGTCACCATCAGCGTCCGTGAGGAAGTAGGGATATGTGGCGGGATCGTAGGTGATGCCAGTGCCGGCTTTATCCTTGGCGTAGGTTTTGATCTCAGCCAGGAGCGCGGCTTGCAGGCCCTCGATCTCGTAGTACATGCCTTCTTCCACGTCGCCATCACCATCATAGTCCCAGGCCGAAGCCTCGGGCTCGCGGATGTCTTTCAGTCCGCCTTCAGCAGTGACGCCTTCACCGTGGCACGTGGCGCACTGTTCAACTTTCACTTCCAGCGTGTGCGGGTCGTGACAGCCGATGCAGGTATCGTAGCCTTCCACGTGCATGTGCCTAGCATCGTAGATATTGCCTTCGTATTCATACCCACCCTTGACCTGGGTGCCGTACAGTGTGGCAGCCGCGGCAAAGTAGTGGATGTTGCGGAATCCGAAGCGGACATCGTTGCCCTGATCATCCTTGATCGGGGCGACAACAGCGTCCACATCGGTGATTTGGAAGCGGGCGATCTGCGCGTCTACTGATGCCTTGGACTCGCGTCCCTGGTGGCAGACCAGACAGCGGGTCGCGTCGCCAAAGCCTTCGACAACGAACGGGACGGGTTCGCCCGCCTCATCGGTCTCGAAGCCGGGGAAGGCAACGCTATCGAGCGTGCTGGCAACGGGATTGTGGCACGCCATGCATTGAATGCCCTGGGCGTCCGCGGCGGGAACAGCCGCATCAACCTTGTTGGCTTCCGAGCCATCCGCGCCGAGGAAGTCCTGGTAACCGGCGGTGCTGTGGCAACGCGCGCAGGAGGTAGGGACTTCCGCAGGATCGTCACCGTCCCAATGGCGGAACGGCTCACCAGCCACATCGTTGTGGCCGGAGTTGACCCAGGCGTTGTAATACGGAATGGAATCCGTGCTGAACGTAGGCGCAGGTTCCTCGGTGGGAACAACGGGCGCCTCGGTTTTCTCGCCGCCGCAGGCCGCTAGGAGGGTGGCCGCCAGCAGCAAAGTACCGAGCACGATCAAAAGTTTTTTGGTAGTCATGTGCACATTCTCCAATTTTGGGTTTTGGGTTCAAATTTCAAATGAGTTCGTTTGCGCGGGGCACCTCCGAATTCCGTAATAAGTACTATTATAGTCTTGTTATTAATACTCACCTAATATACATCAAAACTCCGTTTAATGGGCATGACATGTGTCATCATTCACAAAGTGGGTTGTCATAATGTGTTATTTGCCCCAATATCAACAAAATAGCCCATTGGGCGTTTCCAATGGGCTATTGTTTCAAGTGACTATGGTTCAGGCGTACATGCCCCAATCCAGGGCAGATGGGTCTTCCATCATTGAGAAATCCCACATATCCATGCCCATCTCGACCGTGACGGGCATTTTTAAACCTTCGATTGCCTTCGCCTTTGTCATTTCGATCATCGCGGGCCCGTACGGACAGAATGGTGTGGTTAGAATCATTTTTAGACGCGCCATTTCATTTTCGATCTGAATATCGCGCACTAATCCCAATTGGATGATGCTCATCCCGATCTCAGGATCTATCACCTCGGAAAGCGAGGCGCGGGCGGCCTCCACTTTGTCCGGGTGAGTGGTGTGGATCGTCCACTGAATTTGTTTTGTTTCGGAATTTTCGCTCATATGATCACCGTTTGTTATTTTGGTTTTACCAGGTACGTGCAATGTGCGCTGCCATCAAGTATGCATTGCACTTTATTGACGGGAACCGCAAGCATTCTGGATATTAGCGTCTGGTCTACAGTACAAACTTCTGGATGGCTCTTCCCGATCTGGTAGTAGGGACAGGTAATCTCATGGATGCGATAGCCGTCCTTGGCTTTTTCCCATTCCACAGTAAACCCCTCTTCGGCCAGTAGTTCCTTGACAACTTCAAGCCGCTCTTCCATGCTCAATCCCTTAACCTGTTCGGCATATTCCGCCGCGAGATCCTCGGCAACCTGGGAGAAGAGTTTGCTGACCATTGGCCCCGACATCGATTCTTTCATCTGTGCCAGCAGGCGGGTCGTCAGCCGAAGATAGCGGGTGGGAAAGCGTTCCATGCCCTCGTTGGTTAGAACGTATACCAGGCGCGGTCGCCCAACTCCGTGACGTTCCTCTTGCGCGTCCACCAACCCTTCCATTTGCAGGTTGGTTAAATGATGGCGTACAGAGATGGGATTGATTCCCACCGCCTCCGCCAGTTCGTTGATTGTCGAACGGGGTGAACGCAGTAACGTTTGCAGGATTCGATCGCGCGTGCTTTTCATAAACGGGGAGTATACCTGTGCCAATGCAACTTGTCAATAATATAGATAAATATCATAAAAATTACAACTTGTCATATCCGAGACCCCATTTCGGATTTGCACAGACATTGAAGAAAGCGTGAACGTTTTTTTTGCGAATCCTAATGTGGCGTTAATCCACCATTTTCATTCACGTTATAATAGATGCTAATGAAATTGGAGGAAGAAATGAAAATTGGAAAACAAAAATTTGTCGGCCTTTCCCTGCTAATCGTTTTTACGCTGGTACTTACGGCCTGCGGCGGCAGTTCCAAGGAGCCGACGCCTACGCCCGTTGACCCCAACCTGATCGCGGCGCAGGCCATCGCGACCTTTTCGATGGGACTCACCCAAACCGCGTTCGCGAACCCGACGGCGACATTCACCCTTACCCCTGTCCCAACCAACACAACTGGGGCCACATTTGCTCCGCTGGGAACCAGTACCAACGCCGCGCTGCCCACCAGTGCATGTGACGTGTCCGCGTTTATCACGGATGTAACCGTTCCCGACGGAACCGTCATGGCGCCCGGGCAAAATTTCGACAAGACCTGGCGTATCCAAAATTCTGGAACCTGCGCGTGGACAGCCACTTACAAGGCGGCCTTCACCGGATCTGGGAACGGCGCGCTGGGCGGCGTAACTACGCCCATTGGCAAGATTGTCAATCCCGGTGACACAATTGATATCACTGTTGAGTTTGTCGCCCCGGCCACCGCCGGCGATTACGTCAGTTGGTGGAAGTTGCAGAATGACGCCAGCGTCTTTTTTGGCACGCCGTTCTCGGTTGCCATCAAAGTCGTCGGCGCGGCTACCACTCCTGCCACTCCCACCGAAACACCCACAGCCACACCTTAATGAACGAAGACCTGCCGAATGGCAGGTCTTTTTGCGTTGAACGCGAATGCGTCATACTTGACTCGATAGGAGGAATTCAGCCCGTTAGATGCGACGCATCATTTCACCAACGCATCCAAATCCTGGACGATGAGGCCGGGCGCGGGTTTCCACGCCTCTCCCTGCTCCCGCGTGCTGACGCCGCTCAACACCAGCGCGGTTGGACATCCCACCGCTTGCCCCGCGGCGATGTCTGTCTCGAGTCGGTCACCGATCACGAGGGTCTCTTCTTTCTTTGTGCCTAACCGTTCGAGTGCCATTTCCATTAAAAATGGATATGGCTTCCCTGCGTAGACTGGCTCGACTCCCGTTGCCGTCGTGATGACCGAGATCCACGCGCCCGCCCCGGGGATTTCCCCGCGGGGGGTGGGGAAGGTTTTGTCAGGGTTGGTCGCGTAAAACGGGATGCCGCGCCGCACAAGCAGGGCAGCCTCGCTCATCTTGGTAAAATTTATCTCACGGTCAACGCTCAAGACAACGGCCTGCGCGCGCTCGGCTGTTTCTGCGGTCAGCACACGGAATCCCTGTTCCTGTAGGGCAATTTTTACTCCCTCTCCACCGATAACGAAAACCTGCGCGCCAGCAGGGATTTCCTCTTTGAGCATTTCCGCCACCCCCAATGCAGACGTGATCACCTGCCGCGGTTCGACAGTCACGCCAAAAGCGGAGAGTTTTTCCACATATTGCCCGGGCGTCCTTGATCCGTTGTTAGTCGCAAAGATGAATTTCAGTCCCCGCTCGCGAATACGATGGAAAATTTTCGGAAGGTCGCCGATGGGCATATCATCACGCCACAACACGCCGTCCATGTCAATGATGAGGGATTTGATATTAGTCAGCATGGAACGGGATTATACCTTTCCAAACCCCGAAGGAATCACATGATTCTAAAAGCCCGCCGATTTCTCGACGGGCTTTGGCTAAAGGCTAATCGCTAACTGCCGACTTTCTCCGGCACTTCCAACACCTGGTCTACCAGGCCATACTCCACCGCCTGTTTGGCGTCCATGTAGAAATCGCGGTCGGTGTCGCGCTCGATGATTTCCAGCGGCTGGCCGGTGTGCCCGGCGAGGATGCCGTTCAAAATTTCCTTCTGGCGCATGATCTGTTTGGCCGCGATAGCGATATCCGAAGCCTGTCCCTGCGCGCCGCCGAGCGGTTGGTGCATGTGGATTGTTGTGTGCGGCAGGGCGTAGCGGCGGCCCTTCGTACCCGCGGCCAGCAACACGGTCCCGAACGAAGCGGTCACGCCCACGGCAGTCGTGCTGATCGGATTTGTGACGATCCGCATCGTGTCGTAGATCGCCATGCCCGCGTAGATGATTCCGCCGGGTGAGTTGATGTACATGCGGATTTCCTTCTCGGGATCCTCGTGGTTCAGGAAGAGCAGTTGTGCCACGATCACGTTGGCGACCTGATCGTCGATGGGCGTGCCGAGGAAGATGATGCGTTCCTTGAGCAGTAACGAGTAAATATCGTAGGCGCGCTCGCCGCGGCCAGACGATTCGATCACCATTGGGACAATATTTTTGAAATCAGGAATCATAGGTACCTCCAGGTTCGGCCATCATAAACGCGCCGTGTTGGATTTTCGTTAATCTCGCGTTACGAATTTGTGGACGTTTCCGCGTCTGACTCTTCATTGACAGCCTGAGACGCCTCTTCGTTGACCTCGGGGCTGGGCGCGGCTTCCTCGGGCTGGGTCTCCGCTTCGGCGGCCTTCGGCGCGTCGTCTTCGGGCTTCCACTCGCCGAGGGCAATGGACTTCATCTTATCCAGCGTGCGGCGGGTGAGCAGACGGTTGGCGGATTCGGATGCGACCGCATTCGAGAAACGCGCTTGCTCCGCCTTACTGCTCTTGTTCAGTTTTTCGAAATCCACCGTGCCTTGGTAGGCCAGTTCGTTGACTGTCTGGTTGAACTCCTGGCTCAGCGATTCCTCGTCAATGTGGATGTTGTGCCTGCGCGCGATCTCGTCCAAAACGAGTCCGCGCTCAAGGCGTTTAATCGCCACAGGACGCACTTCCTCTTCGACGAACTTTTCCCGTGTGGTATTGCGGACTTTGAAGTAGGTTTCCAGGTCCATGTTTTGCGAAGCGAGACGCTGGCTTAAATCCTCGAGTACGTGCTCGCCTTCGTGTTCCACTACCTGCGGCGGATATTTGATGGCCGCGCTTTCCTTGATCTTGTCAATCACTTTGGCGAAATATTCATCGTCATAGTTGGCGCGGTCGCGCGTCTCGATGTCTTTCTTCAACACTTCTTTGAGTTGATCGAGGGTCTCGTACTGGCCGCCGACCATTTTGGCAAAATCATCATTGAGTTCGGGCAGGGTGACCGCGCGCACGGTTTTGACTGCGGCCTCGAAGGTGACGGTTGCGCCCTTCACTTTTTCATCGTCGAAATCCTGCGGGTATGTGTGTGTGACGGATTTGTTTTCGCCGGGTTTCAGGCCGATCAATTGACGGGCAAAGCCTTTGAACGGCCACTCGCTGTCAGATTCCTTGTCCTCGGGGCGGACAAGGGTAGCCGTGCTTTCGCGCGACAATTCGGACAAATCTTCGCCTTCGGCCGCGTCTTTCTTCTCTCCCTTGATCGAGAGCACAACGTAATCGCCTTCCTGCACTTCGCGCTCGACGGTTTCAGTGGTTCCGTACATCTGGCGGAATTCTTCGAGGGCCTCGGTCAATTTGTCTTCGCCGGGCGCGGTCCACTCGTACGGGACGCGCACCGACAGGTAATCGCCCAGGTCCACAGTGGGAGCGAGCGGGACGCGGAAAACAAACTTCGGCGGGTCCATGCTCTCGACTTTTTCCAGCGCGCCGGGCGCGGCAGGTTCGACCTCGGCTTGTTTCAACGCTTCGGGATAGATTTCATCCACCAGCATGTCAATCGCCTGTTCGACGATGGGCTCATCCCCGTAGTGGCGGCGGATCATTTCATACGGAGCCTTGCCCGGACGAAAGCCGGGAATTTTTCCACGCTCAGCCAGTTTGCGGGCCGCGCGGCGCTTCATGGCTTCCATGCGGTCGGCATCCACTTCGACTATCAATTCGACCTGGTGGTCTTCACGAATGTTCTTTTCGATGTTCAAAGTATCTTTCCTTCAGTGTGATTTAATCCCCTCTCCCAAAGGGAGAGGGGCCGGGGGTGAGGCAAGTGGGGACGGAGGGACTTGAACCCTCACGCCTTGCGGCACATGATCCTAAGTCATGCCTGTCTGCCAGTTCCAGCACGTCCCCGGAGAAAACCTGTCAGGTTTAGAAGCGAGCGGGCGAAATTATAAGCGAGAGGGGAAGGGGAGTCAACGAAATTTATTGCCAGCCTGATTTTCTTGACACATTCCTGCCCCACTTGTAAAATCGGCGTGCTTTCAACGGGCGGCAACGCCTGAATTTTGTTTCCGGGAGGAATCCTTTTCCTATGTTCACAATGGGACTCACCACGTTCGAAACGGTCGCGATCTGGGCTGTGTTTGGCGTTGCCATTCTCGGCCTGGCCTACGCGGTCTTCCTGCGCTCGCAGATTCTGCGCGAGGATAAAGGCACGGCCAAAATGCAGGAGGTTTGGGGCGCGATCAAGGACGGTGCCAATGCCTACCTGGGCAGTCAGTTGAAATCCATCCTGCCGATGATCGGCGTGCTGACCATTGCACTGTTCCTGTCCGTGTATATTGTTCCGCCCTCACCCGAGGCGCATGAACGTTTCCAGGGCATGGACGACAATCAGCTCAAGTTGATCATTGGCATCGCGCGCGCCATCGCCTTCGTTATGGGCGCGTCGTTCTCGATGACGGTCGGCCAGATTGGCATGCGCATGGCGGTGGAAGGCAACGTCCGCGTCGCATCCGCTTCCCGACGTTCGTTCGGTGACGCGCTTCGCATCGCCTATCGCGCTGGGACGATCACCGGCATGTTGACCGATGGGCTCGGCCTGCTCGGCGGCACCGTCATCTTTATCATCCTCGGTATCGCCGCGCCGGACGCCCTGCTGGGCTTCGGCTTCGGTGGCACACTCCTGGCGCTGTTCATGCGCGTCGGAGGCGGCATCTTCACGAAGGCCGCGGATGTCGGCGCCGATCTGGTTGGGAAGGTGGAAGCCGGCATCCCTGAGGACGATCCGAGGAATCCCGCCGTAATCGCGGACCTGGTCGGCGATAACGTCGGCGACTGCGCGGGTATGGCCGCGGACATCTTCGAATCTTATGAAGTGACCATCGTCTCCGGCTTGATCCTGGGCCTGGCCCTGCATGCCATCACTGGCCGCCTCGAGTGGATCATCTTTCCGCTCATCGTGCGCGGCGTGGGCGTTCTCTCGTCCATCATCGGCACATACGTGGTGAAGGGCGATACGGCTGGCAAGAGCGGTAACGCCATGGCCGCCATCTTCCGCGGCTTCCTTTCCTCCGCCGCGATCTCGGCCGCGATGTTCTTTATTGCTGGTTTTGTCTATTTGAACACTCCTGAAATGAACGAGTGGGGCGGCTGGTGGCGTATGCCGATGGCAGTGTTCGTGGGTGTGCTTCTCGCGATCGCGATTGACCGCTTAACGGAATACTTCACCGGGACACATGCCGCGCCTGTGAATGACATCAAGAAGGCCGCTGACACCGGCCCTGCGACGCTCATCCTTAACGGTATTTCGGTCGGTTTCGAATCCTCGGTGTGGTCGGTGCTGGTTATCGCCGCGACCATTGTTGCCTCCATCTTCATCTTCGGCACCATCCCCGGCGTGGATGGCACGGCGCAGGCCACCTTCATTCTTTATGGCGTGGCCATGACCGGCATCGGCATGTTGACCCTGACCGGCAACAACGTGGCGATGGACTCCTTCGGTCCGATTGCCGACAACGCCAACGGCATCGGTGAGATGTCCTGGCATGGTCAGGAAGACAAAGAGACCAAAGATGCCAAGCAGATCATGGCCGACCTCGATGCGGTGGGCAACACTACCAAGGCCATCACCAAGGGCGTTGCCATCGGCTCGGCGGTGATCGCGGCGGTTTCGCTGTTCGGCTCCTTCCTCGTGGATGTGAGCCGTGCCCAGGCCGCGGCCGGCGTCCCGGCAGAAGCGCAGATGCAGGCCATCGGCATTCGCGTGGATATCCCGCAGGTCTTTGTCGGTATGCTCATCGGCGGCGCCCTCCCGTGGCTGTTCTCCTCCTTTGCCATTCAGGCCGTCTCCCGCGCCGCGTCGCTGATTGTGCTGGAAGTCCGCCGCCAGTTCAAACTGGGCGTGCTGGAAGGAAAGATTCCGCCCGATTACAAGCAGGCGGTTGCCATCTCCACTACTGCCGCGCAGAAGGAACTCGTCTCGCTTGCTTTGCTCGGCATCGTGACGCCCATCGCGGTCGGCTTGCTCCTCAAAGTGGAGGCCCTTGGCGGCTTCCTGGCGGGCATCATCATCTCTGGTCAAATGCTGGCGGTGTTCCTCAATAACTCCGGCGGCGCGTGGGACAATGCCAAGAAGTTGATCGAGGATGAACCGAAAAATCCCGCTGCGAATACAGGCAAAGGCTCCGAGCGTCACAAGGCCAGTGTGGTTGGTGACACCGTCGGCGATCCCTTCAAGGATACGGCTGGCCCGGCTTTGAATCCGATGATCAAGGTGGTGAACCTGGTCTCGGTCATCATTGCTCCCATCGTGGTGCAATATGCTGATGTAGCCGGCGCCACCCAGTATGTCATTTGGGTGGTTGCCGCGGCATTGGTTGCCCTGCTTGGCTGGGCTGTCATGCGCTCGAAGGCGCCCGCGCCAGAAATGATGAAGTAGGTTTCCGTTTGCCATCGAACTGCTCCCGGTGGATCGCCGGGAGCAGTTTCTATCAGGCGCTTCATCTGGAGTTTGTGGAATGGATTTTATGAGATTGAAGGCATGGCTTGCCAGACGCATGCCGACTGTTCAGCAAACGGCCGCGGTGTATGGGGTCATTGTGCTGGCGGTCTATGGCTGGACGCTTTATTGGTTTGCGTGGAAGCTTCCCAGTTGGTTGTATTTCCTCACGTTGGGCGAGATCCTTGTTTCGCTTGCCTATTCGATGGTGGTTAATTTCATTGAGAGTCTCATTGTTCTTTTTGTACTGATCTCGATCAGTGTGCTTCTCCCTGCCGGCTGGTTTCGCGATAAATTTGCCGGGCTGGGATCATCCCTTGTTGTTTTATCCCTGTCGGCGCTTGCATATTATCTGGGGACGATCATTGCGTTGCAGGATTTCCCGCCCAGCCTGGCACGGTCTGCGCTTCTGGTCGTCGCGGGGATTCTCGTTCTTCTTTACCTCATTGGAAAAATCAACTTGCTTCTCAGGGCAATGGAAGAGATTGCCAATCGGTCGGTCATTTTCCTGTATGTATTCCTGCCTCTGAGCGCGATCTCCTTTCTTGTGGTACTCGTACGGAATATAATCGAGGCGTTCAATGTCTAACTTTAGCCGACGCGATTTTTTGAAACTGGCGGGATTAACTGTTTCGTCCGCCGCTCTGGCGCATCCGCTCGTGCGCGCCGCTGGGAAGGCGGAAGATTTGTCCCGCCCGAATATTATCGTGTTGATATTCGATACGATGACGGCCAGCCACCTGTCCCTGTATGGCTACCCGCGCCTGACCAGCCCGAACTTTTCGCGTTTTGCAGAACGCTCCACCGTCTTTCACCGTTATAACTCTGCTGGAAATTACACCGTCCCTGGCACCGCCTCGCTTTTGACGGGTATGTATCCCTGGACTCATCGCGCCCTCAATCATTCTGGTTTGGTTCGGCGCGACATGCTCGACCGGAATATTTTTGCCCTGCTCGGCGACGATTATTCCCGCACGGGGTTTTCCCAGAACGGCTGGGCATCCTTTCTTTTGACCCAGTTCAGGAAGGACCTCGACACTTACCTGTCGCCAGCGGAATTTAGTCTTGTTTCACAGGTCTTCGGAGACGGACTCCCCGACACCAATCTAGCCCTGCGCGCGCTGGACGATTTCATGTTCAAGATGGAGAGATCGCCCTCGTCGCTGGTGCTGGGCGCCATCGAGCGGACGATCCTCTACAGTCAGGCAAGACGCGTATCCACCAAGGATTACCCGCGCGGGATTCCGCGGACAGGAACGTATCCCGTCTATTTCCTGCTGAACGAAGTGCTGGCCGACCTCGTCACCATGTTCCGGGAACAGAAATCCCCGACGTTTTCCTATATCCATCTCTTTCCGCCTCACGCGCCTTATTCCCCGCTGCGCCAATTCTATGGGATGTTCTGGAATGACAAGTATTTCCCGCCGTCCAAACCGCTTCATCCCCTCGGCGACGGGCACGATGAACGGAAGGTGTACGTTGGCAGACTCTCCTACGATGAATACGTTGCCACCGTGGACTATGAGTTTGGCCGCTTCATCGACGCGATGGACGAGGCTGGCGTGCTCGATAACTCATATTTGATCGTCACCTCGGATCACGGCGAACTGATGGAGCGCGGTTGCAAGGGACACGACACGCCTCTCCTTTACAACCCGATCATCCATTGCCCGCTGATTATTCATGCGCCCGGGCAGGCCACGCGACTGGACATCCACGCCCCCGTCAACACCGTTGACCTGCTTCCAACCATCCTGAACCTGGCTGGCAAACCCGTCCCTGATTGGTGCGATGGGGAAATCCTGCCCGGATTTGGCGGCAAGGAAGACCCCGAGCGAAGCACGTTTTCGGTGGAGGCGAAACTCAACCCTGCCTTCGCGCCATTGCAAACGGCCACGATTGCCATGCGGAAGGGCGATTACAAAATGACATACTATCGCGGTTATTTTGGCGGCGGCGAAGAGTTTGAATTATACAACCACGCCGAAGATTTGGAAGAACTCACCAACCTTTATTCTTCCGAGAAAGCCATCGCCAAACAAATGAAAGACGAACTACTGGAAAGACTGGCTGAAGGCGATAAGGAGTTTTCAAAGCGTTAGCCCCCTAAAACGAAGCGCCTTGCCTTGTTTCGCTCCTGTTATCTTCTTTCCTTTTGTCTTCCACGGACAGTCTATTCCTGCAACCGTTAAACAGATGACACATTGGTTGATGTCTCGCTTTCCGACCCGGACCGACATATCCCCAGTCTACTCCGTGATCGTGTTTTGGTCCTATTCATACAGCCTGCTGGTCTTGATGTTCAACCTGCCGAGCTGGATGCTGATGGTTCCGCTGGGGGAGATTCTGGGATATTTTTCTTACGTTCTGGTGCTGGCTTTTTTGGACACATTGCTCATTCTCGCCTTGATGCTGGGAGTGACGTTTCTCCTTCCGCGCGCGTGGTTTCGGGATGACTTTGTCGCTTCGGGCAGTATGACGGCGGGACTGCTGTTCTTCTGGATCACAATCGTCCAACTTGCGTTTGGCTTCTTGATGACATTGCCAGTTGTTCAATTCCTGGTCTTTATTCTCGCGGCTTTTATCAGCCTGGCGGTTGCGGTTGTTATCGTCAGGCGTATGCCGGCGGTACGGAAATTTGTCTTGTGGCTGGCTTCATCCACCAGCATTTTCATTTATCTTTATGGTTTTCTCACAGCCGTTAGCGTTGTTGTGGTTTTGATTCGAAATTTATTTTGACAGGCAGATCATCGTGAAACCAAGACTGTCGTTCACCCGTCGCGATTTTCTAAAACTTCTGGCATTGCTGCCCGTCGCGGCAATGGCGAAGATGGCTGGCCGCGCCCTGCCTGCTTCGGCGGGGGACTCGCACGGCGCCATCGTGATCGTCCTCGACGCGTTGTCGGCGTTGAACATGTCGCTTTATGGGTACCCTCGTAATACCACCCCCAACATCGAGCGCTTCGCGAAGCGATCCACTGTCTATCATGCGCATTACTCCACCGCTAATTTCACCTCCTCTGGAACCGCATCCCTGTTGACCGGAACCTACCCATGGACGCACCGCGCCTTCCACTACGAGGGACTGGTTGCGGAGGAAAAAGTGGATTTCAATCTGTTCCGCTATTGGGGCGAATCGAGTCACCGCCTTGGCTATACTCAAAATACATGGGCGGACCTCCTCCTTTACCAGTTTTCCCCGTGGCTGGATGAGCATATTGACCTGCGCGCCTTCAACATCGAAAAGTCGCCTTTTTACACCGACCTCTTCCATGCCGACCCCATTGCCGCCCACAAAAGTGTGGACAGCGTCGCGCTGGAGTTGGAACCTGGCGTTTCTGCCACGCCCGCGCTGGCGCTTTTGCGGAAAGCACTGCTCCATCGCGGAAAGCAGGCTGCGGACCGAAAGTACGCGGCCGAATACCCGAACGGGATTCCGCAGACTCTCAACGATGTGAACACCTATTTCCTTTTGGAGGATGTGTTCGATGGCGTGAAAAAGTTGACCGCGTCCCTGCCGCCTTCTGCGCTGGCTTACCTGCACCTTTTTCCGCCCCATTACCCCTTTGCGCCGCGCAGGGAGTTTGTGGATGCCTTCGAGGATGGCTGGCAGCCTCCCGTCAAGCCCGCGGCGTATTTCGAATCTCCTGTCAGCGAAGAGAGGGAGGCGGCGGTTCGCTCGTCTCTTGGACAATACGATTCCTACATCGCAACCGTTGACGAAGACTTTGGCAACCTGTTCGGTTTCATGGAGCGCGAGGGGATTCTCGACCATAATTATGTGATCCTGACCTCCGACCACGGGGAAGTTTACGAGCGCGGGGTGAGGGGACATACGAACCAGTACCTTTACGAACCGCTCATTCGTGTGCCGCTCATCATCTCCAGTCCGGGGCAGACCTCCCGCGTGGACGTTCGCACTCCCACCAGCAGTGTGGATCTGGCGCCCACCCTCCTTGCGCTGACCGGTCGTCCCGTCCCGACGGAGTGTGAAGGGGTGTTGCTGCCCGGCCTGGGCGGGGAGGAGGACGCGCAACGCTCCATCTTTGCCATTGACACCAAATCCAGTCACGTGCGCGCTCCGATCCGCAACGCGACCATCTCCCTTCGGAGGGGAGCGTACAAACTGATCGGTTATCTGGGCTACGAAGGGATGGAGGATGGCTACGAACTCTTCGACCTGCAGAATGACCCTGGCGAGATGGTCAATCTTGCCGCGTCCAGGCCCGAAATCTTTTCGGATCTGCAAAAGGAAATGGGAGATAAATTGTGCGAGGTCAACGCGTGACGTCTCGTTAATCGGCCTATGAAATGGATTCGTGAACGCTTGCCTGCGTGGCCTGGAATATTTCCCGTCTATTCGGCGCTCGTGTTTTGGGCGTATGGGTGGTATATGTTAATGTTCATGTTCAAACTCCCCAGTTGGATGCTGGAGGTGACGTTCGGGGAAATCGTTGCTTACTTTTCTTACGGCCTGATTTTGGTTTTTTGGGACACCGTCCAGATGCTTGCCATTCTTGTGGGGCTGTCGTTTGTCCTTCCGCGCTCATGGCTGAACGATGATTTTTCTGTATCGGGGACAGCGCTCGCAGGCTTGCTTTTTTTCTGGATCATGTTCGCTCAGTTCGCGTTTGTCGGTTTGGTCAACCTGCCGCCATCCCAGCAAATTGCAGTTTTGGTGGTCGCCCTGCTTGGCTTCATTCTTGCTGTGCTCCTTGTCCGCCGCTTCCCGGCCTTCCGTAAACTTGCGGTGTGGTTCGGTTCTTCGGCGGGTATTTTTGCTTATCTCTATGGTTTTCTGACAGCGCTCGGCGTTGTGGTCGTTCTGATTCGTAATTTGAGTTGAGCATGATCTGCCAATGACAATGAAACCGCCCATCAGCCGCCGCGACTTTCTCAAACTGCTTGCGTTGACCGCGGCGACTTTCCTGTCCAAGTCTGTTGACCGCCTGCTTTTTCCCGGCGGCAAATCACATTCAGATACGCCGGGGGTGATCATCCTCGTGTTGGATACGTTGTCCGCGTTGAACATGTCCCTGCATGGGTACGCGCGCCAGACGACCCCCAACATGGAGCGATTTGCCAGCCGCTCGAACGTCTATCATTCCCATTATTCGACAGCCAACTTTACCTCTCCGGGGACTGCTTCGATCTTGACTGGAACCCATCCGTGGACTCACCGCGCCTTTCATAACGAGGGGCTGGTCTCTGCCGAAAAGACGGATTCCAATCTGTTTCGATGGTGGGGCGACGATTCCATTCGGTTGGGGTACACGCAGAACGCCTGGGTGGATCTCCTTCTGGATCAATTTTCTTCCTGGTTGGACGTTCATCTCAATTTGTATAAGTTTAATTTAAACAAGGAGCCTTTTTACAGGAAACTGCTCAAGAACGATTTCAGTGCATCCTACCGAAGCCTCGACAGTTTTTCGATGGAGTTGGATCCGAACTTCTCGGCATCCTTAATGTCCGCGTTGATGCGAAAAACCAGTTTTTATCTCGGGAAACAGGCCGCGGATCGCGAACACGCCTCGCAATATCCGATGGGTGTTCCGCAAACCGTCAATGACGTTGCCTCTTACTTTCTCCTGGAAGATGTCTTTGACGGGTTGATGGAATCGTCCAAATCTCTGCCTCCTTCTGCTTTGGCGTATTTCCACCTTTATCCGCCGCACTTCCCGTATGCTCCCCGCGCTAAATTCATGGATGTGTTCAAGGATGGCTGGCTTCCGCCTGTCAAGCCGACGGCTCGCCTGGTCAAGGCAGGGGATGAGGAAGCCGAAACGCGGATCGTACTGGAGCGGGAGCATTATGATGCCTACATCGCCACTGTGGACGAGGACTTTGGCCGCCTGTTCGACTTCATGGAACGGGAAGGGGTGCTGGAGAAAAATTATGTGGTGTTGACATCTGATCATGGCGACATTTACGAGCGCGGCGTGATCGGGCATACCAACGAATATCTTTACGAGCCGCTCATCCGTGTGCCGCTCATCATCTCCAGTCCGGGGCAGACCTCCCGCGTGGACGTTCGCACTCCCACCAGCAGTGTGGATTTGGCGCCCACCCTCCTTGCGCTGACCGGTCGTCCCATCCCGATCGCGTGCGAAGGGGTTTTGCTGCCCGGCCTGGGCGGGGAGGAGGACGCGCAGCGTCCCATCTTTTCCATGGACGCCAAATCCAGTCACGTGCGCGGCCCGATCCGCACAGCGACTCTCTCGATTCGAAAAGGTCAGTTCAAACTCATCTGGTATTTTGGCTATGAAGGTCTCGAGGATGGCTTTGAACTGTTCGACCTGGAAAATGACCCCGAAGAGATGAGCAACCTGACCGCCGCGCGCCCCGCGCTCTTCTCCGACCTGCGCGCCGAGTTGGATGCCAAACTGCGCGAGGTCAACGCGCCGTTCGTAAAAGAATGAGCCATGCAGAAAAAAATTGCCGTGGATGAAAATACAAATGCTGTGAAGTGGGAGCAGTTTCAGGCTTACTCGTCCATATTCATCCTGATGTTGGTTGCGGCTTGTGCAGGTTTTCTGTTCCGCAGTTTGATCACGCCTGGCATGGATTTCCACAACGAACTCTGGGCGCCGACCCATCTGTTGGTGCGCGGGGAAAGCCCCTATGACACAGCCAGCCTGAATCCAAACCTGCCCGCGGCCTGGTTCCCGATGGCAATCGGTTTCTTCTTTCCGCTTGGTTGGTTGTCGGAGACCTCCGCCTTGCAGGTCTGGTTCGCGTTTGGCATCCTTGCGCTGTGCGCGCTGATTCTCCTCGCCCAGCCAGGCCGACCGACCATCGTCAACACATTGGCGTTGGCGCTTTTTTGTTTTTTCTTCCCACCCGTCTTGAATCATTTTTTTCTTGGCCAGATAACGATCACGGTCACCTTATGCCTGGTGCTCGCCGCGGTATTTGCAATGAGGGGGAATGATTGGTGGACGGCATTCTTTGTTTCAATGGCATTCTCAAAACCACACCTGGCGATCCTTGCCGCGTTTGCGTTGTGTCTCCACTATTATCGGATTGGCAGATTCAAATCTGTTTTCCTCTTCGCATTCAGGGTACTTGTTATGTCGCTTGTATTGTGCCTGCCGCTCTTTATTGCCTACCCAAATTGGATTCCTGACGCGCTCGAAGCCATGATACAAAATCCAATCTGGCTTTATCCATCCCTGTTCGTGGTCTACAAAAGAAATTTTCCTGGTTGGGAATTTATCTTGTGGGGATTAACGCTCCTTCTCGTTTTATGGGTGGGTTGGACTCTCTCGAAACGGAAGCCGCTCAAGGAAACCGTCTACTGGGCGCTTGCCCTGGCGCCTCTCGCCTCGCCCTATGTCGGCTCCTGGGATTTCGTCATCATCCTCCCCTTGTTCTTCCTGACCTTCGCAAACGCGGATTGGAAGCGTCAACTTTTCCTCGCGTTCGTTTACCTTCTCGTTTGGGCTGGCATGGCTTTTGTACAGGTGCAGGCAAACAGCGACAACCACTTCTTCTGGTGGGTGCCGCTGCTCGTTGTTGCTGCGATTGCGTCAGTTACAAATTGGAAGGCCGACAAAATTACTTCCCCGTAAATTTTTTCTGCCACTCGAACAACTTATTCAACGCTTCAATGGGGGAGAGTTCGTTCACGTCCAATGTTTTCAACTCCTCCAAAAGCGGACTCGTCTCGGGGAACAGCATCGCCTGTTGTGCGGCGTGCGGGTCAATCTTCACCGCGCGTCCCGAAGTCTTCTCCAACTCGGCCATGATCTCGGTTGCCCGCGCGATCACGGGCTTGGGCAGTCCCGCCAGTTGCGCCACGTGGATTCCGTACGATCGGTCCGCGCCGCCCGCCACGATCTTGTGCAGGAACACCACCTTGCCATCGGCCTCGCTCACGGCTACGTTGTAATTCCGCACGCCAGGCAGTAACTCGGCGAGTTGCGTCAACTCGTGGTAGTGTGTCGCGAACAGCGTCTTCGCGCGCAGGTGCGGATGATTATGCACATGCTCGATCATCGCCCACGCAATCGAAACGCCGTCGTAAGTGGATGTGCCGCGCCCGATCTCGTCGAGAATCAACAGACTGCGCGCGGTGGCGTGATGCAAAATGTTCGCGGCCTCGATCATCTCCACCATGAACGTGGATTGCCCCGCATGAATTTCATCTTGCGCGCCGATGCGTGTGAAGATGCGGTCCACGAGTCCGATTTTCGCTGACGCGGCGGGCACGAACGAACCCATCTGCGCCATCAGCGCGATCAGCGCGGCCTGTCGCAGATAGGTGGATTTACCCGACATATTCGGCCCCGTGATGACGCGCACGATCTCGCCCTTCTCGAAGATGACATCGTTCGGGACGTACCGTTCGCCGCGCAGACTTTGTTCGACGACAGGATGCCGTCCCTCGCGAATCTCCAACTCGCTTCCTTCATGGACCTCGGGGCGGGTGAGGCCTCCGAGAGCCGCAGACTCAGCGAGGGCGGACAACACATCCAACTCGGCGAGGGCGCGCGCGGTCTCGAGCAACTTACTCGCGGACTTTGATAACTCCGCGCAGATTTCCTTGAACAGGCGCAGTTCGATCTCGCGGATGCGTTCTTCGGCGTTCAGCACCAGCGTCTCGTACTCTTTCATCTCTGGCGTGATGAACCGTTCCGCGTTGACCAGCGTCTGCTTGCGGATGTAATTTTCGGGCGCCTTGTCCGCCGCGCCGCGCGAGATTTCGATGTAGTAGCCGAAGACTTTGTTGTAGCCGACTTTGAGCGTTTTGATGCCCGTGCGTTCGCGTTCCACCGATTCAAGATTCGCAATCCAATCACGCGCGTGTTTCGAGGCTTCGATCACGCCATCCAGCTCCGCCGAATATCCCGCGCGGATGATGCCCGTGTTTTGGAGAGTGGCAGGTGGGTCATCGTCAATCGCGTTTTGGAGGAGGGAGAGTTCGGTATTCGATAATTCGAGTTTTGGCAGACCCACACCTGCGGTGGGGCCATTGATGCCATTCTGCCTCACAGATTCGACAACCTTCGGAAGTTGTTCCAACGTGGAGCGTGTAGCCACTAAATCGCGCGGCTGGGCATTGCCAGAAAGCACGCGGTTGACGAGGCGTTCCACGTCGGCGAGCGGCTTGAGGGCGGCGCGCAGTTCGGCGCGTTGCATCCCGTTTCCGAAGAAGTAGGCCACGCCATCCTGACGGGTTTGAATCTTTGCCACGTCCAAAAGCGGCTGGCTGACCCAAACCCGCATGAGACGTTTGCCCATCGGCGTGACGGTGTGATCAAGCACGCTGAGGAGCGAGCCTTTCACGTCGCCGCGGAGAGTCTCTGTCAGTTCCAAATTTCGGCGCGTGGCCGCGTCGAGGGTCATAAACTCGGACAGGGAGTAAACGCGCAATCCCGTCAGCAATTGGAGCGAGTCGGGTTGCGTCTCTTTGAGATATTGGATGATGACGCCCGCGGCGCGGATGGAGAGACTCTGTCCCTTGAGGCCGAATCCTTCGAGCGAAGAGGCGTTGAAATGGGCGAGCAACACCTCCTCGCATTTGCCAGGCTCGAAACGCCAGGCGGGCAGGGAGGTGGGATGACCGAACGAGTTGTCGAAGAGTTGCTGGGAATCGGAGTGGAGAATTTCGGCGGGATGCAGGCGTGTCAACTCGGCGCGCAGGGATTCGAGCGGCAATTCGGTGACGGCGAACTCTCCCGTGGTGATATCCACGTAGGAAACCGCGGCCCGCCCCTCGTCGAGGATGATCGAGGCGAGGTAGTTGTTCGCGTCGCCTGGAAGAAGTCCCTCCTCGACGACTGTCCCCGGCGTGACGATCCGTACCACCTTGCGCGGGAAAATCCCCTTGCTGGGCTGTTCGCCGACCTGTTCGCAGATGGCGACGTGGTAGCCTTTTTCGATCAGGCGGGCAAGGTAGTTTTCGACGGCGTGATACGGGATGCCCGCCAGCGGGACGCGCACGCCGCCGCCCACGGGACGGGAGGTGAGCACGATGTCAAGTTCGCGGGCGGTGATTTCGGCGTCTTCGTCGAAGGTCTCGTAGAAGTCGCCGAGGCGGAAGAAGAGGATCGCGTCGGGATGCTCGCGTTTGATTTCGAGATATTGCTGGCGGATGGGGGTGACGTCGTCGGTGGGCATGAGGAATCCTGTCGGTTGAAATGAGGTGATTGTATGAGGAAGATGGAAAATGGGGAAGGGGAGACCTCACGCTATTTTCATGAATTAAAAGTTATGCAAGATGGCGTGTGGAAACAATTTACGATATACTCTTTATAGAACATTTCACAACAAACAGGTGGTATATGCAGAATTTAGCCAAACTTATAGTTTTGCTTTCCACGTTGGGATTGCTTGTTTCCTGCACCGTGGAATCGTCCCCCTCCGCACAATCTTCAGGGATTGAGATTCGGAGCAGGGAGAAGGTTGAGCGCTTGCTTGAGGAAACACAGATATTTGATAATTGTTTCTCATCCGAAACAGTCACAAATGATCTTACGTATAAAAAAATTCTTGGAGAGAAGTTTTCGAAAGAACTCACTTTGGGAGTGAGTGGGGTGATGGAAGTTGATATTCCCGAGGCGGCAAAGATTGGGATTGAAACGGAGATAAAAAATCAATTTACATCTGAAAAAACCATTCTTTTGGAGGATAGCCTTGTTGCGAGTTTTGATGTGCCTGGCAACGCGAAGAAGAGCATTACCTTCTTTTTCCGCGAGATTTTGCGGGAGGGGCAGGTCTCATTTTCTTCCAATGGGCAAACTCAGTCAACAGGCTATAGTTACAGAATAAACCTGGAAAGTGCCGGCTGGCAGGTGGAGGAATTGTCTTGCGTGTCTGGGACACAACAATCGCCAACCTTACCGTCGATTGGAACGGGTATGTGTGGCAATGGTTTCGATGTGTTTGTCTGGACTCCTGTATCAACAGATGAGTATTTCATCCCTGTCAGCGTTGCATCTTGTTGGCAACTTGAAAAATATGGATTGACCATGTCCAACGGGGCGCTTTCCATTCTGGAAAGCGACGGGGGCAAGGCGAATTGGTATGGTGTGACGCAACCAGTTTCGCCCACTGCTGATATCCGAATGGATGTTCATCTTGGAAAAATGAAAGGCGCACAAATTTGGATAGGATTCCTTGAAAGCCCTGCAAGTTTTTCCAATGGGAAGTTCTTGAGGATTAAGTTGGCCGACCCCGCTAGGCCCAGTTATCAAAGCGCGTTCGATATTGTGGAAATGCAGGCTGAATATCCCATGTATCCTCTGCCCTTGTTTAGCAATATTTTCGATCCCAACGACTCGGGAAATTATGTAATTCGCATGAAAATCGACGCCAACCGGTTGTCAATCTGGTTGAATAACAGCCCGGCAAAGGCATTTCCGGTGATTGAACTGCTCGAGCGTTATTTTTTTATTGGATACTTATCTTCCACGCAGATTGATATTGATGTGATGATTGACGATTTGCAGATTCAATAAGTGCGTTGTGCAATTGGGATATCAACGGAACATTTGACTCTGCTCCACTTCGGATTCCCACCAGTCGGCGGTGTGGTCGGTGACGACGCGGTAGTCGACGCCGAGGGCGGTAAAGACTTTTTGGGCACAGCGGATTTTGCGGGCTTCGTGCGGGAAGCGGAGTAGATCTAGGTTTTCGCCACCTTTGGTTTCACGGACGAGTTCGAGCAGGACCTTGCCGTCTTTGTATCTTGCGATGCCCCAGTCGGGATTGTAGTCGCCGATGATGCGGGGGAAGTCAATTTTGAAAGTGGGTGGGAATTTGAAGTAGAAGACGACTTTGTCATCATCGTTGAGTTTGAGTTTGACGAAGCGTTCTTCCACATCGGAGTCAACTTGCATTTGATTGTAGAGACTCGCTTTAGAACCTTCAACAAGTTCTTTTTGCGGGAATTCCTTTTCAGCGGGGAAGGCATCTTCGAGGTCGAGACCCCATTTGAGAGGAGCGGGCGTGATCTCAAATTCGATGCGCTCGGCGATGTGGTCTTTCATGGCGTTGTTGATCTCGCCGATGAACAGACCTGCAAAGCCTTCAGGGTTGTAGAAGATGGCTTCTTTGCGTTTCTCGCTCAGGCGGCGGAAGATTTCATTGAGGGTGGGACGTGTAAGACCTGTTTCTTTGGCGGCGCGGTCGATGAGATTGAAAACAGGGTAGCGGGTTTTCTCAGTGAGCGCAGAACGTTCGCTGGGCTTTTGTCCCTGTTCGCTTTGGAAGACGATGGGTTGATACTTGTAAACTTTTTGCCCGTTGCCAAAGACAACGTGGGAGTTATCGCCATCGTCAACGATTTCAACAACCTTATAACCGCGTAGACGATCATCATGCAGGACTTTGGATAGGTCAGTGCTTATCGGGAAGGTGTGGGTGTTTTTGCTTTCGTTGCCGATTGTGTCCTTGACGGTGATCTTGAGTTTGCAGGAATCATCCGAGACCGAAGCCAACTCGATGGTGTATTCTGCGACGATAAATGAACCTTTTTCGACGACGATGATGGATTGTGGAAGGGCGCGATTGCCGATACGTTCGACACAGGATTTGATCAGCGCGGGTGTATCAATGCTGATCTTGTAGGAAGTGTGGCGTTGCAGTTTTGCCCAGAAGTCGCGGAAGGCTTTGGATTGCATGATCTCTTCATTACGCGAGACTTTGGCGCGTCCCGCATTGGTCGGCTTGGGCGGCGGAGCCTGACCTTCTTCGACGTATTCGGATTGCAGGGTTTCGGCGTAGCGTTGATAACTTTCGTTGGCGATGACCGAAAGGATGTTTACTTCATCTTCCATGACGCGCAAGCCATCCTGATTGACGGCGAGGCGCAAGCCGCGACCGATCTCCTGACGCTTTTTCATCGGTGAAACAGTTTGATTGAGCGTGCAAATCTGGAAGACGTTGGGGTTATCCCAGCCTTCTTTGAGGGCGGAGTGGGCGAAGATGAAGGAAACTTTCTTCTGTGAGTCTTTTTCGTCGTAGAAAGAGAGAAGTGTTTCCTTGTCTTTCATGATCAACTCGAAGGCGGCTTTTTCGGCGTCGCGTTCGGATTGGTTGCGGCTGTCGGTGTCGATGGCTTCGGTTTCTTCGCTTTTCGCGATTTTCTTTGCAGCGAAGTAGGCACTGCGCACTTCTTCGGCTTTCATCTTTTCGTAGAAGGGATATTGTTTGCGGAGTTTGTTGAATTCTTCGTCGAAGATTCTGCGGATGATGCCATCTTTGGCGGTGTAGTTGGCAACGCGGTCGATGAAGAAGAGCGAGAGCACCTTGACGTTCTTGCGGACCATGCGCTGCTGCATTTCCATGTGCTGCTTGATGGTGGTGCGGATCTGGGCGCGGAAAATCTCCGGGCGCGACGGACCAATTGTCTCGTTGAGAAAGAGGCGGAGTCCATTGTCGAATTCGAGAAAGTTGCCAGCGGCGTTGACATCCACAACGACATATCCGCCTTTGTGTTCATCCCGTTTGGTTTTGGCGAAGAGGTCGTCGCCGTGTTTGAGAGTCAAATCCACTTCTTTGAGGCGACCTTTGTCTTCAACGTAGGTGCGGACTTTGGCTTTGAGCCCGCCTTTGGTTGTGATCTCTTCGAGCGCGAGGAAGGGCTGGTTGAAGTTCTCGCGTTCGGTGACGCCGAAGACCTGGATCTTTTTGACGAGGTTCAGGCGGTAGGCGTCGAATGGTGTTAGACGGTAGACAAGATTGGGCGAGGAAAGATGCGTGGCACTATAGCGCAGGGAAAAGAGCGGATGGAGAGTCCGCAAGGCTTCGAGTGACTTTTGCGACTCCATGTTCTGGGGTTCATCCAAAATGAGGATGGGGCGGGTCTGCTGGATGTATTCAAAGGGCAGACGTTCGCCAGGCAGTTTTTCGGAGGGCTTGAAGATGACGTTGGAGGTCTTGTTGAAGGAATCGAGGGTGATGACGAGAATTTCAACAAAGGTGGACGTGGCAAAGGCGCGCAACTGACTGATGCGGGCACTATCGTATTCGATGAGGTTGACGGTTTCGTTTTCATAGAGGGCGCGGAAGTGATCGCGGGTGATGGCGAAGTTCTTGATCCAGCCTTCGTAGATGGCGATGCTGGGAACGACGACGATGAATTTGCTGAAGCCGTAACGCTTGCGGAGTTCGTAGATGGTGCGCATGGCGACGTAGGTTTTGCCCGTGCCTGTTTCCATTTCGATGGTGAAGGAGGGATGCCGCCACGATTCGTTGCCGACGCCTTCGATGACCATGCCGTCATCCACGTCGAGCATGCCTGCCAGGTCGGTGGCGATCTCGCCATCCTGCTGGATCTGACGCAGGTTGTCGTAGAGCCAGGATTCGCTGAGTGACTCGAAAGGTGGGAGGTTGGGGATGATCTCGTCGCCCAGGGTGAACTCGGCAATTTGACGCGGCAAGCCCTCAAAGAGACGCGCGACGTTTTCAACGGCGTCGTGTTGGTAGAGTTGGTTGGGATCGAATTGGAGTTTCAGTGTCATGTGTCAGGTATCAAGTTTCAAGTGTTACCCTGAGCGTAGCGAAGGGTCTAGCTTGGCGTGATAGAGATTCTTCGCTACGCTCAGAATGACATAAGCGAGTTGGTAGGGTTGGCTGGGGTCGAATTGTAATTTCAGTGTCACGTTTCAGGTTCCAGGTTCTTTTTAAGTTCACGAAGGGGCACAAAGGTGAAGTTTCAAGGGCTTTCTATGGGTATATCTTACTTTCGCTGTTTTATTGAATTAGGTGCGCTTAAGCAATGGATTTTCGCTGCTGCATAGGAATTTACTACCTTTACCCATTTCCGCTCAAGTAAGTCGTGCGCTTCACTGATAAATTCTTTTAATTCAAACTCGTCTGCTTGCCCATCCATTACCTTTTCAAATAAGCGAACAAGTTTTAACTGAGAATAACTATCTGTATCCAATAATATTGAAAATTCGTCCAGGGCAATGCCACAAACTGATACATCAAAAAAGATAAGTATGCGTTCTGCGAATTCTGTGATGATCTCATCTTTATAAAGTTGGCGAATTTGCCTTGCCATCGCTTTTACGGTAGAACGTGCTAACAACATTTCTTTACGCAGGGTCTGGATTTCACCCAACGTTCTTGGGTAATCATGATTTGTTTTTTTTGCATTACTCTTTCTGTCTTTGGTCTGGTCTTTTAAAATTCTGTAATTCTGCTTTTCGATAACATCTTCCTCGGCTTTGCTGAAAATATTTAGATAATTAAAAACCACAGGTTGAAGTTGAATAAACAACGGGTCAATTATTTCCCTAAAAACTTGCTGCTTGTCTTCTCGTTTTATTTTTTCGAGGTTGACGATCCTGTTAGCCAATTCTATAAATGTATCCAGCAAGAGGGAAAAGGGTTCCATGTTTTAGCCTTTATGGGAAGACTGCTTCGCCGCTGGGTTTCGATACGCCGCTTCGCGGCTACTCAACCACCAGCGGCTCGCAATGACAGATTAAATCACTTTCAAATTGCACTGGTCCGCCAATTTGACCTTGGCTTCATCGCTCAGGGCACTATCGAGACAGACGAAGATGTCTTCGGAGCCAAGTTTGAGCTTGGCGACGGTTTCAGGTTTGATCTTCTTATCGAGACATACGTAAAGCGGATGCGTGACAAACTCGGATGTGACTTGCTGGACAGCGTTGGCTTTGAATTCAGGTAGAGAGCGTACTTGGCTATCGAGCGGAAAGCCTTGCAGGAGAAGGATTTCAGCCAGCAGGTTTTCGGGTTTCCAGCCTTCGGCTAATGGCATTTCGGCTTTCCCAAAACGAAGTTCAAGTTGAGATGTGTCTTTGCCAGAAAATGGTTGCCACTCAATGAACATGGATTTATCAAGTTCGTAGGATTTGAAACCAAAAGCTCGTTTTTGAGACAACTCAGGTTGACCATTCTTCTTTCGATTTTTCTTAACCAATCGGCGAATTCTTTCTCTACCAATGTCTGCAATATTTCTAAATCCAGCCTTTTGCGATTCAGAGCCTTGCTTGGTTGGTTCTGGCAGCTGAACAACAATAAAGTTTCTTGATTGTTCATCTGCTATGTTTTGTGCAAATACAGCTTGAACTGTTGAGCAAGAGCCTGCGAAAAAATCCATCACAATATCGTTATTACTTGAGCACTGTTCAACAATTCGCCTTATTAATTCTGACGGCTTCGGAAAATCAAACACATCTGCCCCAAATAGCTCTCTTATTTCCGAAGTACCATGTGACGTGTATACATCATCGATAATACTTGGGAACGAGATGAACTCTTTGGTCATTTCTGACCTAAACTTTTTCTCTCTTGGTCTTCCAGACGGACTTGGTGGGAAAAGAATTTTATTCTCGGCAATTAATCCTTCCATGCGGTCTTTTGAATATCGCCAACCCGTGTTTGCTGGTGGAGAAAACTTGTTACCAGTTTTTGGATCCTTAAATACATAGTGCAAATTGGGTCTTTGTTCTTTTGTTGCCAGACCTAACATGCTTCGAGACATCCAATCCCCTCTTGGATCGTTGTCTGGGTTGCTAAATTTTGTTTCATCACGACTAATTCCACGAAAGCCAAAAAGATCAGTTCTCGAATAGACCAAAATATATTCATGGTCATTTGACACGTTTGTCACTGCTCTTGCGTCTGGGAATTGTCTGCTTTTCCAAATAAGTTCAGATATAAAATTTTCTTCACCAAAAATTTCGTCAAGAATTGCCCTCAGATTATGAACTTCTGTGTCGTCGATGCTTACTACTAATACCCCATCATCTGTAAGAAAATTCCTAGCAAGTCGTAATCGAGGATAAAGCATACTTAGACCCTATCCGTAAATAGGGTTGAACATTAACAAAAAGACACTCCTGATGCAGAATTGTTGGTACCACCCAAACAACCTGCAAGGAGTGTCCAAT
>QZIJ01000074.1 GCA_003598975.1 Anaerolineaceae bacterium | reverse complement strand
CGTCTCGCGCTGGAAGCCCTGCTGGATGGCGAAACCGATGGCGGACGCGCGCTCAATTATGTTTCGCTTGTCAAAGGGGAAAACGATACAGTCACGCTCCGTGATGAACTGACAGGTTCGACTTTTGACCTTCGACCGAAACTTCTCATCAACGCGGCTGGCCCGTGGATCGACGCGGCAAACGGGACCCTCGGCCTGTCCACCCGTTTCATCGGCGGGACCAAAGGCTCGCACCTCGTTCTCGACCATCCCGAACTGCGGAAAGCCATCGGCGAGAATGAATTGTTCTTCGAGAACAAAGATGGGCGCATCGTTCTCATCTTCCCGCTTTATGATAAGGTCATCCTCGGCACATCCGATCTCCCCGTGGACAACCCCGACAATGTTGTCTGCACCGAAGATGAAGTGGACTACTTTATCGAACTTGTCAGCCGCGTCTTCCCCGATATCAAAGTGGGACGCGAGCATATCGTCTTCCACTTTTCGGGCGTCCGCCCACTGGCGCATACGGGATCGGCCAAGACCACAGGACAGATCACCCGCGACCATCACATCCAGGTGACGGAGGGCGAATGGACAGGTCTTGGCTATCCCGTCTATTCACTCGTCGGCGGCAAGTGGACCTCGTTCCGCGCCTTCGCCGAGCAAGTGACCGACAAGGCGCTGGCCTTCCTCGAACGCGACCGACAAAAATCCACGCATGAAATTCCCATCGGCGGCGGACGCAACTACCCGCGCACATCCGAGGAACAAAAGCGTTATCTTGATGGTCTTGCCGCGTGGACGGGATTCTCCAGCGAACGCGTCCGCGCCCTGTTCGAGCGGTATGGCACGCGCGCCGAAGCGGTGGCGATATTCCTTTCCAAACAGCCAGACCAGCCCTTGAAATCCCTGCCCGATTTTTCGCGCCGCGAGATCGGCTTCCTTTGCCAGCAAGAACAGGTCGTCCATCTCGATGACATTCTCCTGCGCCGCACCATGCTTGCCATGCTCGGACGCTTGACGCGCGTGGCTGTAGATGAAGTAGCCGACGCGGCAGGCGAATCCCTCGGCTGGACGGGGGAGCAGAAAAAAGCCGAAGTGGTGCGGGCGCTCGATTTGCTCGCGTCCCGCCACGGGGTCAGGTTGTGAAGCGAAGGATGGTAGAATCCCCGAATGTCCCCTCATCAAAAAATCTCGGTCGATCTTGTCATCCCCGTTTTCAATGAAGCAGGCGTGGTCACGCAAATGCACGCGCACGTCCGCTCTGTGGTGGACGGCTTGCCTTACGCGTTCACTTTCATCTATGTGGATGATGGCTCGTCGGATAGTACGGAGGGGGAACTGGCCGCGCTGGCTGGGACCGACGAGCGCGTGCGCGTGATCTCGCTCAGCCGCAACTTCGGTCACCAGGCCGCGCTGACCGCGGGACTGGATGCCTCGCGCGGCGACGCGGTGGTGATGCTCGATGCCGATGGACAGCACCCACCCGAAATGATCCCCCAGATGCTGGATCTGATCGTGCAGGGCTATGACATCGTGCAGGGACAGCGCACCGACGACGCGCGACTCGGCCGCTTCAAAAAATGGACCTCGGGCCTGTTCTACCACCTCTTAAATTTCATCTCAGGGACGCGCGTCCTGCCTGGCGCGGCGGATTTTCGCGCCATGTCGCGCCGCGCGGTGGACGCCTTGAAGGCCATGCCCGAATATCATCGCTTCCTGCGCGGCATGGTCTCGTGGATCGGATTCAAATCTGCCATCCTGCTCTACCATCAGGAGGAGCGCGCGGGTGGAGCTTCGAAGTACTCGTTTGGGAAGATGTTCCGCCTCGCGATGGACGCCATCTTCTCGTTCTCGCTCGCGCCGCTCTACGTGGGACTCAGCCTCGGCGGAATTTTGCTCCTGCTCGCGCTGGCCGAAATGGTCTACGTGCTCTCCTTCTGGGTGACGGGACGCACATCCAACCTTGCGCCTGGCTGGAGTTCGCTGATGTTCGTCATCCTCATCGTGGGCGGGATGTTGATGGTTTTGCTCGGTTTCATCGGCGTGTACGTGGGATACATCTTCCAGGAAGTGAAGCGGCGGCCTGTCTATCTCATAAAAAGCGACACCGAAAACGGAAAAGAATAATGTTGCGTCGTGTAACCTTTCCGACATGGAGCGCGCCGCTCGTTCTGGTGGGCGTGACTCTCGCTGCCTACGGATGGTTCGCCGCGGGACAGGGCTACGCCTGGGACGACTGGGGCTTTGCGTGGGTCTCTCATTACATCGGCCGCGCAGGCTTGGACGCGTACTTCGCGGTGGCGCGTCCGTTCTGGTCGAATCTGTTCGTCGCCACCACGTCCGTCATCGGGCCTGACCCTCTCGCCTGGCAGGTCTTCGCGCTGACCGCCCGCGCGCTTCTGGCTGTGACGGTGTGGTGGGCACTCCGACTCGTCTGGCCGCGGCACCCGCGCTTTGTTTTTGTGGCCGCCCTGCTCGCTCTCGTCTATCCAGGCTTCAGTCAGCATTCCATCGCACTCGTCTATGGACATTACTCGCTGACTTTCGCACTCTTCTTTGTTTCGCTGGCGCTGTCCCTCCTCTCCATGCGCGCCGCGCGCGGAAAGTGGTGGATGCTCCTCGTCGCCGCGGGCCTCTCCGCCTTTCACCTTTTCTCCGTCGAATATTATTTTGGTCTGGAATTATTACGCATCGTGCTGATGTGGATCGTGGCGGGTGAGACGCTTTCAGGTTGGCCGCGCATTTGGAAGACATTACGCGTCTATCTTCCGTACGGCGCGGTTGTCATCCTCTTCCTCGTCTGGCGCGTGTTTTTGTTCCGCTCCGCGCTGTATGATGTGGAAGTGGGCGCGTCCGCGCAGACGCTGACCTCGATAATGTCTAACGCGGCGCGTTCGATCTGGACGGCCACCGTCTCAGCGTGGATGAATATTTTTCACGCGGTGCCGTTTGCCGCGATGGGAACGCGTCTCACGCGGATGTACATCTTTGTATTGCTGGGCGCATTGGCCGCGCTGGCCGTCTACGTGGCGCGGACGCGTCAGGAAGCCGAACCCGCTGTCTCTGAGTCGGAACGCAGGCCGTTCGGAGAGTGGATTGGCGTAGGCGTCGCGGCTATCCTGTTGGCGGACATCCCGTTCGCCGCGGCAGGCCTGCAAGTCAAATTAATTTTTCCCGCGGACCGTTTCACCCAGCCTTTCGCGCTCGGCATCGGATTGTTGCTGGCTGTCGCGCTCGAATTGATTCCCAAACCCGATTGGCGGGCGCTCGCCACGGGCGCGCTGGCCGCGCTGGCCATCGGCGCGCAGATCCAATTTGCGCTTGCTTTTCGCGAAGATTGGCGCGCACAGGAAAATTTTTTCTGGCAACTTTCGTGGCGCGCGCCCGCGCTGGAAACGGGCACGGTCATCGTCACCGAGACCTCACCCTTCCGCTTCACCGACGACGACGCGCTGACCTTCGCGGTCAATTGGCTTTATGCGCCCGAATACCGTGGCGGCGACCTGCCATACGCGCAGGTGTTCTTGACGACGCGCCCCGACCTTTTAGAAACGCCCACCGTGGAGTGGCACCTGCTCTCAACCGATTTTTCCTCGACGACCGACGCGTTGATTCTGGTGAAATTCGCGCCGCCCTCCTGCCTGCGGATTCTGCATCCGCTCTACGATGCCGACCTGCCGCTTGCGCCTCATTCCGTCGGGGCAGCGGACGCGCTCGCCGAGTTGGGTTTTCCCTCGCTGAGGCAGACCGAACGGACTGCGCTTCCGTTTTCGAACGTGGAACAGGTGATTGCCCTGCCTGAAATTTCTGCGCGCCCACCCAAAATCATCTTCGAGACGGAACCCGCGCACACGTGGTGCTACTACTTCGAAAAAGCGGATCTGTCACGCGCTCTGGGCGACTGGGCTGAGGTGGCGCGCATCGGTGACGACGCGTTTGCCGCGCATTTTTATCCGAGCAATCAATCGGAATACCTGCCGTTCATCGAGGCCTACGCCCGCGTCGGACGCGTCAAGGAGGCGCGCAAGTTGACGATGGAGACGGCGCGTCAGATGCCTGTCTTGCAATCCTCGTTGTGCGCGCTCTGGCAGAGAGTTTCGGCAAGCGGCACATTATCTGAATCTGACCAGTTCCTGTCTGAGCAAATCCAATCGGACCTTGGAGTTTGTCCAGTAAAAGGTGTGAATGAGTAGTCGTCATTATTACGTGACCTTTTTGCGGCACGGTGAATCCGTGGGCAATCAGGAGAATCGCTTTCAGGGACAGGCTGATTTCCCGCTGACAGAGAAAGGCCGCGCACAAGCGCGTGCGCTGGCGGCACAATGGCAGACGGAAAAAGTCACCTTCAATCAGTGCTTTGCCAGCCCGCTTTTGCGCGCAAAGGAAACCGCTGAGATTGTCTCTGCCGCCTTGAATGTCCCGCTCGTAGTCGATCCGCTCTGGATGGAAATGGACAATGGCCGACTGGCGGGTTTGCGCGATGACGAGATCGCCTGGAACGAGCCGAAGTTCATCACCCCGTACACCCGTTTTGGCGAGACGGGGGAAAGTCGACTTGAAGTCTACCTGCGCGCGGGACGCGCCATCCAGTCAATCCTTGACCGTCCACCTGGACGATATCTCGTCGTCTCGCACGGCGGGATACTGAACATGGCCATGTATTCCATCATGAGTATCGCACCGCAGGCGCATCACAACGGACCTCGGTTCTGGTTTCGCAACACCACTTACGCGGATTTTGCCTACGACCCCGAATGGCACAACTGGCGTCTCTTGCGCTTCGACCGTTCCCACTGGGACTCTGATAACCGCTAATCGCTAACATTATGCAACCATCTTCCTCCTCCCTCAACATCCTTTCCTTCGGCGCGGGCGCCATCGGGACGTATATCGGCGGCTCGCTTGCCCTCGCAGGACATCACGTTGTCTTCGTGGAGCAACCCTCCGTCGCAGACGATCTGCGTCAGCGCGGGATGCGTCTCGATCTGACGTTGGACGAAAGACGAAAAACAAAGGACGCGTTCCTGCTTTCGCCGCAATCTTTCGTCATGGCTGGCTCACTCGAAGACGCGCTCAAATTCTGGCCCTTCGATGTTGCCATTTTTGCATTGAAGTCCTTTGACACACCCACCGCGCTGGATGGGATGAGGCCCTTCGCGGAAAAACTTCCGCCCATTCTCTGCCTCTCCAACGGCGTGGACAATGAGCCGATGATCGCCGACGCCATTGGCGCGGATAAGGTCATCTACGGGACGGTCACCTCTGCCATCGGACGACGCGGCGCGGGTGACATTGTTCTGGAGAAACTGCGCGGCATCGGAATCGCGAATGGGAATCCGCTGTCTGCGAAATTGGTCGCGGCATTCAACGCGGCCTACCTCAATGCCCAACTCTTCCAAAACGCGGCCGCCATGAAATGGTCGAAGATGTTGACGAACCTGATCGCGAATCCCACTTCGGCGATTCTCGATCTGTCCGCTGCGCAGGTTTTCGCGGACAGACGTCTCTACCAATTGGAAATCGAAATGTTGCGCGAGTGCCTCATGGTGATGGAAGCGCAAAATATTGAGGTTGTAAATCTCCCGAAGACTCCCGTCCGCGCGCTCGCGTTCGCCACGCGCATGCCGTTATGGTTGTCGAAGCCGCTCCTCGGCCGCGCGGCAGGAAGCGGACGCGGCGCGAAGATGCCCTCCTTCCACATTGACCTGCATTCGGGCCGCGGCAAGTCCGAAGTGGACTTCCTACACGGAGCGATCGTCCGCGCGGGGGAGAAGGCAGGCGTCCCCACGCCTGTCAATAAAGTCCTCACCGAAACCCTGTTGGCCCTCACGAAGGGCAAACTTCCGATGGACTCGTACGCTCATCAACCACAAAAACTCCTGGACTTGCTCGCGCGTTAATTGTCAATTGGCCAACCACATGCACAAAAAGGAAATGATTGTCACATTTCTCGGAACCGCGGCGGCTAATGCTTTTCCAGAGGCGTTTTGCAAATGTAACAATTGCGAACAAGCGCGATTGCTTGGCGGTTTCAGTTTAAGAAAAAGGTCATCTTTACTCGTCAACGATGATTTAATCATTGATCTAAATCCAGATATTATGGCGGCATCTCAAATACATGGTTGTTCTTTGACAAATGTGAGCCATTGTTTACAGACTCATCCTCATGCTGACCATTTGGATTTATCTCACCTGCTTTCACGCAGCCCCGATTATGGAACAATCGGCGCGCCTGTTTTGAACTTTTATGCCTCCGTTCAAACTTTGCAAAGAGCATCAGAAACATTCGAAAGAGACCTTGCGGGATATAGCCTCCTGCATCCAGGCGCTGAATCTCGGTTGAATCTAAAAATACACCAGATAGAACCATTACAGCCATTTACTTTTGAAAATTATCGTGTAACTGGCTTCCCTGCAAATCATGCGCCTGAAATGGGAGCGCTGTTATATTCCGTTGAGTCCAATGGCCGCGCTATTTTCTACGGAACCGATACGGCTGCATTGTTTGAAGAAACCTGGCAGGCGTTCCATCAATATCAAATGCTATTTGACCTTGTGATACTTGACCACACTTATGGACCGAACCAGTCTGGAAGCGACCATTTGAGCGCTCATCAAGTAATTGAACATGCACAGCGGATGCGCCATGAAGGATTATTAAAGCGAAGCGCTCGTGTCTTTGCTACGCATATCGCTCACGAAGGCAACCCCGCGCATCCTGAGTTGGTTGAATTTGCTTCGCAAAATGGATATGAAATTGCCTACGATGGATTAGTTCTAGAAATTTAGTCATCAACCGTTACCAATAACCATTCCCCATTTACCAATTACCGATGCTCAAATCCCGCCTTCCTGCGCTCGACGCCATCCTCCCCGTCTTTGCCGTCATCTCGTTTTTGGTATATGGCTGGACGCTGGTTGTCTTCCTGTGGAAGGTCCCCTCGTGGATGATGTTCCTCACCTTCGGGGAAATATTGTCGGTGTTCGCCTACTCGATGACATCCGCGTTTTTGGAGAGTCTCGCCGCGCTTGCAATTCTCCTGCTCGCATCCATGCTCCTGCCTGCCCGTTGGATGCGCGAAGTTTTCGTCACGCGCGGGAGTGTGGCCGCGCTTTTCGGTCTCGGCTCGATCATGCTGTATATGTACCGCTTGTCGGTGACTGGATACGCCGTCCTCCATGATTTGTTTCCATGGACATGGATCGCGCTGGCGCTCTCTCTCCTCCTGACGTTTCTCGCCCCGCGCCTGCGTTTCGTCATCCGTAGTGTTGCATGGATCTCCGACCGACTGATTGTCTTCCTCTTTTTGCTCCTCCCGATTTCACTGGTCTCCGTTATCGTTGTGATCGTACGGAATCTCTTCTGAAATGAACCGACGCGATTTCCTCAAACTCTCAGGCCTCACCGCCGCCAGCCTCGCGCTGACGACCCTCCGCCCGCGCGCTCTCCAGTCACCGACGCGCAAGCTGAACTTCGTCATCCTGCTCGCGGACACGATGACCGCGGCGAACCTCTCCCTATATGGCTACCCGCGCCGCACCACGCCTCATCTAGAACGTTTGGCGGGCCGCGCCATCGTCTATCATTCCCACTACTCGGGCGGGAATTACACCACCCCAGGCACGGCATCCCTGCTCACTGGCTCCCTCCCGTGGACGCATCGCGCCATCAACCTCGGTGGCCTCGTCCGCAGGCAGCTTGCCGACCGCAATATTTTCCACCTGCTCGGCTCGAACTATCACCGCGTCGGCTTCGCCCAAAACCTGTGGGCGGACCTCTTCCTCCGCCAGTTCCGCGCGGACCTCGATACGCACATCCCCTCGCCGACATTCATCCACGGACAGGAGAAGCCACTCGTCAGCCAGTTCTTCAAGAACGACGAACTCGGCGCGTACTATGCCCTCGACGATTTCCTCCTCTCCACGCATCACGTTGTGAACCCGACGGCAGGCTCTGCTTCGATGGGTTATCTCGGCCTCTTCTACGGACTCAGCAACCGCGACATCGGCACTGCTGACGCGGAGCATCCCTACGGACTCCCCAGCAACGGCTACTATTTCTTCAAGAACAGCGTCCTCTACGATGGCATCTGCGATACGATCCTTGACCTCCACCGCAGGGAAAATCCCTTCTTTGCGTATTTCCATCTGATGGCACCCCATTCCACCTATCGCCCGACGCGCCAATTCGTGGACACGCTTGTCGAGATGGAATTCCCCACCAAGCAATTCCATCCGCTGGGCGGACGCACCAACCGCCGCACATTGCTCGAACAGCGCAAAGTCTATGATGAATACGTCGCCAACGTGGACGCGGAGATGGGACGCCTCTTCGACTCGCTCGACGCGGCGGGTGTGCTCGAAGACACCTACTTCATCATCACCTCCGACCACGGGGAGTTCTTTGAACGCGGCGAATACGGTCACGATACGCCTTTGCTTTATAATCCTGTCATTCATATTCCCCTGCTCGTTTTCGCGCCAGGCCAATCTCAGCGCGTGGACGTGCACACGCCCACCTCCAGCGCAGACGTGTTGCCGACGCTCCTCTCCCTCGCGGGGAAGGATGTCCCGAACGGGGAAGGGAGGCCGCTTCCAGGTCTGGGCGGAAGCGAAGATGGGGCACGTCCCATTTTCTCGGTCGAAGCAAAGCAAGTCTCCTCATTCATCCCGCTCTCCCGCACCAGCATCTCGATGGTGAAGGGAACGAAGAAGTTGATCCACTACAGGGGCTACGAAAAGTATCCCGACGCCTTTGAACTTTACGACCTGCAAACCGATGATGAAGAGAAACGCGACCTGTACGCCGAAGACACAGTCACTGCTGAGAGGATGAAAGAAGAATTGTTCGATCACCTCGCGGATGCGGAAAAGACCTTGAAAAAATAATCATGCTGTGGGGCGGGATGGTATCCCGCCAACTCTGATTGTGCGGAATACCATTCCGCACCACATAAAAAATCATGAACAAAAAACAAATTCACCTCACCCCTCCCTCTCCCACCGTCCAGCTATATCTCCCTGATGGACGCGCCCTCGCAGGCCCGCGCGGGGCGAAAGTGGGGGATTTCCTCAAAGCCGTAAAAAACGATTTCAGCGCGCCCATCGTCGCGGCGGTCGTCAACAACGAGCTTCACGAGTTGACCTATCCTATCGAGATGGAAAGCCGCGTCCAGCCCATCACCATGGACACGGCTGACGGCGCGCGCATTTATCGCCGCTCGCTCGTCTTCCTGCTCGAAATGGCCTTTGCCGAACTCTTCCCCAAAGGCAAATTGACGATTGACCACTCCCTCTCGTCGGGCGGGTATTTCTGTCAGGTGGGTGAACGCGCTCTCACCCAGTCCGAACTGGACGCGCTCGCCTCCCACATGCGCGCCCTTGTCAAGGAGGACCTTCCGTTCGGGCGACGGGAGATCCCTCTCAAAGAAGCCGTCCAATATTTCAAGAAACAAAAATTCAACGACAAGGTGCGCCTGCTTGCGCATCGTCCCAAACCGTACCTCACGCTCTACACTCTCAAAAACCGCATGGATTACATGCATGGCTACATGGTCCCATCCACGGGCTGTCTTAAGTGGTTCGAACTCTCGCTCATCAGCGGCGGCTTCACACTTCACTTCCCGCGTCGTCACGCGCCCACCTCGCTCGAGCCGATGGGCGATTATCCAAAACTACTGGCGGCCTTCCGTCTATATGGCGACTGGCTGAAGCGCCTCGGCATTGACAGCGTGGGCGCGCTGGATGATGCCATCGAGGGCGGCCGCGCCGACGAGATCGTGCTTGTCTCCGAAGCCATGCACGAACGTCACCTTTCGCAGATCGCCGCGCAGATCGCCGAACGCGAATCCAGCATTGTGCTCATTGCGGGACCGACCTCCTCGGGTAAGACCACCTTCTCGCGCCGTCTCAGCGTCCAGCTCCTCGCGCACGGCCTCTCGCCCTATCCGCTCGAACTCGATCATTACTTCGTTGAACGAAAAAAAACTCCGCTTGGTGAAGATGGGCATCCTGATTACGAATCCATTGATGCACTCGACCTGCCCCTGCTTGCGAAGGACCTCGCGAAAATTGTTGGCGGCGAAAAGGTGCGGTTGCCGCGCTACAACTTCAAGTCGGGATTGCGCGAAGCGGGGGACGTCGTCCAACTGCACAAGGGACAGGTGCTGATTCTCGAAGGCATCCACGGCCTCAACCCCCGCCTCATTCCTGAACGTTTGACGGGCCGCGCTTTCAGGGTGTACGTCTCTGCGCTGACGCAGGTCAACCTCGACCGACATAACCGTGTCTCCACCACCGACACGCGCCTGATCCGACGCATCGTCCGCGACGCGCGCGAACGCGGCTATTCCGCCGCGCAGACGATCTCGCGCTGGGAGGCCGTCCGCCGCGGCGAGAAGCGTTACATTTTCCCGTATCAGGAAAACTGTGACGTGATGTTCAACTCCGCGCTGGTGTATGAACTCTCCGCGCTTAAATCACTTGCCGAGCCGTTGCTGAGACAAGTCCCCCACGGCACGCCCGAATTCATCGAAGCCAAACGCCTGCTGGCCTTCCTCGAATGGTTCCTGCCCGTGGACGCGGGCTTGATTCCCGCCAATTCCATCGTCCGCGAGTTTTTAGGAGGCTCGAGTTTGCAGGAGTTTAAGGTGTGGAAGAGGTGAAATAAAACGACGCCAGTGAATTCGATCATCGGCGTCAAGTTTTTGTTTGATGGATTGTTATGCCCCACCTTGAAAAAATGAGGCGGGGGCGGGGAAGGCTGTCTCTGTATGGGAATCTGATGACAGCGGACAAAAAAACGGCTCCAAATAATCTTCGTTCGGAACCGTTTTCTTTGTGGGATGTCGATTTTCAACTTGTAGACGATTTACTCTTGACACTGCTGTTTATCGGTAGGCGCAATTTAACCCTGATTATATTATTTTCGAAACAATTGAACTTCCTCCGCTTGAATTCCTGTTTTTGTAATCTTTGCTTCCAGCAATCGTAACATAAGTTCTTTATCTTGCCCTGCCCATCTCATGGGATATAAAGTTATTTTGCCTTCATCGCCTAACAAAATCACGATGCCTAAATGACTAATTGTTTCAATCTTATATATTGTTCCCCAGTGAATAGTTTTGGTATGAAGTATCTTGTGAACTGTTATCTCTTTATTAGTTGCTTCAACCCAATCCCAAGAAATTAGCAAAAGGACAATTCCCGATAGTCCAAAAAGAGTTCCTGTGCACATTGATACATCAGGAGTTCCCTTGAAATAGAAATAGACAGTACTGGCAATAGCAGCAATACAACTTAATGCACCGCCTAACATGTCTCGGCGGTTGCCTAAGACTCTTAATGGGCGAGGTATTATTTCATCAAAAGTTTCAGAATCATCTTTGGATGCAGGTGCGTTTTGCTCTCGAGGAATACCAATAAGATTTGTTTGGCATTTTATACAATATAGCCTACTCCCTGGATTAACTTCGCCGCACTGAGGACACTTTACATCATATCCCATGATAAATTTTCCTTCGTTTTATTGTCATTCAAATCTAAGCACCTAACAACGGATGGGCTGTAGCGAATTTATTTCCTTTTGGACTGCACGAAAACCTGCAATCTAATCCCCAAATTAAGATAAGCATCAGACGGCAGGACTTCGCTGGCTTTTATTCTACAACAAAACCACCACTACAGCCAACACCGCTCCCATCGCCCCGCACCCAAAATTTACCCAGTCATTCGTCAGCCACTTCCAGCCGCGCAGGTGGACGGTCTCTGTGCCGCACAGGTGGAGCGGATGGCGCTCGGTCTCCTTCTGGTCTTTGGGACAATAATAGATGGCCTGCACCGTCGCGCCGAGGAGGGAGTCGAAGAGGGAGCCTGCCAATCCTGCGAACGTAATCAATAACCAGTGACCAGTGTTCAGTGTCAAGTTTTCAGCGGGGAAGATGACAGCGAGAGTGGCGATGATGGCGGAACCTGCCAGCGCAGCCAGCGTGCCGACGATGGAGACTCCGCCCGAAGTCCCTTTTTCCACCGCCTTTCGCAAATCAGTGATCATGCGCGGCGGACGGGGATTCAAGACGCCGATTTCGGTCGCCCACGTGTCTGCGTTGACCGCGGCCAGCGCGGCGGCGAATCCCAGCCAGGGCCAGAGCGCGTCGGGATAGAATCCATGCATGAGGGCGAACAGCGCCGCGACGCCTCCGTTGCCGAAGACCTGACCCGCATCCCGTTCGTGACCCTTCGAGTATTTTTCTTCCAGTTTCGTTTTTTGTTTTTTAAACGCGCGGCTCAATGCAGAGGATGTGATGAAAAATGTGAGAAGCAGGACTGCCCATTGCCATCCGCCCACGCCGAAGATGATCGTCCCTGTGACGGTCGCGGCGATTGCTCCGCTGACATTCAGGCTGTGGGCGCGATAAGCGAGGAAAGCAATGAGGAGGGCGAGGAGGAAACCGTAGAGGAGTTGGTTGGTCATGGAATACGTTTTACGCTTTACGTTTTACTTACCCCTTGGGGCGTAAAACGTAAAACGAAATTAGATGGGCGTGGTGACGATGAACAGGACTGCCAGCAGAAACAACAGGCTGGTCAATGCACTGGAGGCCCAGACAAGAATCGCGAGCGGACGAAGTTTTTCATCGCGATAGAAGAACAGCCCTGCGATGATTCCCGCTGTGAATAATAGCGCACTCAACAATGGGAGCAGGATGAGCCGCACGGATGGAACAGACTCCAGTGGCGTGCCCGATGAGTCGAATCCCAATGACACGCGGCTGACCGCTGGGATCAGAAATGTCACCCAGACAATAAGACCAAGATTGAGAAGAAATCCGCTCAACCAGAGGAAGCGCGCCGTGAGATTGTCCCAGGCACGCGCCAGCAGAAAGGATGGATATTGCGAGACCGCCTCAGCAGGGAGCAGGCTTCCGAGTTCGGTGGCGCGACGGAAGGTGGCGAGAAACGTGGCCGCATCTTTTGGCGAGATGGCATACGTCCGCTTGGCGGTGGCGACCAGCAACAGGTTGTGCCGCGTGGAGGCGATGAACTCCACCGCGCCGAGGTCGGGGTGGCGCGTCACCCCCAGTAAACCGCCAACCAGCCGAAAGGTCGGAGGATGAAGCGGTGTGGACAAGTCCGACGCGGGGCGAATCCACTCGATGTCGGTCAGCGGGATGTCCTCCACGCGCAGTCCCCAGTAAAATGCGAGCGAGTCGCGGTCGAGCACGTAGTCGGCGCGCAGGAGGGCGAAGGCGCGGTAACTGAAAAATGGGAGCGGAGGGAGCGCGGCGAGGATGACGAGCAGGTAAAGGATGATGGTCGGGCCGACAGGCGCGCGGGCAAGATTGAGAAATGCCCAGACGGACAGCGCCGCGAGCAACGCGATGATGATGCCGTGCACGAGAAGCCCGCGTCGGCGGGAGGGAGGGAAGGAGCCTGTGTTCATCGGTACAATTCTACTATGAGGAGGATAGGTCTTTTATGTGGATGGGAATCTCTTCGACGCGGACGTTCGCACTTTCCCCCGCCTTGCGCGCTTTGACTTCCACCATTCCGTTTTGCAGACCGCGCTCCCCTACCGTGATTCGGAGGGGACACCCGATCAGGTCCGCGTCGTTGAATTTGACGCCCGCCCGTTCGTCTCGGTCATCGAACAGGACCGAGATGCCTGCCGACTGACATGCGAGGAAAATTTTCTCCGCTTCGGCGCGCGTATCCATTGTCTTGCCAGGGATGTGCATGAGGTACACGTCAAACGGCGCGGCGGAGGCGGGGAGGGTGAGTCCCTTGTCATCGTGGTGAGTTTCAGCGAGGGCGAGCAGGATGTTCCTGTCGGAAAATTCACCCTTTTCATCCACAAGAATTTCGCCTTTCTCCTGCCAGAAGCAGGCATCCTCACATACCGTGCAAATGTCTCCATCCTGGGCTTGTACAATTTCAACGACGAGATCGGCTGAGTAGTCCCGACCATGGTTGGTATTGAGCAGGTGATATCCTTCTTCGTTCGCTCCAGCCACCAGATTCATCGAATGGGGGATGAGTTCATCAACAACGATCAGCGCGTTTTTTATTCCAATCGCGGATGCAAAGCCTGGGACCGCACCGACAGCGACAATTTCCTCCGCAGTTGCGGGGCGAACTTCCCCAATATGTTTTCTGAGTTTGTGCGGATTCAATTGGGTGTCGCCGCGCATGACAACAAAGACAAACTGTCCGTCTGAGATTCGGACGAACATCAGCGCCTTGGCTGTCTTGTTTTCATCCACGTGGAGGAATTTTGCCAGAGATTCAATCGTGTTGCAATTGGGTGTGTATACTTTCTCGATGGGAAGTTTTTCGGGCGGCTGGATTTTGAAATTTTGTGAGCAGGCAGTTTCCGCAAGGTCGGCATAATCACATTCACTACATTTGAAAATATCCTCCTTCCCCGTTTCGGTGAAGAAAAACAAGTGACCGAAAAGACCTTTGATGACAGGGATTCCAATGGACGCAAAATAGGCTTGCGGATGATCTGTTGCCCCCTCTTTTATTCGCGCAATCACCCGTTCGCCCAGCGGAAGGATTTCATTCTCGCGCGTGACGTATCCCGCGCGGACGAGCCAGCCGAAGCCTTCCGACCGCGCGTTGTTGGGGAATTCGCGTTGGGTTTGGATGTGGAGATCGCGGTATTTCATGATTCATAAACTCCCCTCTCCCATTGGGGGCCTTCGCGAAGGGGCAGGGGGTGAGGGCTTACGAGGTTGACTTTCTCTTTCGAACCACTGTGGAAGTCCCCGTGGATGAATCCGCTTTGGGCAAGGGCATCACCGCGGGGACGACAACAGCCGTCGCCGCGAGGGACTCGGCCTGGGCCGCCTCGCCAGGTGTGGATTCAGGAGCCGCTTCGAGTTCCAGTTCGACGCGCTCCTCCATGCGGATCTGTCCGCGTAGGAAGGCGCCTTCCTCGGTCACGAAGGCGGTCGTCACCACGTCACCCCACACGCGGCCGCTGGCACGGATCTCCAATTTTTGGGTGGTGATGTTGCCCTTCACCGCGCCTGCCACAATGACCGCGTTGGCGCGGATGTTTTCGCAGGTGACGCGTCCCGTCTCGCCGACAACCAACATGCCGCGCAGGGCGATCTCGCCTTCGAACGCGCCCTCGATGCGGACGCCGCCCGCGCCATTGATGGAGCCGTGCCAGATGAGTCCTGACCCAAGCACAGACGTGATGCGTTCAACGGCCTGGATGGGTTGGGATGATTCGGTGGGCGTTGTGTTACGTTTGAACATGGGGTAATTTTACCGTTAAAACTTGATTACCCCCTGAAGGGATTTGGGACGCGGACGGGCACGGATTGACGCGGAAAACGCGGAGAAATCAAATAAACTCCGCGCTCGTCCGCGTTCATCCGCGTTCTCCGCGTCCTGTTTCGGAAACAAAAACAGGGCGGACACGCAGGTCCGCCCCAACTGAAAACTGATCACTGATGACTATTCGCTCTTTGCTTCGGGATTCATCTGCACGCCGACGGTGTTGAAGCCCGAGTCCACATACAACACATCGCCCGTGATGCGCGCCGACAAATCCGACGCGAGGAACACCGCCGCGTTGCCCACGTCTTCGATGGTGATGTTCTCGCGCATCGGCGACATATCCGCGAAGTGTTTGTACATATCGCGGAATCCACCCACGCCCGCCGCGGCCAGTGTGCGGATCGGTCCCGCCGAGATGGCATTGACGCGAATTTTCTGCGGGCCAAGATCGTAGGCCAGGTAGCGCGTCGTCGCTTCGAGCGCGGCCTTGGCCACGCCCATCACATTGTAATGCGGCGCGACCTTCACCGAGCCGTAATAGGTCATGCACATCAGCGACGCGCCAGGATTCAGAATCGGCTGAAACGCCTTCGTCAATGCTACGAACGAAAAGACCGAGATGTCCATCGCATTTTTGAAACCCTCGCGGGTCGTGTTGTAGTACGGTCCCGTTAATTCCTCGCGGCCCGCGAACGCGATCGAATGCACTAGCACATCGATCTTCCCGAAATGTGCGGCGGCCTTCTCGGCGGTGGCAGCGATGTGCTCATCCTTCGTCACGTCACATTCCTCGACCCACTTACAGCCGATCTGCTCGGCCAGTGGCACGACGCGGCGTTTCAGCGTCTCGCCCGCGTAACTGATTCCGATCTGCGCGCCCTCACGATGAAGCGCCTGCGTGATTCCCCATGCAATCGACTTGTCATTTGCCAGACCAAAAATCAAAGCGTTTTTGCCATCAAGTAAACCCATACTGCCTCCGTTATAGTTCTATCTTCCATCCTTTGACTAAAAACCGCCAGGGCTTGGATTTCCATGGCTCTGGCACAGTATATAAACCCACACGGGGGCTAATCGTCACGGCGGAATTGGGGACGTTCATCCCCGCCTCGATCCATAGACCTGAGGCGGGCGCGGTCAAATCGGCGTTATTCTCTCCTTTGCCGATCCCCAGCGCCTGACAGAGTTTCCCCGGCCCGAACGTATCGCGTCCCCCGCGCCGCGCGGACATGACTTCCGCACCCTCGATGGGCCAGATCGCCCGAATCAACACCGCCGCAGGAAAACCATCCTCCTCCGTCACCGCATTCAACATCCAATGATGCCCGTACGTGAAATAGACGTACGCGCGTCCAGGCGGGCCATACATCGGCAGCGTGCGCGGCGTCCGTCCCGCGCGGGCGTGGCAGGCCAAATCCGACTCGCCGATATATCCCTCCGTCTCGGTGATGATGCCGACGAGTTTGACCCCGTCCAAAATCCGTACCAGCCGTGCGCCGATGAGTTCGCGGGCAACGGTCAATGTGGGGCGGTTGTAGAATCTATGGGGGAGAATCATTTTCTAACCACGAAGGACACAAAGGTCACGAAGGAAAAGCAATTGAAAACTTTGTGCACTTCGTGTCCTTTGTGGTGAGTCATTTAAATCTTGTATCTCTCTGTAACGTCAACCGCAACCCATCCTCCAACTTGATCGAAGGCTGGAAACGGAGTTTCTCCTGCGCGAGTTTCAAATCCGCCCTCATGCGGGAGACGCCGCCCGAGGTCTGGGCGTTGTAGACCACGTTGGCCTTGCTGACGGTCACGTCGAGCACAAGTCGAATCAGGTCGCGGATGCTGGTTTCATGTCCCGAACCGATATTGATCATCAGCCCGTTGACATTGGGTGCAGTCGCGGCGGCTACCATTCCGCTGACCACATCGTCCACGTAGACGTAGTCGCGGGTCTGCGAGCCGTCCCCGTGCGCGACCAAGGTCCCGCCACGTTGGGCTTGTCGCAGGTAGTGCGGCACCACGGGCGGATGCGAGGCAGGTAGGTGCTGTCCAGGCCCGTAGGCGTTGAAGATTCTCAGGCTGACGGTTTCGATTCCCCACAATCCACCGATGGTGCGGACGTAGTATTCCGCCGCGAGTTTGGAGACCGCGTACGGCGAGCGCGGATTGGGCGTGACTGACTCCGTCAGTGGCTGATCGCCCAAATCGCCGTACACCGCCCCCGAGGACGCGAGAACGACGCGTTTGACGCCCACGTCACGGATGGCCTCCATCAGCGAGACCGTCCCGCCGACGTTGACCGCGTTGTAGTCACGCGGGTACAGCACCGATTCCTGCACCGAGACGCGCGCGGCGAGGTGATAGACCACATCCACGTCCTGGAGTAGAGTCCACAATTTGGGACGGTCGTTCACGTCCCCGCGCGTGAAGTGGACATCGGGCGCGAGGGCTTGAGGGTCGCCTGTGGAGAGATCGTCCAGCCCGCGGACTTGGTGTCCTTCGCGGGCGAGTTGGTTGGCAAGCGTCGAGCCGAGGAATCCCGCGGCTCCAGTGATGAGAAAATTCATGGCGGGAGGATTATAGCATTAAGGATTCAGGGGAATGCCAGCCTGAATATTGGTCACTAAATTTGATTGACTCACTCCGATTAGTATGTTATTCTTCTGAACGTAGGATAACAGTAAGTTCACGTTGGTAAAAGAACACAGCGGCTCACAGTTATTTCTGTGAGCCGTTTCGTTTTTCCTCCGATGGAACAAACAGAACACCTAACACCAATTGCCATAGGAGGCAAACAATGTCTGACAAAATTCTAGGTACAGTGAAATGGTTCAACGGCGACAAGGGCTTCGGCTTCATCGCCCGCGAGGGTGGAGCGGACGTCTTCGTCCACTTCTCCGCCATTCAGGGTGACGGTTTCCGTAACCTGCAGGAAGGCCAGAAGGTCGAGTTCCTGGTCGAGAAGGGCCCGAAAGGCCCGCAAGCGACCAACGTCACTGTCCTGATGTAGTCAAAGAGAGAGCCTGATGCGAAAGCGTCAGGCTCTTTTGATTCTACAATGCTAGACTTCAGGAGGTGGTATCTGTGTCATTTCGTTTCGCGTCAAAATCACTACTGCGATCAAAATTAACGCGCCGCCCACTAGCGTAATTGGCTCTAACCGTTCAGCGAACAACCACGCCGCGAGCAGGACGGTGACGACCGGTTCCAGCGTGGACAGCAATGACGCGTTCGTGGGGCCGATCCGCTCCAACCCCGCGAGGAAGGTGGTGACGGGGATGACGGTTGCCACGATGACAATCCCCGCCAGCGACCACCAGCCCGAACTGCTTTGCGGAAAATGCGCGCCGTTGACGAGGGTCAGCGTCCCGTAGACCGCGGCCGCGGATGCAAAAATAACCAGCGAGGATTGCATCGCCGAGACTTGCTTCATCACGCCCGCACCAACGATGATGTAGAGCGAGTAGATCGCCGCGGCCAAAACTGCGTAGAAAACGCCAAGCATTTGCCCGCCCTCAGGATTGGCTGTCAGCGCCGCGCCAGTGAGGGCGAGGGTCAATGCAAGGGCCTTTGGCCAGGTCACTTTTTCGCGGAGGAAGATGACCGAGAGGACGAAGACGAACATCGGGTAGAGATAGAGGAGCAGAGCGACCAATCCAGCCGAGGCGTATTTGATGGCGGAAAGATAGGAAAACGATTGTCCCGCGTAGCCCAGCGCGCCCATGCCGATGAGTTGCGCGAGGACGCGTCCGCGGGGGAGAGGCTCGCGCCGCAGGATCAGAATGAAGGTCATGACCGAGGCGGCGAAGGCGAAACGTAGGAAGAGCAGGGTGAAGGTGTCCAGCCCGTCAGCATAGAGGAATTTGCCGAAGATCGCCAGCGTCCCAAACGAAGCGGCGGAGATGGCGATGAGGAGGATGCCAGTGAGTCGTTTCATGGTTGTTCTGATGCAGAAGCCAGGTTTCTCGAAGAAACCTGGCTTCTGAAATATCAACGTTTGGGGCGGCGAGGGCCGAGTCGATTCTTCCCATAACTCTTTGGCGTGGGCGCGGGACGCTCGCGGCGACCTTCGACGCGTGAGATGCCGCGGCCGCGAATCGCGCCAGCGGGCCGCGGTGGCGCGGGGACTGTGTAGTCGAATCCTTCGATGGTCTCGCGCTGGAGCGGCGCGCCCATGATGCGTTCCAGTTTTTTGATCAGGTCTTCATCGTCGCTCGTGACGAGCGTGAAAGCGTCGCCTGTTTTCTGCGCGCGTCCCGTGCGGCCAATGCGGTGGATATACGCGTCGGCGGTGTCGGGCATGTCGTAGTTGATAACGTGCGAAATATTTTCCACGTCGAGGCCGCGGGCGGCGATGTCGGTGGCGACCATGATGTCGTGGCGGCCTTCCTTGAAACCTTTGAGCGCGGCCTGGCGCTGACCCTGCGTGCGGTCGCTGTGCAGGCTGGTGACGTTGAATCCCGCGGCTTTGATCTGCTTCTGCACTTTTTCGGCGCGGCGGCGTGTGCGCGTGAAGACCAGCACCGAGTTGGTGTCGGTGTGTTTGAGTAGTTCGATCAACAGCGCGGATTTGAGATGTTGTGGCACGGGGTAGAGCGCGTGCGTCACGGTGTACGCGGGGCGGCTGAGTCCCATCGCGATTTTTTGCGGGTGCATGAGCGACTGCGCCGCGAGTTGCTCCACTTCCATCGGGAAGGTGGCCGAGAAGAGCATCGTCTGGCGCTGCTTCGGCACGGCCGCGATGATGCGCTTCACGTCGGGCAGGAAGCCCATGTCGAACATGCGGTCGCCTTCATCGAGGACGAGGATTTCGATTTGACCCATCTTCGCATGACCCTGCGCGATGAGGTCGAGCAGGCGGCCCGGACAGGCGACGAGGATCTCTGCGCCGTTGCGCAACGCCTGGACCTGGGGAGCGGCTCCGACTCCGCCGTAGATGGTTGCGCTCCTCAACTTTGTCCCCGCTGACAGGACGCGGATCACATCGTGGATCTGGTCAGCCAGTTCGCGCGTCGGCGTGACGATGAGGGCGCGCGCCACATTGCGTGATCCGTTGAGTAGTTTATTGAGGATGGGGAGGACGAACGCGGCAGTCTTGCCTGTGCCCGTCTGCGCGGTGCCGATGATGTCGCGTCCGCGCAGGGCGGCGGGAATGGCCGCTTCCTGGATGGGCGTGGCAGTTTCGTAGCCCGCCTTTTTGATTCCGACCATTAAGCGGGAATCGAGATTGAATTGTTCGAAGTTCACGAGGTTCCTGTTCTTCAGAAGTCGAGCATTGCCTTACAGTTGAGATTTCCCTCAAACGAAAACAGCGAAAGACTGCTGAAATGGTAATTGGTAAATGGTAATTAGCGAACGGGATTATACCCTGTGTTATGGGAAAAAACCGTCTCAAACTGAGACGGTTTTTTTCTGAACACCGATTACTGGTTACTACTCACTGGTACTTCCGCCATCCGATGGATACACCCGCTCCAAATTTCCTGCGGGTAGACGATCATATTCGTCCCAGGCAGGCCTTCCATGGCGAGGCCTGTGTTCAGGTCAATGCCACAACGCAGGTAGGCGCGGTAGATAAGTTGACTGCAATAGAAGGCGTCCTCGGTGTTGGCGTTGAGGAAGTTCAGGTTATACGGCTTGCCGACTTGCGCCAGCGCAAACGTAGCCACATCCTGGCGGACCTGCTCCTCGAGTTCGGACGACAGTCCGCGCCCCACGAGGGGATAGGCCACACCGTAGAACGTGTCCACGAGATGGCCGCGCTTGCGCATCATCTTTTCGGCTACCCAATGACCGCCCTTCGCTTCAAACGTGACTACGCCCTTCGCGCCCGATTCGATGCAGCGACCTTCAGGACCGAGGTACATCGCGACGTGATCCACATCCCCAGGGACGAGGCGTCCAACCAGACGCCAAAATTCGCCTGGAAGGATGTCGGGTTTGCCGTTCATTGTGCAGATGACATCGCCTGTCTGCACCGTCAGGCCGTTGATTTGATGAGTGTGGATCATGCTTGCTCCGTTTTTATTATACGGAGAACGACTCGATTTGTTTCAGCAGAAAATCCCGAATTTGGCCTGCCGTTTGTTCCCATTTTGGCTGGCGGAGGTAACGGGTCCGCGCGGCGAGGGAAAGACGCGTCAGTAAGCCGCGATCCCGCGCGAGGTCCGCGAGACGCGATGCGAGGGCGGCCGCGTCGTTCGGTTGGATGAGGAATCCCGTCACCCCGTCTTCGATGATTTCGCCCGCCGCGCCTGACGTTGTCCCGATGGCGGGGAGGCCGAATCCCATCCCTTCGAGGTAGACGATGCCAAAGCCTTCGTAGGAGGAGGGGACGCAGAGAACATGGGCTTGGCGGAGGAGTTGCGTGAGAGGTTCGTTGTTGAGGGAGTCGTGAAAGTGGACGGTGGACGATAGCCCATGGACGGTAACTTTTTCTCGCATGGTTTTGACGAAGACTGAATCGGCGGTGAGCGAACCAACAACATCAAGGATGAATGATGAAGGAAGAAGGATGAAGAGAGCATCGAGGAGGGTATGTAGACCTTTGCGCTCGATGATATTGCCGAGAAAGAGAATGCGAAATTCTTCGCGGTTGGCGCGTTCGATGATTTCGCTTTCTGAGATCACATCGCTGAATCTGTCTGTGGGTGGATAGGCGACGATGGATGGTTTTCCGTGATCCACGATTCCATTAACCACTTCCCGCGTGGTTTCAGAATTGAAAATGAACCCATCCACACTTTGCAGATATTTCTTTTCGATGACGCGATAAAAATTGTTTCGCCATTTTGGTCTCAGCTCGGAGCAACGCAAATGATGGACAAGGGAAATGACGGGATAAGGGTGCTTCCCCACGTTGGCCGCAATCAGTGATGGGTGATTGAGTTCGTCCTGGATGAGGATGTCCAAATCGTGCGGAAGCCGAAACCAAAAATTGTCAATGAGGTGCGCGGCGTAATTCCGCCAGGGGAGACTGATGATCTCGACAGTATCACCCTGCGCGCGGAGATAGTCCACGAGCATGCGGTCATAAAGGTATCCGCCGCTGAGGGTGTCGAGGGAACCATAAATGACGAGGCCGATCTTAACATTGTTGGATGTGCTCATTTTATTTTTTGTCTTGATTACGATACAACTCCAAAATTGTTGCTCCAACCAAGATCATGCTTGCATAAAAGAAACCTGCCCAGAAGCTTGCTTTCCAAAGCCCCCAGATTATCCCCGCAAAAATACTGAAGACTATCCAAAAGAGACCTCTGTTTTTATTCCACAACTTGTCCATAAATCCTCCTAACGATTTATCGAAAATGCCGCCCACGCGTTTTCATGTTCCCACAGAACGACTTTTAGTGCGGTAATATTTCGGGCTTTAATTCGCTCGTTTAGAGTCGTGCAAAGAATCCGCGCGAAATGTTCAATGGATGGATTTAATCCCGCGAATTCTGACTTGTCGTTCAGCATCTGCTCCTGATAATAGCCGACGATTTCGTCAAGATGCTTTTCCACGTCCACGATGTCCACGAGGTAGCCATGCTGGTCGAGTTCGTTTCCAGTCAGTTGCAATTCCAACACGTAGTGATGCGAGTTGGGAAAATTCTCCGCGCCCCAGTCGCCTCCGATCAGGAAGTGACGGGCGATGAATTCGCGGCGGACGGCAAGGGTGTACATAAAGCGCTCCTATTGGTTATTGCCCATTGACCCGAATTGCTTTTTTACCATTGCAAATGTCTCTTTATCTGATAGCACAATCAAAGTATCGTCAGTGTACAGTGTGATTCCGCCGCTGGGGATGATAAATTTATTCTGGCGCACGATCAAGATGATCAGAAATTCTTGCGGCAGGTACAACTCCACGATGGTCTTTCCATTCGCGAAGGAATCCGCTGGAATGGTGAGTTCTTTTAACTCGCTTTTGAATCCGCTGATGGGAGTGAACTCTATTGGATAGTTTGGTTTTCTGGTAACGGCTGTATTTACACCCAGCCATTTGGCCGCGTAAGGAATGGTTGTGCCTTGTAATAAGGCAGAAGCCAGGACAACAAAGAAGACGATATTGAAAATGGCATCCGCTTGCGCCAACCCTGCGAGAAGTGGATAGGTTGCGAGAATGATAGGGACAGCACCGCGCAATCCCACCCATGAAATGAAGAGTTTTTCCTTGAATGTGAATTTTGTCGGCAGAAGAGTGATAAAGATGCTGATCGGGCGGGCAACAAAAATCAACGAAACCGCGATCAACAGTCCCGTGGTAATGATTGGTGGAATCTCGCTTGGAAAGACCAGCAGGCCCAGTGTCAAAAACATGGTGATCTGCATCAGCCATGCCATGCCATCGTGGAAACTGATGACGCTTCGGCGGTGGACGAAATCCTGATGCCCTGCCACGATTCCCGCGATGTATACGGCCAAAAACCCGTTTCCATGCAAGACACTGGTGAGGCTGTAAGCCAGAAAAACAATCGAAAGTGTCAACACAGGATAAAGTCCATCAAAACCAAGTTGGATTCGATTGGCAAGAAAGACCAATAATTTTCCAAAGAACAAGCCGCAAAGGATTCCCATAATCATTTGCAAAAAGAAGGCGCCCAACAAATCAGTGATGTGTGCATTGGGTTGCGTCAACAACTGAATCATCCCAATGGTCAAAAACACTGCCATCGGATCGTTGCTGCCAGATTCGAGTTCGAGTAGTGGGCGCAACTTACCCCTCAGCCCAAGATTTTTGGCTCGTAAAATGGAAAAAACCGCCGCCGCGTCGGTGGAGGAAACAATAGCGCCGAGCAATAACCCCTGGATGAGAGTGAATCCCAATAAGAATTGGGCCGCGATTCCCACAATCAGGGCGGTGAGAACAACGCCAAGCGTGGAAAGCGCCGCACCGTATTTCAATATGGAGCGCACATCTTTCCACTCCGTATCCAGGCCGCCTGCAAACAGGATTAGGTTAAGCGCGACAATGCCAATGAATTGTGCCAATGCTGGATCGTCAAAATAGATACCGCCAAAACCGTCTGCACCCGCCAGCATTCCAATACCAAGAAAGAGCAGAAGTGTGGGAATCCCGAAGCGATCTGATATTTTGCTCGCCAATATGCTGACAAGCACAAGGCCTGCAGCAATGATCAGGATGAACTCAAATGACATCCTTCTCCTTCACACAAAGCATAATTAAATATTGCATGGCATCCCGAAATTTTATGGATAGGTAATCACTACTTGAATGGTCTCCTGCGGACGTTCGTCCAGCAGGCGATAGGCGGCCGCGGCCTGACCGAGCGGGAAGCGATGCGTGATCCACTTCTCTGGCTGGATGCGACTCAACGCGTCCCACGCGACCCCGAAGCGGCGTGACTTGTCCCAGCGCGCGGACAACTCTGGGGCGATCGTGCTGACCTGCGACGAAATTAACTTGATGCGCGAACGATGGAACGTTCCGCCGAGGTCAATGGGGACGCGCTTCTGTCCGTACCACGAACCGATGACGACACGTCCCGAAAAGCGCGTTGCGGCGACGGCGTCGTTCAGCGCGGAGGGATTGCCGCTCAGTTCGTAGGTCAGGTCGAATCCGTCGTGCGCGTAGCCAGATAAGAGAGTGTGGAAATCTGGAGCATTGGAATCAAGCGAGGCGTAACTTGTAACTCGTAACCTGTAACCCGAATTTTTCAGGGCGCTCCTCCGTGATGGGAAGTAATCCGCCGTCACCAAACACTCCAACGGAAATTCTGCGAGGAGCGAAGCAGTGAGCAGACCAACGACTCCCTGTCCGAAAACTAAAACGCGTTCGCCCAAGATCGGCGCGCCATCCTGGATGAGGTTGACGGCTGTTTCCATGTTGGGGAGGAAGCAGGCGGATTCGGGGGAGAGTGATTGGGGAATGGGAATTAGTAATTCAGGCCTGATGATGAAATGTGATGTGTGCGGCTGAAACGCGAAAACAAGCCGATCCTGCCAATTACCATGTACCAATTTACCAATTACCTTCACTCGTCCCACCGCCGCATATCCATATGCCAGCGGGTATTTTAAATCACTGCTCAACGCATCGTGCGCGTCCTTCAATTGCGGAAATTCGCCGCGATAGACGAGCGCCTCCGTCCCCGCGCTGACGGCGGAGCAGAGAGTCTCGACGAGGACTTCGTCATCGCGTGGGTTGGGCAGGGGCTCTTCGCGGATTTCGATTTGTCGTGGAGCGGTGAAAACCAGCGTACGTCGCATGAGTCTATTTTACACCGCGACCTGCGAGTAAAAGCCCGATCCCGCCGATGAGCAGGTCGCGGGCGCGGATAATGAGCGTGACGCCGATCGCGCTTGAGGCCGCCACGCCAAATGCACCGAGTACAAACACCTGGCTGGCCTCCAGCGCGCCCAGTCCGCCAGGCCAGGGGACGAGGAATGCCAGCCAGCCTGCTGTCCATGCCGCGATGGTCTGTGCCGCGTCGAGTTCGATTTGCAGAAACGATGTGACCATGAAATATTCGCCAACCATTCCAAGCGCGGCGAGCAGGGAAACAGAAGCGGCCGCAAGCAATTCTTTGAAATGCCGCTGACAAAATTTGCCCGCCAGTCGCTCGGATGCGATGACAAAGCGCGAGAGTTTTGTTCTTGGGAAGATTTGAAGGATGGATGCGATGGGATATTTACCGCGCTTGAGCAGAAGGATGTGAGCGGGAGGCCATGTCACCACGATGATGATTCCAATTAAACCCGCAACGGAGAGATTTTCATTTCTGGAAAATATTCCCGCCTGTAAGACGGACACCAGCCCGATGGCGAGCAAAACAAAATTAGCGAGGAACTCCAGTAACTTATCCATGACGACGGTTGCGGTTGCGCGCGTGTACGTCAACCCGTAACGATGACGGAGCGCCAGCACCTGTAATGGTTCTCCGCCTACCTGCGGCCCCAGCGTGAAGTAACTGACACCGAAAACGGCGACGCGCACCGCCAGCAATGGAAAATAGGGAACTTGTCTTGCTTCCGCACGCGTAATGATCCACCAGCGCAACGTGACCAGCGCGTAGATGCCCGCGTTGATTCCCATCAGCGCGGCGATTTGCCAAAGTCGCAATTGGCGCAGGGTTGACCAGATTTCGATCAATGGCGCGTTTTTCAATGCCCAATAAAGCAAAGCCGCGAGGAGGAGAAGCCAGAGGATGTGGAGGAAGGTTTTTTGCATGGATAAGGAAATGCGAAAAAGGTCTGCGGGCTAATCTCCCTCAGGCTCATCTTTGATCAACCGTTTCATCTCTGCCAGCATAGCCTGATGGATGACTTGTGTCTCTGTTGAATCCAAATCTCGCGCATAGATCGGCTTCCCAATCTGCACGCGGACGTGAACATTTTTTTGCTTGAAAACCACGTGTGCCAGCAATTGCAACGCGGCGGTGAGTTTTTCTCTTTCTTCCTTCGTCTTTTTTGTCGCGAGCAACAGATGCCGCGCAGAATTTTTTCTCACAACTCCACGCACCAAAACAGGGACGATGGGAGTCTCTGGTGCCATGCGGAGGAAGACGCCGACGGAGTTGGTCCAATCGTCCAGCGATGCGACCGCGCCAGGGTATATATCTGGATCGGGTTCGATGTGACCCGCGGGGAAAGTCAGTGCCGCGCCGCCCGAGCGCAGGTGCGCGGAGACTTGTCGCACAAGGGTCATGCGCGAGGCGGAGTCATCTTTTACGTAGAAGAGACGTTTTTCGGTGTTGGGGAGCGCGTTGAGAAAGGGACGATCCAACGCGATGATCTTCAAGTTGGGACGATTCAACGCGGCGAAGAGGGAGAGGGTGTCGGTCATGCCTGGGTGGTTGGAGAGGGCGAGGAAGGCGGACGCGGGAAGGTTCTCTCTCCCGAAGACGTGCAGGGAGGAGACATATTTTTCCAGCATACCGCGCGAGGCTTCGGGCAGGCCGCGCGTCCCGACTGAGTTGTCGAAGTCGAGCATGTCCCGCGCAAAGTCCCGCGCGGGGCGGAGGAAGAGTCGGCGCAGGGTCCGCGCGAGAAGCGGACGATTCGTCCAGCCGAAGGCAGTCACGAGGTCGTCGAGGTTGATTTGCGTGAGGAGGTCGAGTTGGCTTGTCATGACTCTTTTGCACACGGATTACGCAGATTTGATGGAATTCACGGAAAAGAAAAAATCCGTGTCCGTCCGTGTAATCCGTGAAATCCGCGTACCGAATTTATTCAGGCTCCATCGAAAATTGGAGCGGATAACCTTCCAGCCCCGCCGCGAAATGGGCTTTGTTGATGCGTTTCTCTGCTTCGGCTTTTGGCAAAATCTGTACAACCGACATGCCATTGCGATGCGCGTTGAGCATGATGTTCACTGCTTCGGGGTAGCCGAGGAAGAAAATGCTGACGAGGATGTGAGTCACGAAGTCCATCGGCGTGACGTCATCGTTGTGGATGAGGACGCGGTAAAGCGGCTCGAGTTCAGTCTGCTGGCCGGGGGTGATTTCGATGGAGGGGAGCATGAGATAGGTCTAATGTAGACAGGCGTGGCAGGATTATAGCAAGAAAAAACCCGCCTCTCGCGAGACGGGCTTCTCCAATTACCATTTACCAATTACCAACCTACGCCGCCACTTTCTCCATTTGCGCCTTGGCGTGCGCGTACCCCTTGTCCATCGCGGCATAATTGTTGGGGATCAACTTCTGGTGTTTTGCGGGCAGGTGCGCCTTGAGTGCGGCCTTGGCTTCATCGAGCGAAAGGATTGGGTACGCGGCCAGCAGCGCGCCGACCATCACCATGTTGAGCAGGCGGCGGTCGCCTGTCTCTTCGGCAACCTCGTTGCCAGGGACGAAGATCGTGGTGATGTCTGTCCGCTTGGCGGTGCGGTCCACCATGCTTTGATTAACGATCAAAACGCCGCCAGGCTGGACGAGGTCTTCGTACTTGTCAAACGACGGCAGGTTCAGCGCGATGACCGCGGGCGGATTCTTGACCAGCGGCGAGCCGATCTCCTCGTCCGCAACGACGACGGTACAGTTCGCTGTCCCGCCGCGCATTTCGGGACCGTAGGACGGAATCCACGTCACGATCTTGCCTGAGTCCATGGCCGCGTAGGCGAGGACCTGTCCCGCGAACAAAACACCCTGTCCGCCAAAACCAGCGATGAGAATTTCTTTTTGCATAATCATTCCTTTTTGAACTGCGAAGTACGCAAAGGTCGCTAAGAAAAACTTTTGAATTTCTTCGCGTTCTCCCTAGCACCGCCCGTCAGGGCAGGTGTAGCGTGCTTGGCGGTAAAACTTTTCTACTCAACACGCACTAAACTTTGATCTGCGCCACACTCGCCGCGACCTTGTAATCGCCAAGCGGGAAGGCGGGAACCATGTGCTCTTCCACGAACTTCAACGCGTTGACGGGCGTCATGCCCCAGTTGGTGGGGCAGGTGGAAAGCAGTTCCACCATCGAAAAGCCCAAACCGCGCGCTTGTGTTTCAAAAGCAGTGCGGATGGCTTTCTTGGCGAGGCGGATATTTTTTGGGTCATGCAGGGAGCGCCGCACGCAGTAGCCGACTCCATCCAGTGTGGACAGCATCTCGGCCATCTTGATGGGATAGCCCTGCGTCTCCACATCGCGGCCGTTTGGGGATGAAGTCGTCTTCATGCCAGGCAGGGTGGTGGGAGCCATCTGTCCGCCCGTCATGCCGTAGTTGGCGTTATTGATGAAGACAACTGTGATGTTCTCGCCGCGCGCCGCCGCATGGACGATCTCGCCCATGCCGATCGAAGCCAGATCACCGTCGCCCTGATAGGTGAAAACGATTCGGTCAGGCAGGACGCGCTTGATGCCCGTCGCCATGGCGGGCGCGCGTCCGTGCGGGGCTTCCACAAAATCGGTATCGAAATAGTTGTAAGCGAACACTGAGCATCCCACTGGCGCGACGCCGATGGTTCTGGGAATTATATTCATTTCTTCCAAAACTTCGGCGATCAAACGATGCGCCACGCCGTGCGTGCAACCTGGGCAATAATGCGTTGGCGTATCGGTAAAACCTTCGGGTCGGTCGTAAACCAAATTATTTGGGGCAACCATGTTTACCTCTCAATGACGGACGCCATGCGCGTCTGCCAGGAATCGCGCGGGTCGCGGTCAACCGACCATTGTCCCGCGGCGATGCGGTGAATCTCCGCCAGGATCTCATCGGGGAAGGGGACCACGCCGCCCGTCCGTCCGTAAAATTCAACGGGGACTCGTCCGCGCACCGCGAGGCGGACGTCATCGAACATCTGCCCCATATTCATCTCGGTAACGAGGAAAGCGCTCACGCGACCCGCCAATTGGTCTATCACCTCATACGGATACGGGCTGACGGTGATCGGGCGCAACAGCCCGACCTTGATGCCTTCGGCGCGCGCCGCGCGCACAGCGGACAAAGCCACGCGTCCAGCCGTCCCGAAGCCGACGATAACGAATTCGGCGTCGTCGAGGAAATATTCCTTGTAGCGCACTTCATTGGCCTGCACTTCCTGCCAGCGTTTGGCGAGGCGGAAGTTGGCAACTTCTTCGGCGGGCGGGTCAATGTAAATCGAGGAGAGGATGCGCCGCTCGCGGTTGATCGCGCCGTCCGTGTTCCAATCGAATTTTCGCTCTGTGATCGGTTTCATCTCTGGCATCTCGGCAGGTTCCATCATTTGGCCGATGGAGCCGTCGAGGATGACCATGCAGATCATTCGATATTTTTCGGCGAGATCGAACGACAACCCCATCAGGTCAATCGCCTCCTGCACGGACGAGGGCGCGAGTACGATGCGCGGATAATCGCCATGTCCGCCGCCGTGGACGGCCTGGTTGTAGTCCGATTGCGCGGGCGCGATGTTGCCGAGACCTGGTCCTCCGCGCATCACGTTGACCAGCACTGCAGGGACTTCGGTTCCTGCAATGTACGAAAGTCCCTCCATCATCAGGCTGACACCTGGGCTGGATGAAGTGGACATGACCCGCGCGCCCGTGCATGCCGCGCCATAGACCATATTGATCGCGCCGAGTTCAGACTCGGCCTGCACGAAGGCGCGTCCCAGTTCGGGCATGCGCCGCGAGAGATATTCAAGGATTTCGGTCTGGGGCGTGATCGGGTAGCCAAAATAAGCCTGCAAACCCGCGCGCACTGCCGCCTCGGCAATGGCCTCGTTGCCTTTCCATAATTCTTTGGGCATTTGTTTCTCCGTTGGGGGTAGGGGCGAAGTTGTCTCGCCCAAGGCGGGGTGACCCCGCCCCTACAATTTATGCAGGCACCGCTGCCTTTGTTACCTCACGATACACCGTGATCGCCGCGTCGGGGCAGACCAGCGCACAGACTGCACACCCCGTGCAACCTTCCTTGAACGTGTGCGCGGGGTGGTATCCCTTGGGGGTAAGACGAGACATGTCCAGTTCCATCACCCCCTGTGGACAGGCATTAATGCAAAGTTCACATCCTTTGCAGTAGGTATCGCTGACCTCGATCCAGCCTTTAACAGCCATTGGTTCTCCTTGTCAGGTTTAATTTATTCGAGAAGTCGGACATGATTAGTGAAGTATCGTCCAGCCTGATTATGTCCGTTTCAACAAAAGGCGAGTAGTGCCATGCGTCATAAAGGGGCATGTCAAACATCATCCGTTTCCAATGGCATTATACGGCCTATTTTCAAACCCGATTCAGACATTTGGGTTATACACTTTAATTGAAGGAGATTAATGCTTCCTCGCCAAAGGAGTCGTTGCCATGAACGAGACACTTTATCGGTTCGTTTCATGGGGATTTCAGGAATTGATCTGGGGCGGTGACCTGCTGGGCGCGGATGAACTGCCCGAACGCGGCCCCGCAGTCTTCGTCTCCAACCACCTCGGCGCGCTCGGACCGATCGCGGTGGGCGCGTCCGTCCCGCTTCGACTCCATGCCTGGACTCACGCCGATATGCTCGATCCGCTTCTCGCGGCCGACTACCTGCGCCGCGATTTCCTGGAGGGTCAACTCCACCTGACGCGTCCACTTAGTGAGTGGCTGGCGCGTGCAATCTCCCGAATCCATGTTCCCCTCTTGCGCGCGGTCGGATGCGTTCCCGTCTACCACATGCCCGACGGCCTGCTCGAAACCTTCCGCCTCAGCGTGGATTTGCTCGCGCAGGGCGAATGCATCCTCGTCTTCCCCGAAGACCCCGACTTGTCCGCCGACCCGTGTTACAAAATGACGCCCTTCAAAAAAGGATTCGCGCATCTTGGCGAACTTTTTTACGAGCGTACGAAGCAAATCCTTTCGTTCTATCCGCTGGCTGTTCATGCCGAATCGCTGACCGTGCGCGCTGGCAAGCCGATCCGTTATAATCCGCTCGGCAATCCTATCACCGAACGCGTCCGCATCAAAAACCTGCTGGAGCGAAGCATCCACGAAATGATTTTGCAGGCTTCGGAAGCCGTGATCGTTCAATTGCCTTTACCAAACTAAAATGAAACCTTCCTCTCATTTCTGGGCGGGAGTTCGCGCTGAACTCCCGCTTCTTATTGGTGTTTTCCCCTTTGGCATGATCTATGGAACGCTGTCTATCGACGCGGGCATTCCGTTGGCCGCGGCGCAGGCCATGTCTTCCATTTTGTTCGCGGGGTCATCGCAATTCGCCTTCGCACAACTTGTCCACGAATCCACGCCCGCGCTCGTCATCGTCCTCACCATCGCGGTCATCAACCTGCGCCACGTGCTTTATTCCGCCTCCCTCGCGCCGCATATGCATGACCTGTCCATGCGCTGGAAAATTCTGCTCTCCTATTTAATGACCGACGAAGCCTATGCGGTCGCCGTCTTGAATTACGAACGCGTAGGCGGGACGGCTGGCGCACATTACTATTTCCTCGGCGCGGGACTCGCTCTCTGGACATCCTGGCAAATCAGCACCGCGCTTGGACTTTGGGCGGGCGCGTCCCTCCCAGCGACTCTGTCCCTCGACTTTGCCCTGCCACTGACCTTCATCGCGATGGTTGTCCCTGCGTTGAGAAACCGCCCTGCCGTAGTGGCGGCCCTCTCCGCGGGACTGGTTGCCTTGCTGACATTTTCCCTGCCCTATAAACTCGGCCTCATCCTCGCCGCGTTGACGGGGATTGTGGTGGGGACAATTTTAGAGTCTCGCGTGGAGCGGGATGGCATCCCCCTAGGCGAAAGGCGGATTGCCAGTCCGCCCCACCCGAAGGAGGACAAATGACCATCTGGCTCATCATGCTCGCGGGCGGACTCATCACCTTTGGGATGCGCTTCTCCTTCGTCTGGTTGCTGGGCCGCTTCGAGGTCCCAGAAACGATGCGCCGCGCCCTGCATTACGTCCCGCCTGCGGTGCTGTCTGCCATCGTCTTCCCCGAGTTGTTTCTGTCGGAAAATCATCTCGACCTCAGCCTCGGCAACGCGCGTTTGCTGGCTGGTTTGGTCGCCATTGTCGTCGCCGCGTGGACAAAGAACAGCCTGCTGACGATCCTTGCGGGTTTTATCGCCCTGCTCATTTTGGAGACGCTCGCCATCGCTCGTTGACAAATCCATTTTCACGTAGTAATATTCTGCCCGCTCCACCCAAAATGCCGAGGTAGCTCAGTGGTAGAGCAGGGGACTCATAAGCCCTTGGTCGGGAGTCCAAATCTCCCCCTCGGCACACTGTTTCCAAGTGAAACACTCTTCTTATATATGGTGGTCTCTGAACGAAGGAGATCACCATATATTCTTTAAAACCACAAGACCAGGGGCTTATCACACTTTCCCAGCAGGATTATTTGCTCATCATGGTCGAGTCCTTTCTGTTCGACCGCAAGTTGCAGGGTCTATCCCCCGAAACCATCGAACTGTATACCAGGCCGTACAGAATGTCATTCGCTGTAATGCGGGTCTTCTTCAAATCCAGCGGCAGGTTCTTGCGAACCACTTGGAAAAAGGCGTTCAACACTTGCTTGGAACGAATTGTTCTGGTAATCTGGGGGGTGAGATTGGACATGTCTCTTCGTCTCTGTGGACAGAGCCAGGTTAATCAAGTTCAAGCCTTTTCGGAAGCAGGTGCGCCGGCTGAACTCGTCTGTCTTCAACAGAAAGAGTACAATATAAGGTAACCAGTATGAAAAAAAATCCTCCCTCACAGTTAAGCGTCGAAGATAAAGAACAACAATATCGCATCATCTTTGAAGCCGCCAGTGACGGAATGATCATCAGCGATATTGGGACCGGTCGCATAGTGGACGCCAACCCGGCCGCAATTGCGATGCACGGCTATACCCGCGACGAGTTCATTGGCTTGCACTACACGGTATACGTTCACCCCGACAGCCAGCGGTTGTTCACCGAAGCCGCCAATGAGATTCAGCCGGGAGGCGTATTCGATGTGCCGGCGGTTCATTTGCACAAAGACGGCTCATCGTTCTACGTGGACGCGCGCAGGACTGCCATCCCGTTTCAATTCCGACCTTGCGTACTGAGCATCGTTCGAGATGTCAGCGAGCGGATCAGTGCCGAGCGCCTGCTTCATCAGCGGGTGGAACTCCATACCCGCGAACAGGCAACGCTGTTGGAAATCTCCCAGACTCTGGCCTCCGCGCTGGAACTCAAGCCGGGTTTGATCCTCGATCAATTGCGTGTGCTGATCGAGTACACCCATGCCGAGTTGTTCGTGCTCGAGGGAGCCGCCATGGTTGCCCTGGCTGTGCGCGGGTCACAGCAATTGGAGGAAACCGTGCCTTTCCGCATCCGGCTGGAGGGTCCAGAAACTCTGATGCGGCTATTCAATCAACATCAGCCGGACCGGATCGCCGATGTATGGAGTTCCGACCCGTCCGCGCAATTTCTGCGGTCCCTTCTGGACGATCAGGCGGATCTGCTTTTGACAGGCGTGCATGCGTGGATGTGGGTTCCCGTGGCGGTCAAGAACCGCGTCATCGGCAGTGTGGGCGTCGCGCATGTCGAGCGGGATTATTTTACGGCTCATCACGCCGATTTAGCCCTGACCGTGGCAAATCAAGCCGCGATCACTCTGATCAACGCGGAACTGTATGAACACGCACAAGCGCTGGCCGCGATGCAGGAACGCCAGCGTTTGGCGCAGAACCTGCACGATGCCGTCAATCAATCGCTCTTCTCGGCCGGTTTGATCGCGGACGTCCTGCCGCGCTTGTGGGATCGTGATCAGGCCGAGGCGCGCAAATCGCTGATTGATCTGCGGCGATTGACGCGCGCCGCGCAGGCGGAAATGCGCGCGCTGTTGGCTGAACTGCGGCCGTCCGCATTGACCGATACGGACCTCGGCGATCTGTTGACCCTGTTGGGAAATGCCCTCTCAGGGCGGATCAATATCCCAGTCAAAGTTACAGTTGCAAAGGAAGTCATCCTGCCTGCCGAAGTACAGGTGGCCTTCTATCGCGTCTGTCAGGAAGCGTTGAATAACGTTGCCAAACATTCCAAAGCCAGCCGGGTGGATGTCAATCTAAAACAGGAGGGGACATCCGTAGAATTGCACATTCACGACAATGGCAAAGGCTTTGACTCTGAACAAGTCGCCCCGGGTCATTATGGCTTGAGCATGATGCGCGAACGCGCAGAAGCCGTGGGGGCGGTATTGACCGTCACAAGCCAGCCGGGTCACGGCACCGAACTCGTCATGCACTGGACGAAAGACCCGCAAAAGGAGGCCCCATGACAATCTCCCCCTCCAAACCCATTCGCATCATGCTCGTTGACGATCACACCATGGTCCGCCGCGGACTGGCGACTTTCTTAAAGGTGTTTAGTGACATGCAACTGGTGGGCGAAGCTGAAAACGGCGAGGCCGCCATTGAACTTTGCGCCGAGGTTTTGCCAGACGTGATCCTGATGGATATGGTCATGCCGGTCATGGATGGAGCCGCAACCACGCGCGCCATCCGCCAGAAATTTCCACACGTGCAGATCATTGCGCTGACCAGTTTCAAAGAGGGGAAGATCATCAAGAGCGCGCTGGAAGCCGGAGCGATCGGTTATCTCCTCAAGGATGTCACTGCGGATGACCTTGCCTGGGCGATCCGCGCTGCGCACGCCGGTCGCACCACGCTCTCCCCTGAGGTGGCTCAATCTCTTGTTGAAATAGCCAACCAACCGCCCGCGCCCGGCCTCGATCTGACGGAGCGTGAGCGCGAAGTACTAAGTTTGATGATCGAAGGATTGAACAATACGCAGATCGCCGGACGCTTAACTGTAAGTCCGTCCACGATCAAATCCCATGTCAGTAACATCCTGTCCAAATTAGGGGTTACCAGCCGCACAGAAGCAGTATCCCTCGCGTTGCGCAATGGGATTGTCCCCCCCGTGGTGATGTAAACGTATCTCCCCCAAATGGACTAGTTACAAACTCCCCAGTTGACGGAGGCGGCTGGGGAGTTTGTATCATAGAATTAAGTGCCGGTATATTTATTCGCGTGTTCGAATTACTCAACCGCTTCGTACAAGAAAGGGGCCCGGCAGACATGAAAGATACATCCAGAAAAGTTGATCCGTTAATTGGGGGATCCCTGAAAAATTCAGAGATTCGTTATCGCCGCCTGTTTGAAACAGCCCAGGATGGTATTTTGATTCTGGATGCCAGCACAGGAATGATCGAGGATGTCAACCCCTATTTAATAAAAATGCTGGGGTATTCACGCGAAGAATTTTTGAAAAAGAGGCTCTGGGAAGTTGGCGCATTCAAGGATATTGAAGCCAGCAAGGATGCCTTCGAAGTCTTGCAGGAGAAGGAATACATTCGTTACGAAGACCTGCCGCTCAAGACAAAAGACGGGCGGCTGATCCAGGTGGAGTTCGTCAGTAGCGTTTATTTGGTGAGCGACGAGAAAGTGATCCAATGCGATATCCGTGACATCACCGAGCATAGGCGACTCGTCGCTGCCTTGCAGGACAATGAAAAAACATATCGCGACTTGATCAATCAAAGCCCGGACGGTTATTTCATCCTTGAATTGTCAGGGAATATATTAACCGTCAATAAGGCCATGTGCAAGGAGCTTGAATTCAGCGAAGAAGAATTCCTTGCCATGCACATTTGGGATATTATCCCGGAACAATTTTTGGATCAATACAGGGAAAGGCTGACGAAAATTCTTGCAGGGAAGAATTTGAAGGATGCGGCAGAATATGAGATACGCGGAAAAAATGGAAAAATACACTATGTAGAAGTTCTATCAGCCCCTCGTTACAGCGGCGGGGAAGTTATCGGTTTTCAGGGAATCGCCCGAGACGTCAGCGCGCGCAAGCGGGCAGAAGCCGCTCTGGCCGAGAGCGAGGAACGATTCCGCGCCTGGACTGAAAACTCATCGGATCTTATCACCGTAGTCGTATTAGATGGCACCATTCAATATGAGAGTCCATCCATTGAACATCTGCTGGGATACAAGCCAGAGGAATTGATCGGCACAAACGCGTTTGATCTGATGCATCCTGACGACCACCAACGGGTTATGGAACTCTTTGCGCAAAACACCCAACAGGCCGGGAACGCGACCAGCGCCGAGTTCAGGCTTCGCCACCGCGACGGTTCATGGCGGCAATTCGAAGGCCTGGGGAAGAGCTATCTGAATGAGCAGGGCCAGATGACTGGGCTGATCAATTCGCGCGACATCACCGAGCGCAAACAGGCCGAAGCCGCGGCCCGCGAAGGTCAACAGCGTTTCAGTCAAGTCTGGGAGGCGACCTCAGACGCAATGGCGCTGTCTGACCCGGATGGGATCGTGCTTGAAGCCAACCCGGCCTATCTTGATCTCTACGGTTATAAACTGGAACAGGTAGTCGGCAGGAGTTTCGCCATTATTTTCCCAGAAGAAATTCAGGCACAAGCTGTCGAACAGTACAAGACTGTTTTTGCCAGCGAGGTGATCCCTGCGACCTTTGAATCCACGATCCGCCGTGCAGATGGCTCCGAGCGCGTCGTCGAATCTAGCGTTTCCTTCCTGACCGCGACCGGGCAGCGCATTGCGATGCTCTCCACCATCCGCGACATCACCGATCGCAAACGGGCGGAGGAAAAGATTCAACGCCAACTTGAGCATCTCACTGCCCTGGGTGAGATCGACCAGGCTATTTCTTCCAGTTCCGACTTGCGCTTCACCTTGGGGGCAGTGCTCGCTCAAGTCATCACACAGTTAGGCGTGGACGCCGCCGACATCCTGCTCTTCCATCCCGATTCGCATCTGTTGACATTTTCCACGGGGCGCGGCTTCCGCACCAAAGCCTTCGAGCGCGCTCATTCCCTGCGTTTGGGAGAAGGATATGCCGGCAGCGCCGCGCTTAAGCGCGCTGTCGTCCACATCCCAGACCTAGCCGCGCGAGACGACAACCCTCGTATCGCGAGCGCCTTGAAAGGCGAGGCCTTCACCAGCTATTACGGGGTGCCATTGATCGCGAAAGGAAAGATCAAGGGTGTGTTGGAAATCTTCCAACGCAGCCCGCTCAACCCTGATAGGGACTGGCTGGATTTTCTGCATACTCTGGCCGAGCAAGCCGCCATTGCGATAGACAATCTTACATTGTTCGATGACTTGCAGCGCAGTAATTCCGAGTTGATGCTGGCTTACGAGACCACGCTGGAGGGTTGGTCGCACGCCCTCGACTTGCGCGACAAGGAAACCGAAGGGCACACGCAGCGGGTCACAGAGATGACGGTGAAACTGGCGCGCGCCTTTGGCTTGAGCGAGGCGGAACTGGTGAATGTACGCCGCGGCGGACTCCTGCATGATATCGGCAAAATGGGTGTGCCGGATCACATCCTGCTCAAACCCGGCCAGCTTACAGACGATGAGTGGCAACAGATGCGCATGCACCCGATCTATGCCTATGACTTGCTTTCACATATTGCTTACCTGCACAAGGCGCTCGACATCCCCTACTGCCATCACGAAAAATGGGACGGCAGTGGGTATCCACGCGGATTAAAAGGCGACCAGATCCCGATAGCAGCGCGCATCTTTGCAGTGGTGGATGTATGGGATGCGTTGATCTCAGAGCGCCCCTACCGCGCCGCCTGGACAGAAGAAAAAGCGCGCGAGCATCTCCGCGCCTCTGTCGGAACGCATTTTGACCCGCAGGTGGTGGATGCGTTCATGCAGTTTCTCAATTGAATTCAGGCATCCCCCACTTGGGGGAGTCAAACTCTCCCCGGTTGGGGGATGATGCCAGGAAATATTTGTTATAAGTTTAATGACAGCATCTCTTCGCGCGTCTAGATGCTTAAATTCAGCAGAGAAAGGATCCCAACAACCAGCCACACATCGTAGATCGGGTATACGGATATGGATGATTTGCAAAAACTAAAAACTTCAGAAGTCCGCTATCGCCGGTTATTTGAAGCGGCTCAGGATGGTATTTTAATTCTGAATGCCGAGACGGGGGCGATCGCGGATGTCAATCCTTTTCTGATCGATATGCTGGGATACTCGCGTGAAGAGTTCATGGAAAAAAAGTTATGGGAAATGGGCGCGTTCAAGGATATTGAGGCCAGCCGGGAAGCCTTCGAGGCATTGCAGAGGAATGAATACATTCGCTATGAAGATCTGCCGCTACGAGCGAAAGACGGGCGGCTCGTTCAAGTGGAATTCGTCAGCAATGTATATATGGTAGGAGAAGAAAAGGTCATCCAATGCAATATCCGCGACATCACAGAACGTAAACAAGCACAGGAGGCCCTGCTCAAAAATGAAACACTTCTTCTGCGCGAGCAGTCTGCTCGCGACTATCTTACCGGTTTATTCAACCGTCGCTATTTGGAAGAGACCCTGGAACGTGAATTAGATCGCGCCACCCGTAATCACAATTCGCTGGGCATAATAATGCTGGATGTGGACGACTTCAAGCGCTTCAACGACATCCACGGCCACGCTGCGGGCGATGTGGTTCTGAGCAAATTGGGAGAGCTGCTACTGGGACATTTCCGCGTACAGGATATTCCCTGCCGTTATGGCGGCGATGAGTTCATCATCGCCCTGCCCGATGCGTCACTGGAAGTGACCATCGAGCGCGCCGAACGATTATGCGAGCATGCCCGGCACCTCAACAGTCAATTCGAAGGCCAGGCGCTTGAAATCACGCTTTCGATCGGCGTCGCAATCTTTCCAAAGGAGGGCATCACAAGTGCGGCATTGTTGAAATCTGTTGATACTGCTTTATATCGCGCCAAGCACGAAGGGCGCAACCGGGTGGCTGTGTCAAACCAGTAATTTTGTCGACGCGGGTTCCGCGTTAAATTCGAGGCGCAGGCTCATCCTGCCATGCATGCAAAGAGAGCCCGATCGTGGCCGAAATGATCCATGGTCTCCTCCACTCCCCCAAGTGGCGGAGAACAACACTCCCCAACCGATGGATGCGACTGGGGAGTGTTCATTGTAAGATGAACCTGTATTACTACAACGTGCCATAGAAGACAGTGAAAAACTGGATTCCAAATTTCAGCCCATTTTCAAAGGAATATCAAATGAATAAATTTGGCAAAATAACGGGCAGGCTGGCAGCGGTTGCGCAGATCCTTGCGCTTACCCTGCTCGCGGCCTGCAGCGCGGTGAGCGCCCCGACAACCGTCTGCCATGCCACTGGCGACCCTGCGAATCCGTATGTGGAAATTGCCGTCGACAGCGCTTCACTGAATGAGCATCGCGGGCATCCCAACGATATCAACCCGGTGCCAGCAAATGGCTGTCCCACCAGCGCCGCGGACATCGTCAATGGCAGGATCACGTTCTGTCATGCCACCAGCAGTGAAACAAATCCTTATAACGAGATCGAGATCAGCGTTAACGGTTTAAATGGTCACGGCACGCATGAAGGCGATGTCTTCCCGAACTCAGAGGGCGATTGCCCCTCCAGCCTGGCGGTTGACGACAAGATCACGATCTGCCATGCCACCAGCAGCGCAACCAATCCATATAACGAGATCACTGTCAGCGTGAATGGCTTGAATGGTCATGGCGACCATGCAGACGATATCATCCCGATGCCGGAGGACGGCTGCCCAACATCAAAATAAAGGCCGATCACAGATCTGGGAGACCCTTCTGTTCTTCCCTCTAGGAGGTTAGCGTAATCTCTCCCACGTGGACACGGCACAACCTCCCCGGCCAATGATCGTGGTCGGGGAGGTTGAATCGAAGTATCAAGAATGGAGATTTCGAAATGTTTTGGATCCGCATGAGATTATTTCCTGATCTGGAAAACAAACCATGAAATTGCATTTTCTCTTTCTCCTGATGGACCTGGCCACACTTGCGGCCATTCCTGTGGTGTATACGTTGGGGAAATTGCGCCAGTTTTCAAAAATCATGGAAGGAAAATCGTTGGCGATTTCCACAACAGCCAATCTGGGACCGTTGGATCGCTAAACAGGCGAAAGATTCATGTCAAGGAAGAGGCGCTTCATGCTTCCTTCCACTCCCCCAATGGTGGATGCAAATCCTCCCTGGTCGATGGATGCGGCACAAACAGTAAGTACCATACAATGAGAAAGTAAAGAAAAGGAGATTACGATGCCTAAAAAATCAGATTTCCAGCACGAAAACCGGGGAAAGTCTTCGATGGAACATGGCGGTCAAAAAGGAGGTCGAGAACAGAAGGGCGGTGGCAAATTGAACGATTCCAAACAACCGGGTCGACGAGAGGAATCCGCCAAGTTGGAAGATTTTCAACAGCAGAATCGAGAAGAGGGCCCCGGCAACGCGGGTGGGTTAGGCGGTTACCGGAAATTGCTTCGAGAAAACCGGAGGCCGTTTCGAGCAAGAGGACTGGGCGAAGGCAATAAGAAAAACGGGTGCCTCCCGAAGTTGTTTATGCTGGCTCTGCCGCTCATCACTATCGGGGCATTCTTGCTGCTCGGTTCATAAAACAACTTGAAACCCAGTGTAAACCCGACATTGGTTAATCGGGATTTGCCCATGTAAAGGAAGCTGCGGACGCGTGGTCCGCCGCTTCCTTTTTTCTTGCCTCGACCTGTGATCAAGTATCCAAATGTGTCCCTCCTTTCCTGAATGAACCTTGATTCATCCCCCATATGGCGGAGAACAAAACTCCCCATTCGATGGATGCAGGCAGGTGGTGAGAACCGTATAATAAAAAAGTAAAGAAAAGGAGAACCAATGCCAAAAAAACTGGAGTCCCATAAGGCAAACAAGGGAGGGTTATTAAAGCGTCGCCGCGCTCTAAGAGCAAGTCGAGAAGAGGGGGCCGGCAACGGAAGCGATTACCGGCAAAGAATTCGGGCAAATAAGGTGGCTAGAGGCAGTAAAAAGAATGGGTGTCTCCCGAAATTGTTTATGTTGGTCGTGCCGTTCATCACTGTAGGTGCATACCTGATTCTCGGATTATAGAACAATCTGCATCAATCACAAATCAAACAAAAGGAGTCCCACCATGTCTGTCGCCAAAGTATCTGAAATCATAGCGTCTTCCCCCAAGAGTTTTGAGGATGCCATTAAGCAAGGTATCGTGCGCGCCCAGAAAACGCTCAAGAATCTCAAGTCTGCATGGATCGAGAATCAACAGGTCAAACTGGACGACAAAGGACAAATCACGGAATACCGGGTCCAGTTGAAGATCACGTTCGTTCTCGAAGAGTGATCCAAAATAATCCCCGCCAGGTAGTGATTTGGCTGGATCAAGCGGCCGACTCGAGATTTTCTGTCGTTATCAGGAGAAGAAAATGATCAATTTCATCGTCTGGATCATTGCAGGGGCATTGATCGGCTGGGTAGCCAGCCTCATCATGCGGACAAATAAACGGCAGGGTCTGATCGCCGATATTGTTGTAGGCATCGTAGGCGCGTTTTTGGCAGGCTACTTCCTGAGTCCTCTCTTCGGTGTCAGCACGATTAACGAGGGTAACTTTAGCATCCCTGCCCTATTGGTGTCACTGGGAGGCGCCATCATCCTGCTGGCAATCTCCAAGTTGTTTCGCAATGTCGGCGGATTCCTGTTGGTGCTCATCATCATACTGATCATCTACACCTATTTCACCTGCTGGCCTCAAGAATCAACATCCGCGTATTGCGTCGCGGTCAGAGCATTGCCATTCCTGAAATAACTCCGCCCCACCTGCCTCCCTCAAGTGGCGGAGATGAAACCTCCCTGGTCGATGGATGTGGCTGGGGAGTACCCGTCGTAATATGAATTCATGTTCCGTGTAAATCTCGATTATATGACGGACTTGCGTCCCTGCCATTCGTCTTGGAGAAGAAAATGATCAACTTCCTTGTGCGGATCATAATTGAAAATTTAATCAATAGGGGGAGATAGCTGGCGGCATCATGCAGGCAAATAGCAGGCAGGGTTTGGTATCTGATATGGTTTCAGGTCTACTGTTCCGATTCGCGAGGGCTTACTTCCTGTTGGTGTTGCTGGGAGGCACCCTTACCCTGCTGGTAATTTCCAAGTTGTTTCGTAATATAGGCGGAACCCTGGTAGCCCTCATTGTTGCGCTAATTATATTCATGTATTTCAAGCAATAGTGCAGGGGATGTAGTATTTTACTTGTCCCCCGTTTTTTAGTATCCTCCAAGTGGCAGAGACGAACGATCCCCAGCCGGTGGATGTGACCTGGGAGAGTTTGTTATATGATAGATTCGAAGGATGGCTGTGGGGTAGAAAGCCAAACTTTACGCTGTTTCAGTCCCTATTCCATTTGTGAAAGGAGAAAATTATGAAACCAGAAATAACGGATATTTCCTACAGCACGGCGCTCACCTTCGAGTTGGTTACCCAATACGGTTTCCTGACGCTGGGAGCGCCCGTATTTCCCTCGTTGCGGAAAGAATCAATCTACCAAACCGACACGAATGCCAAAAGCGTATTGACGTTCTTTCAGTACAAATTGAGCGAACATATTATTGGTACTGCCTCTTCATTGCAGGATGATTGGGGAGTTCCATATTACCGTTTCCTCATCCATCCAAAAAATAAAAACAAAAGGCACGAAGTATTGCTGCATCTGGAGGATATGAATTGTCTGGCGTATTACGTCGCGCCAGAGTTCCATACCAAAAGCGGATTATACGAGTCCCTGATGCAAAGTGTTTTGTTGACCCATTCCACATTTTGGTCACCGAGGCAGATTGGCTCCCTGTCGCAAGCGGAAAGAAACACGCTTTCATATAAACACAACTCACATTTTGGTATATTGGAACCGGGAAAAAGAAAAATCGGCGGAGTGCTAAAAGGCGAAGCGCTGTTGAGCGAGATTAAATCCAAATTCGAGGCAAGCGCGGAAGTGTATGACAACGAGAGGTTCGTCCGTTTAGGAGATCAAATGTTGGAAAATTATCTAAAAGTTTTCCATACGCCAAAAGAGAAAAGATTAATCAGCGATATTTGGAAAAGCCGGGATCGCATTGATGCGCGGGATTACTTGAGTTTAATATCCATATTGCTTTACGACTGTTACGTTTATATCATCGCGAAGTAATGACCGTTTTGAGATTAACCATGGTGTAAATAAAAAAGGAGCAGCTAATGAAAAACCTTACTTTGGACCAGATCAAGGAACTCGCGCAGCAAACGGCAAGTCCAGGCATATCTATTTTCCTGCCGACACATCGCGCTGGACGGGAAACGCAGCAGGATCCCATCCGCTTCAAGAATCTTCTTCGAGACGCGGAAAAGCAACTTCTGGACGGCGGGATGGGACCGCGTGAAGCGAGCGCGTTACTCCAGCCGGCGCAGGCATTGTTGGATGATTCCAAATTTTGGAATCATCAGCACGATGGACTGGCTGTATTTATGGCAGCAGATGATTTCCATTATTATCCCCTTCCATTTCGCGTTGAAGAACTACTCGTCGTTGCGCAATCCTATTACGTCAAGCCTGTTTTGCCTTTGTTCACGAATAATGGGCATTATTATATTTTAGCAATCAGCCAGAATGAAGTTCGACTGTTTGAAGGAACGCGCTACGGCGTGGGTCAAATCGCTCTGCCTGATGGAATACCCGCAAATATGGAAGAAGCCCTCAGGCTGGATGACCCACAAAAAACGTTGCAGATGCATCCCGGCGGCGGAGGCGGTATGTTCCACGGGCAGGGACCCGGCGATGAGGAACAGAAGGTCTGGATCGAGCAATATCTCAACCTGGTGGATACCAGCCTTAAAGAAATTCTCCGCGAACAAAACGCGCCGCTTGTTTTGGCGGGCGTTGACTATTTGTTGCCGATGTACCGCAAGGTCAGCGGATATCAAAACATCATGGAAGAAGGGATCACCGGAAACCCTGAGCGTTTGCGCCCTGAAGAATTACAGGAACAGGCCTGGCGCATTGTAGAAACCCATTTCCAGCAAGAGACGAAAAAGACTGTGGAACAATATCAACAACTCGCCAGTACAGACAAAGCGACAGATAACGTCGAAGAAATTGTCGCCGCCGCGTTCAATGGGCGCGTGGACAAACTCATCGTATCCGTCGAGCATCAGATTTGGGGCGCGTTCAATCCCAAAGACGGAAAAGTGACTCGCAGTTCAAATGGGCAGAGTAAAAAACACAATCTCGCGCTGCTGGATTTCACGGCGATGAATACCCTGCAAAATGGCGGAACAGTCTGCACCCTTCCCCAGAATGAAATGCCAACCGATTCGCCCATCGCTGCTGTTTTCCGCTATTAGATAAGGAGAGTACAAAATGGACAAAGCAAATTTCCCGGTTGAGTTTAATAACGAAATTGACGACGTAAAGAAAAACGAGAACGAATACTATACCCTTGCCGTAGACCGGCTTAGCAAACTGGCGGAAGGTCACACGGATATATCGGGCGCGGCTGTTAACTTCAAGCAGCCTGCAAAGGAGCATCAGACGTCGTATATAAACGAAGTGACGATTGTCGTTTATATGGGGGCAGATCATATCGCAGCAACAGAAAAGGGCGAGCGTTTTCAATTCACGCTGGATGGCGCCTTGGATGCTGTTGAACGGCAGGTTCGTGAACGCCGTAAACAACAGCGAAACCATTAAACTCGCGTGATTGACATCGTTATGAAAGGAGTATGGCTATGAATGACGATCAACCCTGGGAGTTTACCTGTGCAACCTGCGGAGGTCACAAGTTGACCGTTTATCGCATTTGGAACATTCTCGCTGGACCTGATAGTGAAACCTGGCAGGAATGGGGACCGCTCGAAGCGGATCATACATGGGCCTTTAAATTCAAGGAAAAAGTTGAGAAAGACCAAGACGCCGAAGTTGAGCGGGGGGACTTCGATGATTTCGCAGAAGACGACTCTTCTTCCAAGCCGGAAGATTATGAGGTTTTCGAGTCAGAAGAGAACCCGGGTAACGACAAGTTTTACGTGAATTGCGCAGGCTGTGACCGCGAGATAGAGTTTGGCTGGTCAGAATCCAATCGTGGCGGGGGCATTTTTCCTGTCGAATGTTCCGACTTCATTCCCGGGAAATATTGGCCCGAGCCCAGATATTTGGATTCCTGGCAAAGGAAGGGTTGGCTCCCAAAAGGAGAAAGGCGATCATGAGCACTTCCAAAAATAAAAATGTAGATGAGATTCATGGTTGTATCGTATGCGCCATACTATTCAATGTTCTGGCTGTGTACACCCCGGACGGCAAGTTGCTGGATTGCACAGTGACCAGCCCCGGCGGACATATCGTATCCGATGAAAGACGACCGCTGGTCGCCTGTGATTCCCACACAGCAGAGGAAATTGGGGCGTATAAAAGATGGAAGTCTCAAAATGTAGAAAGCTAGAAAAACGAATTAAGGAACTCCGTGCAAATAACAAATGACCACACTCCCGCTTCGGGGTCTTTACCTGATGATTATCAGGAAGTCCTTTCGTGGAAAGTGACAGGAAAGCCCATGCGAGTGATCGCTTTAAATATCCTTGGAATAATCCTTTTTGTCATCTTTGGGATGATTTTTTCCGGCGCGGCGATCAGCGTGGGAAAACTTCCATCGGACGGTAACTTTCGATTAGGGCTGGGCGAAATCAGTTTGGCTATCGCAGGGATTGTGGCGACATTCGTTTTGCATGAGTTGACGCACGGGTTGGTCATGCAAATGTTTGGGGCAAGCCCCAAGTATGGCATTATCTGGAAAGGACTGATGTTTTATGCCACGTCTCCTGGATATGCCTATCGTCGAAACAACTATGTAGTCATTTCACTTGCGCCGTTTGTTTTCATCAGTGCGTTGGTCATTTTGGGCATGTGGATATTGCAAGGGACAGCATGGGTGGCTTTATTGGCTATTTGCGGAATTGTCAACGCGAGTGGAGCTATAGGCGATATGTGGATAACAATGATCGTGCTCCGCTACGCAGCCACGGCTTGTGTAATGGATGAACGCGACGGCATTCGAGTGTTTTCCCTGGCACCGCCCGCCAGGGCAGGTGTGCCGAAACCATGAAGTGAAAAAAGGGTTGTCCACCGATGGGTTGTGTTATGACAAAAAACTGCCTTACCGCATCGTCTGGACAGAAGAGCATAATTCGTTGGATGTGACACATGACGCTATTTGATGATATTCTCGGACAATTTCCCCCCGATGTTCAGGCGACAGTACGCAATATCTGGGATGCATTGGGACCCAATGAAAAGGCCGGTTTCCTGTCACTATTAACTGGTTTCCCAGCGGATACGAATTTGGTAAAACTGCTGGTCAAGTTATCCACCGCCCAGATCCGGCAAGCTTTTGGCCGCAAGCACCGGGTAGTCATTGTTGGTCCGACCAACGTCGGCAAATCTACCCTGTACAATCAACTGGTGCAGAACAAAAGAGACCAGGCCGTTGTAGGCCCCTTGCCAGGCACAACAAGGGAAAATCAACAGGCCGATGCGGCTCTGTTTACCGTGGTCGACACACCCGGCGCGGATGCAGTGGGGAGCGTGGGCGAGCAGGAAAAAAACCAGGCTCTGTCGGCATCCATGGATGCTGATTTTCTGGTGCTGGTTTTCGACGCCATCCAAGGGATTAAAAAGACCGAGCAGGAATTATTCAACGAGCTATCTGCCCTGAAAAAGCCTTTCGTGGTGGCGTTGAATAAGATTGACCTGGTGCCGCGCAAGGTCTTGCAAGCCGTCATTTCGAATGCTGCCCTGAACCTGGGACTGGCGCCCGATCAAATCGTGCCAATCGTTGCCAAAGACGGCAAGAATATCGGCAAAGTGTTGTTGGCAATCGCCGCCACTGAACCTGAGATGGTCGCTGCCCTGGGACAGGCATTACCAGAATACCGCTGGCAACTCGCCTGGCAAACTATTGTCAGGTCGGCTTCGATCTCGGCGGCCATTGCATTGGTGCCGTTGCCGGTCATTGATTTTGTCCCGCTGGTGGTTACGCAGTCAATTATGGTGGTCAGTATCGCCCGCATTTATAACTACAAAATCACCCCACAGCGCGCATCTGAACTGGTCGCCACCTTTGGACTGGGCTTCCTGGGACGGTCTCTCTTTCAGGAGCTTAGCAAGCTGGGTGGGTTGCCGGGCTGGCTGTTGAGCGCGGCGATTGCTTCTTCGACAACCGTAGTCATGGGTTACGCGGCCGTGCGCTGGTTCGAAAAAGGCGAGAAACTTTCGGCGGAGGCGCTCAAAAAACTCACCCAGGGGATGACCACTTACTTGCTGGATACCCTCAAAAATTTCGGAAAACGCAAGCCGGACGAAAAAGGATTACGAGAGCAGATTACTCAGGCGTTGGAAAACTCACCACTGGCCGAAAGCCGCTCAGTGCTCGACAGTGAAGCGGGTAAATAAAAGACATCTCAGTAAATCACTGTATGCTGAATAAAAACCTGCCCCCCTATTGCTGTAATATACCCGTGCTTTATCGCTCAAAATTTACGTATTTTTGCAAGAAGTAGTAAACCTACAGAACTCGTTATCTCCCCCAAGTGGCGGAGACAAATACTCCCCGGCTGATGGATGCGGCCGGGGATGTTCCATTGTAGGATGATAGTATGACCCGCGTATATTTAGCCGATGCAAAACTTGAAGAACGCTCCGCCCTGCGCGTGCTATTACTTGACTTGAAGATGGAAGTAGTAGGCGAGGCGGCTGATTGGCCTACCACGTTAGCTGAAGCGCCAGTCAATCGTACAGATATGTTGTTGATTGATTGGGATCTGCTTCCCAACTCGCCTACTGCGGCTTTGAACGAACTCCGAAAGGCGTGCCCGGCCGCGCTGGTCATTATCCTCATCAGCCATCTGGACGCCCGTCAGCAAGCCGCTCTATCCGCGGGCGCGGATGCGTTTATCAGTAAAGATGAGACGCCCGACCGTGTGGCCGAACGTCTGCGCCTCGCCGCCGCGAGCGTTCGTACAGTCTGATGCCAGATGGCTAAATGAGAGACTGGAAATCCGGCGCACCATCGCTGTCCCGAGCGCCGGCGTAAACTGGGACAGCTTTTCCATCGGTTGGATGTAATCAGTTCCAACCGCCTCTGATTGAAGGATTTGGAGGACCCGCCAGATGAAAAAGCGAAAGCAAATTAGTTTGGATGAAGCCAGACACATCGGAGAATCCCTCTACATTGATTGGGATCAGGTTAATCTCGAGCAATTTCACCAAGGCCTGATGGGGAATCATAAGCCAGGTGCCATTGACCCTGAAACAGAACTCTTATACGAAGGCGTGCTGCATACTGGAAAGCTTGTCCTGGCGCATATGCAGGAATTCCCGGATTATTTCACCCGGCTGGCAAAATTAAAAGCAGAAGTTGAGTCAGACCAGACCAGGAGAAGGTAACGGGCAAAAGTGCCAATGCAAACATGTAAGTTTTCAAATGATCCAAAGGAGGATCAACCATGAACAAAGATGTATTCGAAGGCAAGTGGAAACAAATCCGGGGCGAGGCCAAAGCCTGGTGGGGCAAACTTACCGACGATGACCTGGATCGGGCCGCCGGCAAATTCGAGGTCTTAACCGGGATACTTCAGGAGAAATATGGCTATACACGTGAGAAAGCAGCCGATGAAATCGACAAGCGTGTAACGGAGTATGAGGCCACCCTGAAAAGTAAAACTCAACCCACCCCCGCGAAATGATCGCGGCGGAAGAACTCTAATCCCTTTTCTCATAAGAAGGGATTGCGATCGAAAATCACACACACGGGCAACTGTGTGTCCTCTCAAAAAAAGGAAAAACAAATGAACATCATCATCTATCTCATTGCTGGAGCGATCGTCGGCTACATTGCCAGCAGGATCATGCGGACGAATTCGCAACAAGGCCTGATACTCGACATCGTGGTCGGTGTCATTGGCGCCTTCCTGGCTGGTTACTTCATCAGCCCACTATTGGGAATCGGGACGATCAACGATGCCATCACCATCCCAACCATGCTGGTAACACTGCTGGGCTCCGTTGTTCTGCTGTGGATCTTTAAGATGGTCCGCCGCTAACGCTGATTGCGGTTGAATTTGCTCTTTGAACAGGCAGGAGCGTCAACCCCTGCCTGTAAAATTTATTCATGACAAAAAACGTATCCATCAGCGAGGATGGTTTTCCCATTGTTTATCGGAACCGGCCTCAGAAAGAAAGGTTAACATGTCAAGCGAAAATAGAGTATCCGAAGTAAGAACAACACAAAACGAACCGGAACGAGAGCAACGCATCTTCTCTTTTAAGGCCACGCAATTGATCTGGCTGTTCCTAGGCATTCTCGAAGGCCTCATCGCGCTCCGTATCGGGCTGAAGTTGATCGCGGCTAATCCGGACAGTCCGATTGTTGCCTTGATCTATGGATTTACCAACCTGTTCCTTTGGCCCTTTGCAGGAATGACGGCAACACCTTCTGCCGGCGGCATGGTGCTGGAACTTTCCTCATTCTTTGCCATGGCAGTCTATGCCTTGATCGCATGGGTGATCGAAAGAATAGTTTGGGTAATCTTTTACCGCCCGCGCGGTCCGGTGGTGGCAGTGACTGAAACCAGCACCAGCGAGAGCCATACTTCCCGATAAATACAAAGAGGCACGCATGGACAGGTTCTTCTTCCGTAAACAAGGATCAGACGACGCACAGCAGGCACCCCGCGTGTTTGCCGTCATGCAGATCTTTCATGGCATCCTAAATTGGCTGGCCGCTCTTACTCGATTTACGGAAGAGGAGCAACAGGATGCCGGTATCTACCTTCGGAATCAACATTACAAGTGAACTCTGGCCAGGTGGTTTGACCTGCGTATTCAACCCGGCCATCGTAACAAACACATACCGCCCTCAGACGAAAAGGAGAAAACATAATGTCCCACGAGAATCAAGAACCGGAATACCACAACACCAATATTCTGTCCGTTTTGGTAGGACTGCTGGTCGGCGCCCTGGCTGGCGCACTGACAATGCTGTTGCTGGCGCCGCAATCTGGAGAAGATACCAGAACGCAAATCAAGGAAAAAAGCATCGAATTGCGTGACCGGACGACCGAAATGATCGAAGATACGATGGCGCAAGTACGCGCGAACCGGGACAAAATCACCATGGGTGGGCGCCGGAAGGCCCAAGAATTATTGCATCAAGGCCAGGCGCTGGTGGTCGAGCAATTGGAGCACGTCTCCGAAGCCGCGCAAGCCGGGAAAAAGGCGATCCAAAGTTCCTAGGGCTGACACCCATCTGTGTCGACGTGTTGTGAAAGTTAAATCACCCAGTCAACATTAACCCAAAGGAGAAATAAAATGCATTTGAATCAAGCGAAATGGATCTTGCTCGGAATCTTCCTAATCGTCACCGGCCTGAGTCTTCTTGGTGTAGGTCTTGGCGCAATAGTCAATGTCATCGCGGGAATCTGCGCGCTGATCGCAGGTGTTTTGTTCATCATCAACCGCTAACCCTGCGTCGATGTTCGTCTGGAGCACAGCCTCTCAGCGTGAGGCTGTGCTCCTTATGAGATTCTGCCCGGATGAATTTTTTGGGCAAAATCAGGATTTGAAATGCAGGCATCCATGTCAAGCAAGTTCAAATCAACCTCCCGCCGCCCACTGCGGGCAAAATTGATCTTTAATGCAGGCTCCGGTCGGCCGGAAGACTCGCCTCAGCAACTTGTCAGCATCCTTTCAGAGATGCAGGATCAGCAGATTTTGCCCGAGGTTCATACCGTGCGCCCGGACAGCGATCTGGAAAGGGTTGTGCAAGACGCCATTAAGACGGGCATCAAACTGATCGTCGTGGCGGGCGGCGACGGGACGATCGACAGCGTCGTGGGCGCCATGGTTGAAAGTGATGCGATCCTCGGCATCATCCCGACCGGCACGCGAAATAATGTCGCTTTCAATCTGGGGATCACCGGAGATATCGTCAATTCTGTTTCCCTATTGCGTCACGGACGGCGGTTGAAGATCGATGTAGGGCGAGTCCACTGTGGACATTCCCGTCATTGGTTTCTGGAAGTCGCGGCGCTCGGCCTCTTGTCGGACCTATATCCCATGGCCGACGATCTCCAACACGGCGATCTGGCAAAGATCGGGGAATTATTATCAACATTTATCTCCGCAACACCCTCGCGGCTGCGCATGATTCTGGACGGGCATAAACACCTCACTACCACGGCGCACATGATGTTAATCACAAATATGCCCTTTCTTGGACCACACTTCCAGATTTCATCCAAAGTATCCTTCAAGGATGGCCGTCTCGACGTATTCACTTTTTCAGACATGAGCAAACTGAACATGCTTTCTTATGCAGTGTCTTCGCGCGGCGGCCCGGCGGGAGATTCCGGTATCAAGCATTACCGCGCCAAGCATGTGAGGATCGTTTCCAAGCCGCAAATGCCCATCCTTGCCGACGGTAATCCGTTAGGTCAGGGGACATTGTCCGTTCATGTCCATCCGCGCGCCCTGACGGTGATGGCCGGTTCCGCGCTTACTGGACAGCGGGACACCGCCAAGTTGACGGATTCAAAGGCGGCAGTCAATGGCTAGCGGTTCCGAGCAGACGCCTTTACCGGTGCAGGTACACGAGGCTTCTTTTTGGTCTGCCAACAGACGACGCCCTGTCTTCCTGATCATCCTGGTAACGGGGCTGATGTTGTTCCTCGTCTGGCTGCCGGACGAGACACGGGCGTCACTTTGGGCGGCATTGAGCGCCCAACGCGGGTTGTTCGTTTTGCTTTTACTTTTTGCCATGATCACGTTGTCCTTGATTTGGAGCGCCGGTCACCGCCTGGACACCCGGGTTTTTATGATCCTCAATATGTGGGGCTATCCTGGATGGCTGGATCGCATCATGTGGCTTGTAACACAGCTTGGCAATATGCTGACCGCATTTATGACCGCATTCCTTTTTTTTATCCTGAACGATCGCCGCCTCGCCATTATGATCATCTTCGGCACCCTCACACTTTGGTTGCTGGTTGAAATTATCAAGGCGTTATCCAAACGCGACCGTCCATTTCGTTCTCTCGATAAAGCACGCGTGATCGGTTGGCGGGAAAAAGGTGATTCCTTTCCCAGCGGTCATACAAGCCAGATATTTTTCCTGATGACGCTGTTCATCCATCACTTCCAGCCTGGAATGCCAGCCATTATTGTTCTTTATGCAGTAGCCGCCCTGGTCGGTTTTACGCGCATCTACGTCGGCGCGCACTATCCAAGAGATGTCATTGCAGGTGTTGTACTTGGATCAGTGTGGGGAATTCTCGCGGCCTTGTTGGATTCTGCAGGTTCATAAGATGACGCTTCATTCACCTTTGCCAGCATATGAATGGACATTCCAGCGGGTCGTGTGGGCGACTCTGGTGCTCGCTTCCGTTGTCCTTGGATTTTGGCTTCTCTATCGGTTCTACCAGGTGGTTTTCATATTATTCATCGCCATTGTGATGGGCACAGTTATCAGGCCGGCCGTAGCCTGGCTGCATCAGCGTGGATTACCCAGGATCGTGGGCGTTCTTTTGGTCTACATTCTGCTGCTGGTCTTATTGATCGGTTTCATTCTGTTGTTATTCCCATTGATCATCGAGCAGGGAATAACAATTTCAGCCGTGATACCGGATTACTATCAAAACCTGCGCGAGTGGATGGTTAATTATCCCGATCCGTTGATCCTGCGTCTAAGTGAGTTTCTCCCCGCAACATTACCCGGCTTACAACCCGTGCCACAAACGGGAGAAGAGATGCTGGCTTCGGCGGAGCAGGTTCTGGACTACATAACATTGGCAGCAAAGGGAAGTTTTACCGCTGTCGTTATTCTGGTACTAACTTTTTACTGGACACTTGATGGACCGCGAACGATCCAATCGTTGTTGTTGCTGGTCCCACAACAAAAGCGGGAAAGTGTTCACGAACTGATATCAGCCATGGAGACCAAGGTTGGTTTCTACATAGCTGGACAAGGCATCCTTTGCCTGGTCATAGGTATCATGGCGCTAATCGCTTATCTGCTCATCGGCTTGCCCAATGCCCTGGCGTTGGCGCTTATCGCAGGTGTGCTGGAAGCTGTCCCAATGATCGGCCCGTTGCTTGGCGCCATTCCCGCGGCGCTTGTTGGACTGTCCATCGGGTCTGACAAGTTGATTTGGGTCATCATTGTGACGATCGTTATTCAGCAGCTGGAAAACAACCTGCTGGTGCCGCGCGTTATGCGCAAGGCAGTGGGCGTCAATCCATTCGTCACGCTCCTAGCGATCTTTGCTTTTAGCTCTTTTTTCGGTCTTGCCGGAGCGCTCATGGCAATTCCCATGGCGGCGATCATTCAACTCTTACTAGATCGCTTCGTCTTTCACCCGGAAGCAATGGAACCGGAAGCCTCAGCCGGACGCGATTATTCCAGTCGCCTGCGCTATGAAGCACAGGATCTGGCGCAGGATCTGCGCAAACAGGCGCGTCTTAAGAAAGGGGGCTCAGACTTAAGGGTTAAGCAGATCGATCAGGTAATGGATGAGATCGAAGCCATCACAACCGACCTTGATATGCTTTTAGCTCAAGCCAGTACTACGGATACGCCATGACAAAGCAATTGGTGGTTTCTGTTGCGGCGGTTATGACCACCCTGCTGGTGCTGGTGGTGCTGTGGCAGTTTCACATTGTGGTTGTTTACGTTCTAATCTCACTCGCACTTGCGGCAACGGTTCGCCCGTTTTTTAAAGGCTGGGCCAGACGCAACCTGGTAACGCGCCTAGCCTTGGTTTTGTTGTGTCTGGTTGGCCTTGGTGGTTTTAGTTTCGCACCATATCTGGTCGGCAGGTTTTTGATCGGTGATATTCAACAATTAAGTCAAACCCTTTCGGTGCAAAATGCCTGGAACTTGCCGCCCTGGCTGGAAGGCGGTTCGTTCCAACTAACGCTGGCAACATGGCTGCCTACGCCGGATAAACTCTTTGAAGCAGTAACCGGCGAACAGGGTCAGCTTGTGCTGCCCGCTGTGTTAGGCTTTACGCAGGATTTTGGCGGTGTTGTGGCAGGTGCGCTCGTCATTTTGTTCTTGAGCATCTATTGGAGTATCAACCAAATTCATTTTGAAAGACTCTGGCTCTCGTTGCTGCCCTCTGGACAGCGCAAACGAGCGCGGAGTATCTGGCGCACCATCGAGGCTGATCTTGGGGCCTACATACGCAGCGAAATCATCCAAAGCCTTCTGGCAGGATTGCTATTAGGTCTCGGTTATTGGCTGTTCGGGTCATCCTATCCAACGCTTCTGGCGCTGATTGGCTCGCTGGCGTGGTTGATTCCCGTAATAGGGGCACCTCTGGCGATTATTCTGCCACTGACCATTGGACTGTTGACCAGTGTACAACTCAGTCTGTTTACCGTTCTATATACACTCGTTGTCCTAATTGCCCTGCAAGTATGGGTAGAGCCGCGCCTTTACAGGCGCAAATGGAATAATCCGATCCTGACCCTGATCATAATCCTGGCCATGGCGGATGCTTTTGGTCTTGTCGGCATCCTCGTAGCGCCGCCTCTGTCTGTTGTGAGTCAAATCCTGTGGAATCTTTTGGTCAGCAACCGTCTGGCCGTCGGAGTTGCTACCCAGGTTTCGGATCTCAAAGAACGGCAGGCGCAACTGGAGGTTGCCATCCGGGAGATGAAGGAAAAGCCTCCGCGGTTGGTGACCAGCAGCATGGAGCGGCTTACCCATCTGATTGAAAAAGCTGAACCAATACTACAATTGACCCATCCTGCTGAACCGTCCAATCCATTTCACCTGCCCCAGCCTTAACAAGCGAAAATGGGTAATCTGCAACTATGAACAAATATAGAATGACCTAACCCAAAATGGATAAGTATTTTGCACAACTTGGACAACAGATTGTCCGCATTGGAAATAAGATCAATGCACGCACTCGCGGGTGGTTAGGAATGTTGGCGAGCGCGACAAATGAAGCCCTGAAGCCTGATACTGCGATTACTGCCGCGGCGATTGCCTATTTCGCACTCTTCTCCCTCTTTCCCATTACCCTTCTAAGTATTTCCATTGCCAGCTATATCCTTGGCCCGGCCGTAGACCGGCAAATCATCATTCAAAGGCTGGAGTTTATTGCACCGGCTATGGGCCAGTTGTTGGGGCAAAATATTGATGAAATTATCGAGGCGCGCGGACCAGTTGCCGGCGTGGCTTTGCTCGGTCTGATCTGGTCCGCCTCAACAGTTTTTTATACTTTTACTCACACCTTGAATCAAATCTGGGGTGCTAAACAACGACGTGCCGTCTGGAAGCGGCGCGGCCTAGCCATATTATTCGTCCTGACCTTCGTGGGACCGATTCTTTTCCTGGCTTCCTTTGCCGGGAGTATGTTTGCCCATCTTCGCACCCTGTTACCAGACTCGATCATCTCGATGACGGGAGGTGTCAGTCTGGTGCTGGCTGTCTTACTCGATGTTATCATGTTCATGGCACTTTATATGCTGCTCCCGCACGGGGTCTCCACCTGGCGAGAGATATTACCCGGCGCGATCGGGGCTGGGCTTCTATGGGAGTTGGCCAAGAAAGCCTTCCTATCTTTTGTTTCCACCTACCTCTCCATCTCGAATTTGATCTATGGCTCAGTGGCAACTATTATCGCCTTTCTCGCCTGGGCATATTTGAGCGGTCTCATTTTTCTCTTTGGCGCTTACCTAAGCGTTGCTTATTTCCAACTCAAACAGTCTCCAAAAGAAACGGCAGCCAAAATACGTCAATAAAAAATTAATTGGATATATGCGGCGGCAACATCAGGGTTCTCCCCCAAGTGGCGGAGAACAACACACCCCGACCGATGGATGCGGTTGGGACTTGTTGTGTTTATGATTATAGTAACCAACACGAGTCACCGTATTTCAACAGATTCGTGTGAATTGAATTGTACTGAATTTACCTTCGTTGCAATTACAAAGGCAAGATTGAAAATGTTCAAGTTTCTCTCCATATTTCTTTCGCTTATGACTGCTCTTTCAGCCTGCAACCTGTCAGTTGAATCAGGCATGTCAACCCAAACAATCAGCCAGAACCTAACTGGCTTCGTTGTTGTGAAAACCTTACAAGATGGTAACGCCCGGACCCAAACAGCCGCCGTCATGCCAACATATGACACGCCGACGGGGCCTGCCCTGCCAATATCCACGCCTTTTCCACCCAATACTCCGGTCTGGTCGATTTATACCTACACCTGCGAATTTTCTGCTGGCGGTGGCACCATGACAATGGAACTGACTTGGGATGATCGCTCCGAAAACGAAGAAGGCTATACAGTCTATCGGGATGAGCAGGCCATTGCGACCTTGGCGCCAAATTCCACATATTATGTTGATGTCGCTTTCGTTGCCAAGGGAAAAGCATTGAGTTATTTCGTTGAAGCCTTCAACACGGAATGGCGGGCAAGTTCCAGCACGATCACCTATGGCTGTCAGTGACGGAATAACATTGACGGTTGTATGCTTCCTGCTTATTGATGAGGGCACAGAAATCATCATGAGCAACCCACGATCCAAAACAGGAGATCAAGCATGAAAAAGAATAATGTTTTTGTTGTTGCAAGTACCAGCCTGATTTTGTTGCTGGTTGCCTGCAATGTGATCAAACCAACGCCCGCGCCGACACAAACCCCGGCGGTTCCCCCTGCCACAGGCGTACAATATCATTTTGTCACCAACAAACTGCTGATACCGACAACTCAGGCGCAAACACAGGATTTTGCCTTGAACATAGACGAAGATTCACAACAGAAACCCGATAATAAGTTTGGAGAGCTGCTCACCTTGCTCACCTCTGCAGCCCCAAACCTTAATTTGCAATCGACCCTCGATCAGGAAGTTAGCTCCGGTCATCTGGTTTCGCTTCACGTGGTGAAGGCGGATGATCCCTTGAACGACTCGAGTGTTTCGTGGTCCATATTCCTGGGCCAAAAGGCCCAGTCGGCACCCCGCTTCGATGGCGCGGACAATTTCACGGTCGATTCCGCTGTGCCTGCCAACTCGCCGATTATTGGTTCCCTTACGAACGGCCACTTTACAGGCGGTCAGGGAGCGGCACGCATCCAGATGTTTTTACTAGGCCAGCCGATTGAGGTGAATTTGATCGGGGTGCGTCTCGAAGCCGATACCAGCGCGAAGGGTTGTTCGAACGGAAAACTGGGCGGCGGCGTGACAGTCGACGATTTCCGCGACAATCTTCTCCCAGCGATTGCCAGCGGACTCAATCAAATCATCACAAACAATCAGGATGCGGCAAACGCCCTCCTGCCAATTTTCGATGCCGACCATGACGGGGTAATTGTCACGCAGGAGCTTGAGAACAATCCCCTGTTGATGATTGCGGTCTCCCCTGACCTGGACCTGCTAGATGCTTCCGGCAAATTCAGTCCGGGCCAGGATGGCGTGACAGACTCATATTCGGTCGGTCTGGGCTTTACTTGCGTCCCTGCCAGCTTTATTGCATCTGGAGATTAGTAGGTTTTCGAATCAGCCAATACCTGCTTCTGATCTTCTCCCCCAAGTGGCGGAGAACAACACTCCCCAGCCGATGGATGTGACTGGGGAGTGGTTGTTGTAGAATGAATATTGAGCAAAGAGCTCAAAAAGGAGAAATAACATGTTGTGGACTATCATCGTAATTCTGGTCATTCTGTGGCTGCTCGGCTTTTTGGGCAGCAATATCAGTCCCAGCTTCCCGAAAACGGGCAGTTGGATTCATACTCTGATTGTCATCGCGATCATCCTCGTCGTATTAAATCTGTTAGGGGTCATCTAGATCCGCTGAGCGTGTAGTTGAAAGTGAAGGGACAGCCGGTCCGGCTGCCCCTTCGTATGCTATACGGGAAAGGAGTTTTCCAATGTTATACGTCATTGTTGTAACTCTAGTATTCCTACTTTCGATCGGCGTTTTGTTATATAACCAAAAGCATAAAAAATTCCGTTTCGCAGAAGTATCCTTTATGAAAACGTGTAATGAAGTAATGACGAAAACCCCAGTCTGTTGCCTGCCCAATGATACGGTGGCGAAAGCAGCGGAACTGATGAAGAGCGGGAACGTCGGTTCGATCCCTGTGATTGACAACGAGCAGACTCGAAAATTGGTCGGTATCGTGACCGATCGCGACCTGGCCTTGATGATCGTGGCTGAAGGGCGCGATGCCAAATCCACAAAAGTGGATGCAGTGATGACGCGTAAAGTGGTGGCTTGCCATGCTGACGATGTTCTGCAGAAAGCACTGGATGCAATGTCCGAGCATCAATTACGCCGCATCCCTGTCGTGGACAATGATAACAAGATCCTGGGAATTATTGCCCAGGCAGATGTGGCAACGCGCGTTAATCAGCCTGAAAAAACCGCTACCATGGTGAAGGAAATTTCGCGATCCGACGCGAAATAAAAATTTTCCTTACCATCAAAAGAACGATTGAGAAACAAAGGAGATACGGAATGACTGAAAAAAGAATGAGCAAGTCACAATTCGTGACTATCCTGGCCGAGAAAAGCGGCCTCAACAAGAATCAAGCCACGTCAGCGCTCGATACGATCAACGCAATGGTTGCCGAGCAACTTGGCAAGGGGGGGCCGGGCGAGGTTCTTATCCCTGGCCTGCTTAGGCTGAAAGTTGTTGATAAGCCTGCCACGCCCCAGCACGAGGGCGTTAACCCATTTACCAAGGAGCCAATGATCTACAAGGCCAAACCGGCTCACAAGGTGATAAGAGTGATGATTCTCAAAACCCTGAAAGATGCCGTATAAGTTCCCGTCAACTAATCAGGTGGTCCTGCTGATAACAGCTGGTACCTTCTTCTTGTTGCCGGATTGAAGTAATAACATGCATACTTTGCACCGCGATCTACATATTGCAATTATTTGGGCATTGTTATTAATGTCACTCACCCTGGCCGCCTGTGGAACGCAGCCAGATACTCCGTCCGCGGACAGGATGTTGTTGGCTACGCCGTTACAAACAGATGTCCCCTGCGAGGCATGCGCACAAGCAACCCTGGCGGCCTTGCTGACCCAGGAAAAAAGTGGTGCTGATGCTCAGGCGGCGGCCACTGCTGAAATTATGCGTGCCAACGCACAGGCAACCATAAATTCAGCCAACGCAACCTTGAGTGCCGCCCAAACCCAGGAGCAAAACAATGCCAATATTATTGCAGCTCAGATCGCGGCCACCGCGGCAATCGAGCGCGCCAATGCACAGGCAACTCTGGATTCGGCCGGGGCAACCCAGAGCGCCGCGCTGACCCAGGATGCGATTCGCCAGACTCAAATGGCTGACCTGGCGACTACTAACGCGCAAGCCCTGGTGAATCAACAAAATAAAGACGAACTTGCTGCAAGTACTCAGACTGCCATTGCCAATAATATCGCCACTCAAACCCAGTCCGCCGCCGCAACATCACAATGGTATGCTGACCAAGAACGACAGCGCGATGAACAACAACGCGGACCGATTGCTTTTCTCTGGACGTGGTGCTTTCCGATCTTCCTTATCCTGTTGGCGGGTCTGACCATCTGGGGGTTCTGGCGCTGGCTAAAAATCAAACAAGCCAACCAGCGGATTCTCGAAGAACCGATTGAAAAGTTGCCGGCACCCGCGGTTGAAGTCCTACCTCATCATCACCATGAGCCACCCTATCTTGAAAGTGTAATTATCGATGACGGTTATCAGGTCACGAAGCCGGATGATCAGGTGCGCCAATGGCTGGATGAAGTCAAAGATCAATTGCAGATAAATGATGAGAAAGATAATGAAAATGATGACACAAATAATTGATCCGCGATATTTCGATCAAAAAGTTCGGCGCATCAGAACTCAAGTAGCAACCGTTATGACAAAATGGGGGTTGTTGCCGCGATTTAAACGCTGGCGATTAACGCAAGATCCGGACACCAACATGATCGTGCTATTTGGCGTACTTAACAAAAAACATATTGCTGCGCATACATCCATCCCCTTCAAAGACTACTTCGATCCACGCGTATTACATGATCTCGCAAACGAACTGCAAGTGCAAATAGTATCCTGCAACAGTGATGATCTGCGCTATGCCTTTGTCCTGGACCGCGGCTCGCTCGGCAAACTACCGACGCATATCGACTTCCCTTTCCTGGATGGCGACAGGCTGTTGGTTGGTGTCGTCTACAAAGAGGAGCCCGCACCAGGATGGATAAACCAGCAAGTCACGCCTGCCCCGCCTGTCAACACTGCAATGGTTGATGATCAACTGCTGGTGCGCCAGGGTGTCGGAGCTTTCTTGAAAATATTTGACGATATAAAACTTAGAGACGATGTCGCCTCACGGCTCTCTGCGCAAGATCTGCCCGACATCGTGATTATCGATGAAGATAAATTCAATAAACGGGTCGTCGAGGAACACGAAGTATTTCGGCGGAGAATCAAACACATCAGGGAGTTATTCGAAAAGACGGATGGTTAGTTTCAAGTATCGGCATGACCCAACCAGAGATTTAAAAAATTATCGATTTAGGAGAAAACATGGGACGCAAAGGTGTCAGCATACGCAAGCCTAAAAAATCAAGACCAATTTCCACAGACAGCATTGGCGGATATTCCAATACCCGCACTGGTGACAGCTCGCCTGTACATTCGCTCGTGAAAGACAAGAGCGGCGCACCCAACAGGGGAGGGACGAATCCCCCGGCCGAATCGAATAAAAAACGTAAAAAGGGAGATTAGACTTTGAAAGGAGGTAGGTATGAAAATCCTACTCGTTTATCCCGAATTTCCAGACACTTTTTGGAGTTTCAAACACGCGCTCAAATTTATTCGAAAAAAGGCCGGCGCGCCCCCTCTGGGTCTGTTGACCGTTGCAGCCATGCTGCCTGCTGAGTGGGAAAAACGGCTTGTTGACCTCAATGTATCCAGCCTCACGAATGAAGATTTGGCATGGGCTGATTATGTTTTCATCAGCGCTATGATAGTACAGCGCGAATCAGCGCGCGCTGTAATCCACCGCTGTAAATCAGCCAGCGTGCAAGTGGTAGCAGGGGGACCACTTTTCACAATGGAACACGAGCAATTCCCAGACGTGGATCATTTTGTCTTGAACGAAGCTGAGGAGACGTTAGCGCCGTTTGTGCGGGACCTGTTAGCGGGTCAGGCTCGACGCGTTTACTCGTCCGAGGAATTCCCCGATATCCACCAAACCCCCATCCCGCTTTGGGAACTGGCGGATCTCAGACATTACGAGACGATCAGTATTCAGTTTTCGCGCGGCTGTCCTTTCAACTGTGACTTTTGCAATGTGACTGCGTTGCTGGGGCATCGCCCGCGCACCAAGACCGCCGCACAGATCATTGCCGAGTTGAATACCATCTATGCGCTTGGCTGGCGCAAGAGCATTTTTTTCGTGGATGACAACTTTATCGGAAACAAAAAGCAGATCAAGACCGAATTGCTTCCAGCGTTGATCGAATGGCGCAAGGGAAAAACCGGCATGCCGTTCAGCACGGAAGCCTCCATTAACCTGGCGGATGACCCGCAACTGATGCAGTTGATGGTGGAGGCTGGGTTCGATACGATATTTGTCGGGATTGAAACGCCCAATGTAGATAGTCTGACCGAGTGCAGTAAGAGTCAAAACAAGGGACGCGACCTGGTGGAGAGCGTCAAACAACTCCAGCGCGCCGGTCTTCAAGTACAGGGTGGTTTCATCGTTGGATTTGACAATGATTCCCCTTCGATTTTCCAACAGCAAATTGACTTCATTCAAAAAAGCGGCATTGTGACAGCCATGGTCGGGTTATTGCAGGCTCCTTTGGGAACGCGGCTGTACGAGCGTATGCAAAAGGAGGGCCGCCTGGTCAAAGAATTTTCAGGCGATAACGTGGATGGCTCGACCAACATCATTCCCAAGATGGGGCTGGAACCACTCCGGGAAGGTTATCGTAAGGTTCTGCACCATCTCTACGCGCCTAAATTTTATTATGAGCGTGTTTTGACCTTCCTTCGCGAATACCAGCCGCACAGGATCAGAGCACAATGGGATCCGCAATATATCCTGGCGCTGTGGCGGTCCATTTACGAATTGGGTATCCGCGGCGTCGAACGCGCCCACTACTGGCGGCTCTTTTTCTGGACCCTGTTCCGGCGTCCGCGTCTGTTTCCCCTAGCGATCACGTTTGCAATCTACGGTTTCCATTTCCGCCAGGTGGCCGAACTGCATGTTGGTTGAGCGTGAAAGGTTTAAATGATTGACAATTAACAAGCTTTATTTTTACATCCCCAAGATACGCCGGTACTAGCGTTTGACAAAGCCGTTTGCGCCTATGGCACGTTATGATACGCCTCGCGTCTCGCGGCTCTTGAAGACAGTCGGAAGATGTGAATTGTAATTGTAACTATCCATTACCCATCGTGTCTTCGAATGCTGTGAACTGTTTACAAAATAATGCGAGAAGAAAAGATAATGCAAGAAAAAATCTTCAAAACCACTGGTAGGAGGATAGTTTTTGTCGGGGTTGGTTTCATCCTGCTTTTTTGGTGTGTGGACATCCTCATAGATGCTTACTTGTTTCGTGAGGGAACATTCCTCAGTCAACTGTTAGATCCTGAGCCATATGAAATCTATGTGCGAACAATCATCGTTGTGATAATCCTGGCTAATACAATATATGCCCGATATATCGCGAATCAACTATATTCTGTAAATAGTCAATTGAATACCGAACTCGCCGAGCGCAAACAGGCGGAACAACAATTGGCCGACTCCGAGATCGAACTGCGCGCTCTGTTTGCCTCCATGCATGATGTGGTGTTGGTGATAGACCGCGACGGCGTCTATCGCAAGATCGCCCCCACCGACCCCGGCTTGCTCTACAAACCGCCCAAGGAACTGCTGGGCAAAACCTTGCGGGATGTCTTCCCGCCGGAAGAGGCCGAAACACTTCTTTCCAGCGTCCAAAAAGTGTTGGAGACGCAACAGACTCTCAAGGTTGAATATAAACTGACCATTGGCGAACATCCGCTCTGGTTTGAGACTTTCATCTCTTCCATGACTGAGAACAGCACGCTATGGGTGGCGCGTGATGTTACCGACCGCAAGAGTACGGAAGATGCATTACTGGATGCCAGCGAAATATTAGTGCGCAATCTGACGGAACTGGAACAGCGCAACCTCGAAATTTCCCTGCTCAACAAGATGGTTGCGTCGTTCCAGGCCAGCCTCACGACTGAAGAAGTCTATGCCATCGCCGAGCAAGCCTGCGCCCAGTTATTCCCCGAGGAAGCAGGCACGTTATTCAGGCTCAACCCTTCGCAGGATATTTGCGAACCCGTGGTTGTTTGGGGAATCTCTCCAGCCCAAAACACCCTGACTGCATTCTTGCCGAACGATTGCCCGGTTCTGCAGAACGGTCAGGCACATTTGGCTGAAGTGGGATATCCCAGCCATTGTTCTCATTCAGTTGACGGCCTCGCCGCCGCCCACATGTGCATACCTTTGATAGCCCATGGAAAAACAGTCGGTGTTTTGTCTTTGCAGAACGAGGACAAAAGCGACCTCCACATGACCCTGGCCAAACAGCAATTGGCGCTCACCGTGGCTGACACCACCGCGTTGGCATTGGCCAACCTGAATTTGAGCGAAACACTGCGCCAGCAAGCGATCCGCGACCCGCTCACCGGACTGTTCAACCGGCGGTACCTCGAAGAAACATTGGAACGGGAAGTTCAACGGGCGCAGCGTAACCATCAACCGGTGGGGATCATCATGATTGACATTGATTTCTTCAAAGCAATCAATGATAACTATGGCCACGAGGCGGGGGACGCGGCGCTGAGTGAATTGGGCAGCTTTCTGCTTGCACACATACGCCGTGAAGATATTGCCTGCCGATTCGGCGGGGAAGAGTTTATTCTCATCCTTCCAGGGGCAACACTGCTGACAACGCGCACTCGCGCTGAATTATTACAGGATGGGCTCAAACAACTGCGCATCCAGCATAACGGTCAACTGCTGGAGGGCCTCACCCTGTCGTTCGGCGTGGCGCTGTACCCGGATCATGGCTCAACGGGCATGGCAGTAATCCGCTCGGCGGATATGGCGCTGTACCGCGCTAAGCAGACCGGGCGTAACCGGATAGAGATGGGTAGGGAAGAACAAGCAGAGACAGACGGACTGATTATCAAGTTATAACCGGCAATGAGATCAAAGTGGCGTAAGAGGAACAGTACATGAACAAGTTGCAACCCAATAACCAACACCATCGCGGGCTGTTGCAGAGCATCGCGCGGCGGGCCATGCTCGAACGCGGTTTGCACCCCGATTTTTCCGCCAAAGCGCTCGACGAACTTGAACGGCTTTCAGGTTCAGCGGCATCGGATGGCAAGCCGCTTCGCGACCTGCGAGACCTGCTGTGGGCTTCCATTGACAACGATGACTCGCGCGACCTGGACCAGCTCACCGTTGCCGAGGCCATGCCCAATGGTAAGGTCATGGTGATGGTTGCGATCGCGGATGTGGATTCTTTCGTCAAAAAAGGCTCCGCAATTGATGATCACGCCCGGAATAATACCACCTCGGTCTATACTGCCGCCGAGATATTCCCGATGCTTCCCGAAAAACTTTCCACAGACTTGACTTCACTAAATCTCAACGAGGATCGCCTGGCCCTTGTAATGGAAATGGAAATTGACACAGACGGGTCTCTTCTGGATTCTCAGATTTATAGGGCGCGAGTCCGCAATCATGCCAAGTTAGCCTACAACAGTATCGCCGCATGGTTGGATGGAAATGAAGAAATACCCGAAGCCGTATCTTCCACCCCCGGACTCGAGGAAAATCTGCGATTGCAGGATAAAACCGCCCAAAGTATGAAGAAACTTCGCCATGTTAACGGAGCGCTGAGTTTGGAAACCATTGAGGCCAAGCCGGTCTTCGACGGCGATCAAATTCAGTTACTCGAGATCGAGGAAAAGAACCGCGCCAAGGAGATCATCGAGGATTTTATGATCGCGGCAAACGGTGTGACTGCACGCTACCTATCAGCAATGAAATTCCCCTCTATCCGCCGCGTGGTGCAAACGCCGAAACGCTGGGAACGGATTGTTGCAGTTGCCGCGGATCACAAATTTTATCTTCCGCCTGACCCGGATTCAAAAGCATTGGAAGAGTTTCTTGTGAAGCAAAAGGTCGCGGATCCGCTTCGCTTCCCCGATCTATCCCTGGCGGTGATCAAACTTTTAGGAAATGGTGAGTACGTCGCCGAACTCCCTGATGGAGATGCCCCAGGCCATTTTGGTCTAGCGGTCAAGGATTATTCCCACTCCACTGCCCCAAACCGCCGCTATCCCGACCTGCTTACCCAGCGTTTGCTGAAAGCGGCTCTGAATGGTGAGCCTTCGCCGTACAGCAAAAATGAGTTGGATGATCTGGCCACCCATTGCACCGAGGCGGAAGACGCGGCCACCAAAGTGGAGCGACGCGTCGAAAAATCCGCAGCCGCGCTCCTGCTCGAATCCAGGGTCGGTGAACAGTTCGATTCGATCGTCACAGGCGCCTCCGAAAAGGGGACATGGGTTCGGCTCTTAACAATCCCTGTGGAAGGCAAACTCGTGAAGGGATTTGAAGGCATGGATGTCGGTGAACGGGTGCAGGTGCAGTTAACATCCGTTGACGTTCAGCAAGGGTTTATTGATTTCAAGAAAGTTGGTTCATTCAAAAATTGATACAGATCACCCTTTTCAGAAGCAGAGATCAAGAAAATGAAGTAATGGATTCACGTGAAAACCCACGAACCATAAGGAGACCAAAATGAACAAGATAGATAATAACAGTTCCCCGAGCGCGCCAGTCGTAGCCTCGCCCCACGTCTTATTCCCCCTTCCGTATGCGGAAAACGCATTGGAGCCAGTGATAACAGCCAAAACGATGAGTTTTCATTTCGGGAAACACCACAAAGGCTATGTGGACAACCTGAACAAGCTGATCGCTGGAACAGAATATGCCGACCTGACCCTGGAGAAGATCATCACCAGTACCGCAGGAAAGCCGGAAAAAACTGCCATCTTCAACAACGCGGCACAAACCTGGAACCACACGTTCTACTGGAACAGTCTTACACCCAGGGGAGGTGGCGAACCGCCTGCTGCGCTCAAGCAGAAAATCGAGGCATCTTTCGGAAGCGTTGACGCCTGCAAGAAAGAGCTTGCCAGCACAGCTCTATCACAGTTCGGGAGCGGTTGGGCCTGGCTTGTTCTCGCGAGTGGCGTGCTCAAGGTGGTGAAAACCGCCAATGCCGATATCCCTATGACAATGGGCTTCACGCCAATACTTACTATTGACGTGTGGGAGCATGCTTACTACCTGGATTATCAGAACCGACGTGCCGACTATGCCAATGCCGTGCTCGACAAGTTGATCAACTGGGAATTTGCATTACAGAACGTCAGCTGATGACGGCACGTAAAGGATTGCGGAATTCACCGTATAACATGTTGCTTCAACGGCTGGTCCGCAAGCGGCGCACCGATGAAGGTTTGTGTTGGACGTCAGAAAAAAGATGCCTCTTCTGTGAGGCAAATTAACAAATGACGATGTTAAAGTCGTCAACTGGAGGAGTTACCATGAAAGGTTTTGTACAAAACATCGAAGAAATCGCTGTCAAGAATGAAGATTTTCGCCATGTGCTTTACACGGCCAGGAACTGTCAGCTGGTTGTCATGGCGTTGAAGCCCAAAGAGGAGATCGGGATGGAGGTGCATGAACTCGATCAGTTCTTTAGGGTGGAGGAAGGTACGGGAGAGGCCGTTCTCGATGGTGTTCGCACAGCGATCAGCGCGGGATTCGCCGTGCTCGTGCCTGCCGGAGCAAATCACAACATCATCAATACCGGCAATGTCCCACTCAAACTCTATACGCTATATGCACCGCCGAATCATCGTGACGGCGTTGTCCACCATACACGTGCCGAAGCGGAAAAGGACAACGAACACTTCGACGGCAAAACGACGGAATAGAGATCTGACTGAATGCTGGGGGCGAGTGTACCTCTTTGCGGTGACCGTATTTAGGTCACCGCCTTAACCACTCGCGTTCAGCCTAAACTTGCATCGTGCAACGCGCTCTTAAATAAGGAGATGCGGTTATGAAAAAAAATCATAGACAAGAAAGGCGAGCATAAACTTGTAGTCGGGATTCCAGTGGCACTGGAAAAGGCAGATGTCGTATTTAACATGGATCATCTGGCATTTGCTGGTGACGTGCCTGTGGGTAGAAGCTACATGCCTCTCCTGACTAACCGAGTTTGGGAAATGAATACCAAAGGACAGATTGTCGGCGTATTTCATGGCGATGCATCTTACATAACGTTGAATGGCGAGGCTTACAATCATTGACTACCGGCGCACATGCGCGAGACTGAAGTAAGAAGGTCCCTCGAAGAATTCGCTTCGTGCCTTGTTGCTCATGACGGCGGCGCTATTGATTGTTGCCGCGCTGGCATTTTGGAATACGCTGCAATGGAAAGAGTATAGAAAATGGCAAATAGAATATCGCTGACTATCCTTCAAATGAACGATAGCCATGCCTATTGTGACCTGCACCAGGAGATGTTCTGGCAAGGTGGTCAGACAGTCTATCGTCCCGCGGGAGGGTATGCCCGCATTGCTACAATCGTAAAAAAGATTCGCGCCGCAAACCAGGGGTGCACGCTCTTTTGCGACTGCGGCGATACCCTCCACGGCACCCATCCCGCCCAGAAGACGCAGGGAGAGGCTTTGATCCCTGTCTTGAATGCATTGGGTCTCGATGCCATGACTGCCCATTGGGAATTTGCTTATGGTCCCAAGACCTTCAAGCAACGCGCAACACAACTCAACTATCCGATGCTAGCAATCAATGTCTACGATCAGGCAACCAACCAGCGGCTCTTTCCACCATACAGCGTGAAGGAGATCGGCGGGTTACGGATCGGTCTCGTGGGCATTGCCTCCAATATTGTAGACAAAACCATGCCACCTTCCTTCAGCGCAGGGCTCCACTTCACCCTGGTTCGAGAAGAACTCCCTTCCATCATCAATGTTCTGCGCACCCAGGAGAAGGTAGACCTGGTCGTCCTGATCTCCCATCTCGGGTTTCCCCAGGACATGAAGCTCTTGTCGGAGGTGCACGGTATCGATGTTTGCCTGAGCGGCCACACCCATAACCGCCTGCACAAACCGGTCCTCCAAGGGAAAACGTTGATAATACAGTCCGGCTGCCATGGTTCTTTCCTGGGCCGCCTGGATCTGGAAATCGAGGGAGGACGTGTCGCTGACTACCGACACCAGCTCATCGAGGTAGAAGCCAACATAGACCCCGATCCCGCAGTAGATGACCTTATCCGCCAAGCGCTCGCGCCTTATCAAAAAGAATTATCAACGGTTGTGGGTGAAACGGCGACTGCGCTCAACCGGGCCACCATGCTGGAAACGACGATGGACAATTTCCTACTGCAAGCATTACTGGAAAGCACGGGCGCGCAATTGGCATTCTCGAACGGCTGGCGCTTTGGCGCACCAATCATTTCCGGAGAGGTGACGATGAATGACCTCTACAACATGATTCCGATGAATCCGCCAATCTCAACGGTCGAACTGACGGGCGAGGAAATTGTCGCGCTGCTGGAAGAAAATCTGGAGCGAACGTTTGCGCGCGACCCGTACAACCAGATGGGTGGGTACGTCAAGCGTGGTCTCGGTTTCAACGCCTATATCAAAATCGAGAATCCACCCGGACAGCGCGTCCAGCAAGTGTTTGCAGGCGACGGTCCGCTACAACCCGGACACCACTACCCTACGGCCTTTGTCACCGAACAAGGCGTTGCGCACAAGTACGGTCGCAATCGCCAACAGCACACGGAGCGAAGTATCGAGGCGCTGAAGGCATATCTGACCCGGCACCGCCCGCTGCATGCAGAACTACGAGGCACGTTCATCGCGGTATAGGGTATTCGCGTGATCGCGTGACAAAGCGATGATGCTCCAGGGTAGTATCATTATGCTTGCTGCTGACCGTTGCCTTGCTGTGTCTAGGATGCCCAGAAAGTTGTCATTTGTCAACCGTTGGTGAGCTGGCGCCAACGAATCATGTAATACGAGGAGATAAATTCCATGTTACCAATTGGTGATGATAATAGCGCTCGCAGAACATTTCCACTGGTTACTTATGCTTTGATTGCCCTGAATGTCCTGTTCTTCTTTGTGGAATTGGGCGGCGGCGATGCTTTTATTGAGCAGTGGGCTTTCGTCCCCAGTCGCTTCCTTGCAAATCCGGCCGCTGATTTCCTGACCCTATTCACTTCCCTGTTCATGCATGCCGGGTGGTTCCACCTGGGAGGCAATATGCTTTACTTGTGGATTTTCGGCGACAACGTGGAAGACCGCTTCGGGCACGTCAAGTTCATAGTCTTCTATCTGCTCTGCGGACTTGCAGCTACGTTTGCCCAGCTGGCGTTTAGCATGAGTTCAAATATTCCGAATTTGGGAGCCTCGGGAGCGATTGCTGGTGTGCTTGGCGCTTACATTCTACTGTTCCCGCAGGGAAGGGTCAGAGTGCTGCAAGGCCAACAGGTGGTTCAAGTATCCGCGCTGATCGTCATTGGGCTTTGGATCGTCCTGCAGTTATTTAGCAGCGTTGGTTCCATTGCCAGTACAGCGGACACAGGCGGCGTGGCCTACATGGCACATGTCGGCGGATTTATCGCGGGACTTGTGTTCGCCTTTTTGTTTAGAGGAAGCGCGGCGCCGCAAAATAGTCAATCCTAACGAGATCGAAAAATTAGGAATGTGTGAATCACATGAGCAACAGAATCGGGTTGTGGAATTGACGGAGAAAGCGAATCAATAATCTCGAAGGGATGACATAGTTCATTCTATGCCATCCCTTCGAGATTTGATATCAGGATGTTATGCCTTTACAATCATTTCATCCCTTCGGGATTTTTTCAATATTCCCCACGGAGTAAACAACGTCGCACCGAGGATGAATAGTCCAAGCCCAATCCCTGCCATGGACAGGTTGAAGGCGTTGGCGTAGTTGACATTGTCCCAGGTGTGGGTGGGGCCCATCGTGTATTGGATGGTCAGCGTCAGGATGCCGAGCAGGATGGCCGCCGCGCCGCCCGCAGGTTTGTTGTTAGCGGCTTTGGCCTTGGCGAAGTCCACTCCCTGCCAGATGGTGGGAATTTTGAAGAGCAGGAAAATGATCAGCGTGAGGATGGTCGTGTATACCACCGCGTCCACGGGCATGGAATTGCCACGCAGGGCACGCGAGACGAAGATGTGTAGGAAACCGACCACCGCGCCCGCGATCAAGGCGTACAACGCATCACGGTAGGACTTGTCCGCCCCTTTGATGAGCGTGATGGTGGCGCGGATGCCCAGCACACCAATGACGATTCCCGCCAGCACGAAGAGGATGTACAACCACTGGAGTTTTGCCAGCGGGGCCATGCTATCACCAAAACCAGTGGGATTGATGGCAACGCATGATGTACCGATGCCGCCCAGCAGGGTAAGTCCGCCCGTGAGCGCCATCAGCAGGATGCCGATGAAGCGCAGGGATTTTGCGAGGAAACTATTCGTGGACATTGCATACTCCTTTTGTAGAAAAAAATCAGGTCACGCGTCATGCGTGACCTGTGATTTTTGTTTGCTCTCCAATAAATCCATTCTGCACTTTGAGCTGGCGAACCCGCAAACCAATCCCGCCCAGCCGCCCGAACATGATGCCGAGAATGGCGGACATGATGAAATCGGCTTCAGGGGTGAACGGTGGGATGTGTCCAATGATGACTTTGGCAATGACCAGTAGCCAGATCAGGAAAAGATAGACGCGGTCCAGTGAGAGTGTCACGGTCCTAAGTTCCATATCCGCTTTCATGGGGACGATGAGACTCAGAAGAAAGCCGATTGGAACGAAGGACGCGAATACCAGCACCACGCTTTTCCAACTGAAATATCCGTTGCCGATGTCGCGGAAGAAGTACAAGGAGAACAGAATCGAGAATTGAATCAGCAGGAAGGCGCGAAGCCAGATTTTGTAACGGCTCTTTTTCATTTCCCCGCGCATAGATTTGAGGTTGGAAAGCAATTCCATGTTCACCCGAACTTGAAGCCTGCCACAAAACAAATTGTCATGAGCAGGAGCAGGCCAGGCAGGACTTTCAATATTGTTCCACGCGAGAGGATGGGACGGCCTGCCTTCAGGAACGAAAGCAGGAGGCCGCCGATGCCGATCAGCGCGCCGCCAACACCGACGAAAGAGAAGAGCGGCGGAGTCTTTCCTTGAACCGAGAGGATGATCGGAAGCAGAAAGATCGTCATGCCCGCGATGCCGTGGACGAGGGCAAGGACGATGGTGGGAATTTTGCCAGGAACGGGAATCGAGCGGGTCAACGTCACAGCGAGGAAACCCAGAATGGCGAAGATCAGGTACGAGGTCCGAAATGAAGCGAGGTGTTGCCAGACGAGTCCAAGCGAAAGTGAGAGCGGGATGGCCGTCGAGACAACAACGATCGTCGGGCTGTCCAACACTTCAAATCCCCAGATGATGAGCAGGAGTCCCGCCACAAGAAGGACGCCGAAGGCGATGGTGTAAGCGATGATGGGGACGGTGTCAAAACCGTCAATGCCGACCGCGACCTGATATGCGGCGAGGATGCCAGTGATGAGGAGCAGGACGCGGTCGAGGGGGGACATTTTCATTACATCACTTCGATTACGACCAAAATCATTGCCGCCAGCATGTAGACGGATGCGTATTTAAAGAGGCCGAAGTTGACGCGCTCGGAGGGTTTGAATGTGATGGCGAAGGCAAGCATGAGCAGGCCCACCGAGAGCACGCTGAGCAGGCGCAGGAAGCCCCATGCCATGCCGAGACCGTAGCCTGCAATGACCATGGCCAGCGCGGCGAGGACGCTGGAGATTGCGATGGTGACGCGAGTGAATCCGAGTCCATACGTGGACGGGAAGGTGGGTACGCAGGCCGCGGCGTAGTCTTTGGCGAACTTCATGCTGAAGGTGAGGGTGTGAGTCGGGATCCAGAGGAGGACTCCCAGCGCGAGGGTCAGGCCGATCCAGTCAATGGAGCCGAGACCGAGGGTGCGGCCTGCCAAGATGGGCATGGCGCCCGAAACGCCGCCCCAGACGATGCTCCAGGCGGTGCGGCGCTTGAGCCAGATGGAGTAAACGACCACATCGAAGAAGAGTCCTGCGAAGACGATCAGACCGAAGAGCGCATCCATCGCGACTGCAATGCCAACGCCGACGACCGAGAGGAGCAAGCCGACTCGCAAGACCTCGTTTTCAGTTACCTGTCCCGATGATGTGGCGCGGTGCTGGGTGCGCCCCATTTTGGCGTCGATATCGCGGTCCCACCACATGTTGAGCACGGTGCTCCCCGCGATGGCGAGGAAGAGACTCCCTGCCGCTCCGAGAATCGTTCCCATGTTGATGACGGGGCAGCGCGCGCTCATGTAACCCGCCAGACCTGTTGCAAGAAGCAAGCCTGTCTGCAACGGCTTGGTGAGGCTCCAGTAATGGCGGAATTTTGTGGCAAGAACGGACATGATGTCTCCTCGGAGAATTACAGGTAAATACGCTTGGAATGGAGACGCAAGTATACCTGTGTACTTGCGTACCTGTCTACGTGCTCATTTCCTATCGCGCACAGCGGAAGCCGACTTGGGGGCTGTAATATTGCGGCCCTGCCGAGTTGTTCTTCCAGACGCGTAGATCCACTTCGTAGGTGTAGAAACTGCCGCCGCGCATCATACGGTAATGCTGGTCGGGATAGTCGTCGCCCATCCACTGCCAGACGTTTCCAGCCATGTCGTACAGCCCGTAGGGCGAGGTGGAATCGAGGGTGGCGTAGCCGTCGTAGGTCTTGCCGTTGAAAAAGCCGACGGGCGTGGTGTTGCCTAGTTTGCCAAACATTTTCTCGAACAGATCGAAGGACGAGTAGTAGTTGGCGTTGTTGCGTTCGATATGCTCACCCCAGGGATAGGGCAGTCCGTGGCCGTTTACCAATTCTGTGCCGCGCGCGGCTTTTTCCCATTCGATTTCGGTTGGCAGACGCCAGCCGTAATACTGGCAGTAGGCGTTCGCGCCGAACCATGTGACCATGGTCATCGGGTGGTTGCTGTATTCATGGATGGCGGCAAACTGTGTGCCATCGAAGGTCAGGCGCAAACCTTCAATCGTGGTCGCGATGTAGAGTTTGTTGCCAGCCTTGATCTCTTCTTCATGTTCGTAACCGTTGAAGGGGTCGCCAGGGTACGCGCCGTACACCCCCGTTTCGCGCCAGACCAGTTCGCCTGCCTCCACTTCCACTTCGCCGACTTGGATCGTTCCATCGGCAAGGGCTTCGTTCAGGAAGCGGGCATATTGCTCGTTGGTCACGTCGGTGACCATGATTTCATAGCCGTTCACTTCGGTCATGTGATCGTGCTGGCCGTAGGGGAAGACCCCAGCGGGGACAACGGCCCAGGATTCGGGATCAATTCCAGGGTCCACGAAGGGAGGCGTGATGGCGCCGATGCTGGGCGCGGTGCCGCAGGCGGCAAGGGTCAGTGCAAGCAGGGTCAGGATGAAGAGTGTCCGTTTCATTTCGACACCTCCTTCAGGATGGCGTTGAGTTCTTCGATCTTGCGCTTTTGTTCCACAAGTTCCGTCTCGGCGTTGAGCCTGCGTTCCGCCGCATATTCGTTTGCCCAATGGCCTTTCTTTTGCAACAAGTCGTAGAGCCTCCAGACCATGAACATTGCCAGGATGACCAGGACGATGCCCAGCCCCAAATCCATCAACAGCATGGTGGTATTAACCACGCCTTGCTGGTTGATTTCATCCACGAATAAGCGCTTCATCGAGAAGACGGTGGCCGAGCCGAAAGCGACGTCGGAGAGGATGATGATGGCCCAGCCGAACCACTTGCGGACTTTGCCCTTCAATCCCGAAAGGTCGGCGAAATACATCAGGATGATGGTGGCGACCAGCGCCGAGAGGATGTGCCAGTGTCCCGTGAGGGTGATGCGCTCCTCGCGGTGCGGCCAGACACGGAAGATTTCCTCCAGTTTGACGGCCATGAAGATGCCCACGCCGCTGACCGTGAAGTTCATGAAGACCATCTGCCAGCCAGGCCCGAACTTGAGCGGATCTTTGAGTAACGCACCCATCTTCTGGAAAAAGTTGGGTTTCTTGATGCCCGCCGTGCCTTCCTTGATGAGCATATCCCAGGAGTAGATGACCCACATCAGTGCCGCTAGCATGATGAAGGTGGAGCCAACGTAAATGATGGTGTGCGCCCATTCCAGCCAGACAACCGACAGCGCGCCGGTGGTGGTGCCGATAATGCCAATGATCATCAAAGGCATGGCGATTTTGTGCAGAACACCCTTGAATTTGACCCAGCGCCCAACGATGAGCGTGATGCCCACAGCCAGCAGGGTGAGCATGATGTGCAGGTGACCGATGATGGCTTTCTGCAATTCGGTCTTGTGCGGGTTGCGGATGAGATCTTCGCCGAGGAAGGTTTCGTGGCCGTTGCCCCAGAATGAACCTGTCACCGCGCCGAAGGTGGCGGAGATGAGCATGGCGATGGCCATGACAAAGAAGGCCACACGTTCCAGGTCAAGACCGCCTTTGGAACGGGCATGAGGCGAGTCTTTGTCCAGCAGGTATTCTTTCTTCCAGGGGTTGAGCGCGATTGCCAGCAGGATGCCCGCGAAGAAGACCAGCGACTGCCCGACCAGGAACAACCCGTGAAAGATGAAGTTGTGTCCCCAGTAGGCGAAAAGCAGTCCAAAGATGACAGCAGTCAGGTAGCCAGTGGTGATGACGCCATTGATGATGGTCTGCTCATGGCGTTTCATCGACAGCATCTCGGTCATGAAATAGACTTCGATGGCAGTGACGGTCATCGCAATGGTGTGGTAGAGCATGATGATACGGCCCTCACGCTCCGCCTCCACCAGTTTCATTCCCAACACGCGCACCGTGATGTCTTTGATGCCCCATTCCACCATCGGTCCCGAAAGCGTGCCGAAGATGGCAGTGATGACAGAAACCACCGCGATGGCGACCAGAGTCAGCCCGCGCGTGGAACGAAAGAGATAGTCGAAACGGTCTTTGACGAATTGCATAGGATGTACTCCTAAATTGGATTATTGCCAGTCTATGAGAAAAATATCACAAATCAGGCTGGCTGTCTTTGACAAAAGACAAATAATTGCAAAACAGGTAGGGCGACCCGTCAGAGTGTGCGGTGATTCTTGCCGATCTTGGCGGGTCGCCCCTACAGATTATCCCTTTTTCGTGAAACCGAGCGTGAACGCGCCCGCCATCAGGAACAGGAGCGGGGTGAGGATCAACATCACGAACGCGGGGCTGAAGAACAGTAACTGCGCGCCCATCGAAATGAACGCCAGCGCGATTCCACCGAGTCCGATCAGCAGTCCGCCGATGCCAACCCACCAGAATCCCTTCGGCGCGCCCTTTGCCACGAATGGGCCGAGGAAGATCACAAGTCCCGCCACGCCGTGGAAGAGCGGCACGGCGATCTTCTTCAGCGAGTCCATCCCGCCAATGCTGGTGATTGCGATGGCAAGGAAGCCGACTAGCGCGAACCACTTGAAATACTTCTTCCAGGAGGGGAAGTACTCTTCAGCCAATCCCATCGAAATTCCCAACGGGATGAGGCTGGCCACGGTCAGCACGTAGGGCGAAGCCAGGATGTCGAGGCCGAGGAAGATCAGCAACACGCCCGAAACCAAAAGCACTGCAAACCCCATCAGATAGTAGATGTTGTGCAGTGCCTTGCGCGAAGCGTGGTTGTACCTTTGCCAGAAATACCAGCAAAGGTAGGCGGCGAGGCCGCCCGTCAAGAGCAGGAAGACGATGTCTTTGATTGGTGTCATTTGTGCATTCTCCTTTTTTGGATTTAAGTGAATTATGACACAAGCCGATGTCAAGTTTCTGTGACATAGGTCACACTTCCGCTTCACACCTGACCTCAGGGCGGCGCGCCGCTTTACGCGCGTTTCCTACTCTTTCGCGCTCCACGCTTCGAGCATCCTCCGCGTGGACGGGAGCAACAGGTAGACGAGCAATCCCGTGCTCATCACAGGCGCGACCAGGAACATGGAGAAGCGTCCCTGAATGATCACATCCGTCACACCGACTGGGAACCCGCCAAACATGGACATGGCCGCCGCAAAAACGCCGACAGGCAAGGTCCACGATTTGCCTTTGACCAGTCCGAAGATGAATGCCGCCCAAACCGCCGCGCCCCACCAGTTCACCATCTGCGACATGGCGTACATCGAACTGATGAAACCCTTCGCTTCGGTCTGGTGACGCGAGATCGCGCCCACACCGTCAATAAACGTCAGCACATAGGCCAGTCCGCTGACGAAGGCCAGCGCGATGATCTTCTTGTCCACGCCGCCGATGAGGAGCATTCCAAACCACAGCGCGAATGCGATCAGGAAAACCCACATGGTCGGTGCGGGCAATCCAATGCTGGACGGCGGGATGATCGGGAAGAATCCCGCCAAAATCTGGATCGTCGCGGCCACCGTCCCCCAGAACCAGGCCCATTTGGCGTTGTACAGGAAGCCATACAGAACCATGACCCACAAGGCCCCAGCGGCCACTCCCAGCCAGCCGAGCAGGGCAAAGACAATCTGCACTGTGATGGCCTCGTCGGGACGTTCCCCGGCGATTTTGCCGTCAATGTTGACCTGGTAAATGCTTGCCATCAGGAACAGAACCAGCAGGCCGGTCAGGATGCCGACCACCGCCAATGTTGCGCCTAATTTGTTGTTGTTTTTCATGAATATCTCCTTGTTGTTGGTTTACGATTGTTTGATGCCCAGTAGTTTTTGTGTACCGGGCAATAAGAGTACGATCAGTAATATTGTGCTTAGAATGGGCGCGGGCAGGAACATCGAAAAACGCTGTACCTCCGCCACGTTGTGGATGCCCATCGGGTATCCGCCAAACATGGACATGACCGCGGCAAAGATGCCAACGGGAATCGCCCATGATTTTTGCTTGAGAGCCGCGAAAATGAAGATCGCCCAGGCCGCCGCTCCCCACCAATTAACCTGTTGAGAAACGACATACATCCCATTCCAGAATGTGTTCGGATTCTCGACAAAGGTTGTCGGTGTCTGGAAGGTGCCCTGAAATTTGGAGAGCGGCGCGACGCCGTCAATGAAGGTCAGCACGTAGGCCAGCCCTGCGACGAAGGTGAGCGTGATGATCTTCCCACTCACGCCGCCGATGAAGAGCATCCCGAACCACATGACCGCCCCCAGCAGGAATACCCACATCGTGGGGACGGGCAATCCGCTGTCCGCGGCGGGGATCATCGGGAAGAATCCCGCCAGCAGGAGGACGGTCGCGGCAACTGCGCCCCAGAACCATGCCCAATCCTGTTTATGCAGGAAGCCCCACAAAACCGCGGCAGAGAGCGCGCCTGCGGCGGTTCCCAGCCAGCCAAGCACCGCATAGACGATGCGCACGGTATTGCTCTCTTCCCAATCACCCGCGTTGAAATGGGTGTGGATAACCGCGTTGTAGGTATTTGCAATGAAATACAGGCACAGGATACCCGCCAGAATGCCAAGCACCGCCAGTGCGGCCCCTAATTTGTTGTTACCTTTCATAACGCATCTCCTTGATTAATATTGGATGTTTCAATGTTTTTCTTCCAGGTCTAGATTGACCGTTCTCGCCGGGCTGGGCGCGTCTGGCGCCTCGATGCGGTTGACCACTCCGCGTATGCCTGGCACCTCCTCTGCCAATTCCGCCGCGAGGATGCGTGTTTCGATGGATGCCACCACACCTGCCAAGTGAGCAATCCCGTTCAACACGCCCACGCGCAGGTTGGCGTAGGCGGTGCGGTCATCCGCCGCAAAACGGGATAGGATGGCGGCGCGCAGTTTTTCGTCGGTGGTTTGAACAGGAATGCTTTTCATATCGTCTCACAAAAGAAAACAGGTCAATCTGCTCCAGTGTACAGACTGACCCGTTTTTTGCATACGACTTTTGTCGTGCTAAATTTCACAAATTACCGCGTTCCCTCAGACCTTTCGGGTCGAGCAGGATGATGGCCTGTTTCTCAACCTTGAGCAGTCCATCTGCTTCGAGCGTCTTCAGAGCGCGGCTCAACACATCCCGCACGGTTCCCAGCCGCACAGCCATTTCATCGAACGTGGTCCAATCGCGGCGCGGTACGAACAATTGTCCGTCGCGCGCTTCGGCATGTTGCAGGAGAGTATTTGCCAGTCGCGCCTCCACATTCCGCAGGGACAGGTCTTCCACTAAACTGATGTAATGCAACACGCGGTCACTCAAGTGATGGATGACGGCCATCGCTAGTGCGGGATACTGTTCAGTTATTGCCAAAAATTCTCTGGCAGGAATCGCCCACACATCCACATTTTCGAGCGCCACCACCGTGCCAGGATAAGTTGTACCGCTGAACACGGCAATATCCCCAAAAAATTCCCCCGATTCAAGGAACAACATCGCCTGCTCGCGTCCATCACGCGACATGCGCGTGGCTTTGATCCAGCCGCGTTCGAGCAGATAGAACTCCTCCGCAGGCTCGCCTTCGATGTAGATGACTTGTCCCGCCTCGAAGTGACGCAGGGAGGCGGACGCGGCGATTCGTTCCTGGACCTCGGGCGGGAGGCCATCAAAGTGGCGGATTCTGGCGAGGAGCGCTTTCAGCCGAGCGAGAGGCTGGGGAGGGGGATGCGTGTCAAGGGTCATGAGAGATGCGCCCTTTCGGATGCGCATCTTCATTTTACTTCGAAATGTTCAGGGCTTGATTACTTTCAGTTCCAGCGATCCATCCCGCGTGCAGGTATCCAGACATTCGAGGCAACGGATGCACTCAGCATCGGCCAGGTTGTTTGGCACATCCTGGATGTCCATCGAACATTCGATGTCACAGCGCCCGCAGTTGTTGCAGTGATCGTTGTCCGAGACAAGGCGCACAGGCGAGATCTTGTTGAAGATGGCTAGCGCGGCTCCGAGCGGACAGAGATACTTGCACCAGAAGCGTTCCACTAAAATTGAGCCCACCAGGAAGATGCCGAGTGTCAGCCACAACAATGAGGTCATCTTGAGGCCGAAGACAGCACGCACAGGACAGAACTCACGCAGAGGCGGAAATGTCGCATACAGGCTGGCAATCAGGATGATTGCCAGAACCAGATATTTTGCGTAACGAAGCGGACGGTCCACGGCGACGGGCAGGCGCAGGGGCAGGATCGTTTTGCTGGCTTTGCCGCGTATGTGCCGCTTCTCGCCGAGCAGTTTCCGCGTCCACTCTGCAACAAAATCCTGGATCGCGCCCAGTCCGCATAGCCAGCCGCAAAACGCCCGCCCTGCCACAAGCGAGACTCCCAGTGTGGCGATTAGAACCGAGAAGTTGAGCAGGTTCGTGGACTTGAGCAGGTGTCCGCTAAAGAGGTAGGGGAGAAGCGTTTCGATTCCGCCGAACGCGCAGAATGAGTCAAAGGATCCGCCGCGCGAGGCTTCACCTGGCATGATGTGCCGCAGACCGATCACAAAGGTGCCGATCACGACCAGCCATTGGATGATGCGGCGGCTTTTGGAAAGTGAGGTTGGTTTTGCGGTCATACGCAGGCCTCCATCAACAACCGGAGACCATGCTCGCCGCCGCGTTCTGGGCCAAATCCAAGCAGAATGCCCAGCAGGAGGAAAATCACATATGCGGCGAGGATGATGTAGGGGTAGTAGCGAGGGTTGATTTTCATAATGGGAGTTTCCTCCCCCTCCAAAACAGAGGGGGATGACCCAAAGAAGAATGCGCCTGAAATCAGGCCTCTGGTGATTTGTCTTCCAACAGGTGCTTCTTGAAATATGGAACCAGCGTGAAGACCAACACGCCAGCGGCCAGGAGCGCGCCATATAAATAATCCAGCGTTTTGGTTCGAATGAATTGTGTCGGGACGTTGATCATCAGGATCGCGATGGATGAGATGACCGCCATCCACCAGCCGCGGCGCTTTCCCATTGCCAGCAGGGGAATGGACATGAACAGGAAGATGACCGCCACCCAGTTCACTTCGCCGGCCCAGCGGAAGAGCCACCAGGTGAAATCGGGATACATGGGATGACCCGGGCGGGTTGCCATGGTGCGCTGCGCGCCGATCCCGATGGTGAAGGCGTGCGTGGTCAACATGCCAATGAACGTCAACGCTGCAAAGCGGACCCATTTTTGGATTTTTGTGCCGTGATGGAGGAAGATGAAACTCCAGTAGCCCGCCAGCCCGATAAAGGAAATGACCATCGGCAGAGGAAAGCCAGGGACCCAACTAATGTAGGGCAGGAACATGTAGAAGCCGCCAACGGAGGGCAGGGCAAAAAGAGTCAGCGCGAGAGGGAAAGTCCACTCACTGCCTTTTTTGATCTCCCACGCGATGACCACCAATCCTGCGCCGCCCGCGAAGATAAGCGCCCGCCAGATGGAATAGGAGAAGTCAAAAAGCGGCAGCCCACTCGAAAAGGCGGGGTTCCCCGCCTTGATGTGGGCGGACAAATAGACCAACACCCGTTCCAGCGATGTTTGTACCAGGAATGGGATGACATAAGCCATCACCAGCCCGATCACAGCGGCAATGACGGCCATGATGTTGCGGTTGGTTTGCGAAGTTTCTTTCATAACATCCTCCAAGTGTAAGATGGGAATTCTGTGTGAAAGGTATCACAAGTTGAGTTGGAATTCTTTGCCTTAAAGCAAATGTTTTATTTCCGCTGAAATCCACTTTGTAAATCAAGACGGGCAACTCACATGGTTGCCCGTCTTGATTTGTTTGATTTTCGGTTCTTACTCTTCGTATACGGTCACGGTGAAGAAGCCGTCAAGGTCGGCGTTCTCCAGGACGAAGATAGCGCGATCATTCCAGTATTTCTGATAATCAGCCGCCTCTTCGGGAGTAGCCTGTCCCAGCGCCATCTTCTTGCCCATTTCCGTGCGCGCAGGGGTGGGAATTGGCAGGATGATCACAAGATTGAACTTGACGCCTACTTTTTTGCCAGTGTCCAGTCGAGTAAAGATCCATTCCCGCATCGGGGGGAGTTGACCGGTGGGTTCTTCGCTGTAGACCATTTTGTTTTGGCGCACGAAGAGCGGATTTACCTGTCCGAACTCCGAGCCATTGAAACCGGTGTGGGGAGACGCGCCGGTGATAAAGGTGATGATGTCGCCAAACACCCCGACGAACCATTCATCTTCCGCGCCCGGAGCCTCCACTGCGATCTGGCCGCGCACCGGGATTTCACCATCGGGATACAGCACTTCAAGCGCCTTCTTGGTGATGGTCCATGCGCCTGTGGTCGCGCCGCAGGAATGTCCGGCCAGTTTGACGGCTTCTTCGTAGTAATAGGGGACTGGCCCCGAGGTCTGTCCGAAGATGCCAAAGTAAGGTTCGTTCATCAGGATCGGCGGCACTTCGGTGATGTATGCCTGGTCCCAGGCGAAATCCTCAGCCGCGATAGATTCAGACTCCTCCACGATGGCGTCGGCAGTTGTGGCGGTGCCCTCCTGATAGACTTTGACGTTGAAGAAGCCTTCCAGCGTATCCGCGTTTTCGAAGACAAACTTCGCCCTGGCATTCCAGTACTCGTAGTAATCGACCGCCTCTTCTTCTGTGGCTGTGCCGGCTGCCATCTTCTTGCCCATTTCCTGGCGTTCAGGGGTCGCCACCGGAGTGATGACCGCCAGATTGAAATTTACGCCAACTTTCGCGCCATTATCCAGGCGCGTGAAGATCCATTCCATCTGCGGGGGTTGCTTTCCGCTGGGCGCATCTAGATAGACCATCTTATTCTGGCGCACGAACAGATCGTTTGCCTGTCCGAACTCCGCGCCGATGAATCCCGTTTTCGGGGCCGCACCGGTCACAAAGGTGATTACCTCGCCGAACACGCCAACGAACCACTCGTCTTCCGCGCCCGGGGCTTCCACCGCGATCTGTCCGCGTACCGGGATTTCCCCGTTGGGATAC
>QZIJ01000040.1 GCA_003598975.1 Anaerolineaceae bacterium | reverse complement strand
CTTCATCCAGCGACAAATCAAAGAGTCTGGCTGCAGCGCTCATTAGCGATCGCTTGGTTGAGTGGTCTTTTACAATTTTTCCATTTTTATCATTCGTATGGGGTTTGACAGTGATGAGATGTGCAGCGTTCATGTGACTGCTTTCATGTTTGGAAAAATCTTGCAAAGTTGTAACTTTCAGGCGTTGCCTCAGTACTAATGGGGGGGGTAAAATATGTACCAATAATCACAGATGCAATGAGACAGGGAGACCGATATGGGCGCCTTGGAACCCTGTCTGGCCAGTGGCGCAACCGGCTGTGAATATCCATGTTTATGCGGAGGGTGTATGTTTTTTGCATCTGTTCGTTATCGCCTCGAGGACCGGTTGCGTTTCTTGTTTCAGGCTGTTCTTATCCTGATTTTTCTAGCCGGTCAAAATACATGGGGAAGTTCTTCGGTCTCTGCCGCGCCAATGGATCGTCCACTGACGGATATTCCGCCGTCCACCTTGCTCGACGTTCCGGCGGAAGCCTTCATTGGGGAAAACGTCACCTTCACTGTCACCTTCGACAACACTGATACTGTCCCCGGCTATGGCCCGCTGATTGATCTCATCATCCCGACCAACGGCCCGGATGGCGCGCCAGACCCGGATGGGTTGACGTTTCTCGATGCCACCTATCTCGGCATTGCGCTGGAAAAAACCGTCATTACTGTTCCCGGAAGCGGCTGTGTCACGCATCCATACATGGTGGATAGCAGCGGCGCTTCGATTCAGATTTGTTCTCTCACGCCGGGCGATACCTTCGTCGCCCTGCGGTTGCCCTTCGGCTCGTTCACGCCTGACCAGCCTCCACTGGATGTTACGATTTCCACCAGCATGAGCAACCTGGCTGATTTGGGCACGCCGCTGACCATCCAGGCGCGTGGCGGCTATCAGTTCGGCTACACTCCGACCAACGACTGGTGCTGTGGCGACGATCCAAGTCTCAGTCTGAGCGGTTGGACAAGCGACAGCGTCACTCCGATTCTCTTCACCCTCTCCAAATCCTATAGCGGCCCCGAAGATGAGACCGCTACGGGACCCAACTTCCCGCGTCAGTACACAGTGACGGCAACCATCGCCCCCGGCCAGACGATGTCTGCTTTTAACCTGACCGATGCACTGCCCAATAACATGCAGTTCCTATCTCTTGTCAGCACCAACCCGGGCGGCGCGACTTGCACTCTGCCTTCCACCTCCACGCCGGGTGGGATGCTCTCCTGTGACTTTGCCTCGGTCAGTGGCACGGTGACGATGACGCTCGAGTATTTCATCCCGCTGCGCGACGCCAGCAACGCCTCGGTCATTGACCCCGCCAGTGGCAATGACGTCACATCCTGTAACAACGCCAGCGGTGGCGGGATGTGGACGCCGATTGACCCGCGCGATACCGACGGGATGTTCACCCAGGATCCCGCTGGCTGTGAACACACCCTGACCGACAAATCCATCGCTATCCAAAAGAGCGTTAGCGTGATGGGCGGTGGGGATGCCATCCCCGGCAAAGTATTGGAATACACGCTGGATTTTCAAATCTCGGATTTCTTTGCCTTCCAGAACGTGGTGATTACCGATCTTATTTCGGATGGTCAGCATTTCGATTCATCCTTCACGCCCACCCTGCAAATCAACGGTAATTCCTATACTCTGGCTACTGCCGCGATGAACGCTGCAAACTACACGGTGGACACCTCCCAAATTGGCAACACGGGACCCAACCCGCCACCCGACGGCACTGACGGCTCCACCACTCTCACCTTCCGCGTGTCAGATGAGATCATCACGCGCGGACAAAACGGCAAACTGATCGGCGGTTGTGTACCGACTACCGGCACTGGCGGCAGCGACCCAGACTGTGGCGCCTATGACGACGGCTCCACCACCGGCACCATTACCTTCCGTACCGTCATCCAGCAAAACTTCACTGATACCTATCCCAGCGGCGACTCCAGCGTGGATCAGGGCGATACGTTGAACGACAATGTCGTGATTGACGGCGTTATTCTCTCCACCAGCGATGTCAGCACGCCTACTGGTAATGCCGAAGACGATGACTCGGCGGCCTCCGTCACCATTGGCCGCGGCGTGTTGACCAAGTTCATCTATGCTGTCAATGGAAGCACATCTTTCAGCATACCGGTTGAGGTCAAGCCCGGTGATACCCTCACCTACCGCCTAGCCTATACTCTGCCGACCGGGGATGTGGAAAATCTGTCCTTTGATGATTACTTGCCTCTGCCAGTCTTCCATGTGAACGATCCGGACGAGAACGGTGTGGCGGGCCCAGCCTGGACATTTGATCCCACCGTCAGCGCGGCCGCCCCTGCCGCTGGTGTCGCCAAGTTTGGACCCTCCGATACTTTCTACACTTATTCTTCCATTGTCCCCACCGTCACTTCAAATGTCTCGAATAACCGTCTGAACTTCCTCTATGGCAATTTCGACGGAACGACTGAACAGCAGTACATCGTAGATATCATCTTCACCGTTACCGTTTCTGACGATCCCTTTGCCGACCGCCTCTACCTGACCAACCAGGCGCATGCCTATGAAGGCAGCACTAATGCTGGCACCTCCGAGACCAATGCTATCGTGCAAATCGTCCTGACCGAGCCAGCGCTGACCACTACGAAAAGCGTGGTTGCCACCGACGATCCTTCGCCGGTCTATTCGCCGCCTCTGCCTGTGGCTTTCACCCCGCCCGGTTCCGCCGGGCCGCGCTGGTCTGGCACGATCAATTCCAACTTGCTGACCGCCACGCCGATTGACAGCAATATCAGCGGCCTGGACGCCGGCGATTTGGTGACCTTTGCCATCTTCATCGAAAACAGCGGCTCCAGCATCAACGGTGCTTTCGACATTGTCATACAGGATGTGTTCGATGCACTGGGATTTACTTATCCCACCACCGGCGATCCGTCCAGCATCAATCTGCAAATCTATTATGGCAGTGGGAGCGGGCCCATTTCCTATACCAAACCCGACGATACCCCCGCCACGCCCGCGGACCTGTTTGGCGGCGGCATTAAATTGGTGGACCCTGTCGGGCAGGGTGTGTGTTATGTTCATGATCCCAATTCGGGCAATAATATCATTGTCATTACTTATGATTTGCGCCTGCAAACCAGCATCGCGCCCGGTACCTATACCAACACCGGCACGCTGACCAATTACTCCGGCTCCGAAGGCGGACCAAACTTCCTGCCCGAGCCGCTTTCGGATGACGCTACCGTCACAGTCGAGACCGCGCCGACAAAATCTCTGCGCGCTACTTCCGAGGCGCACACCGGCCCGGTCAGTGGAACGGCACGCGTGACAATTGGCGAGATTGTGCGCTACCGGTTGTTGGTGGGCCTGCCAGAGGGCATCAGCGCCAGTTTCCAGATTCGTGATTCTTTACCTCTCGGTTTGACCTATCTCGAAGGCACCGCGACCTTGGCCTTTGTTTCGGGTGATGCCGCCGCCTGTCCCGGCGCGGCCACGATCACATCCTCCGATCCCTCCATTGGTTCCACGCCGTGGGTTTGCGGTGACGAGACTAACATCAGCATACTCGCGCCTACCTTTGTTCTGCCGGCCAGCGCGGTCTCCAATGGTTCTTCGCCGGGCAATCCTTTTTCCACCGGCAATGATCCATACTTCAATCTGGGTACCCTGACCAACGCCGATAGCGATGTTACGACCGAATACATTCTGCTTGAATTCAACGCCCTGGTGGATAACACGGTAAGCGGCAGCAATGATGCTGGCGATAACCGCACCAACAACTTCCGTGTCTATGTCAACGGTGTGCAAAATGGCCTCGTTTCAAATAGTGCCACCGTGCGTATCGCTGAACCGCTGTTGAGTCTGTCCAAGTCTGCCGCTGCCGCTCCCTCTGCCGATGCCGGCGATACCGTTACCTACACTCTTGTCATTTCCGCCGCTTCTGGCAACGATCGCGCCACTGCCTTTGATCTGTCGCTTAACGATACTTTCGACGCATACCTGACCGGCCTTTCGGTTAGCAATGTCGCCACTACGCAGGGTGGGACATGTGTTGGAAACGGCGCGGGGACGACCGCCTTCAGTCATGATGGCGGCGCTTTTGTCGGTAATGCCCTGACCTTCACTGCGACCTGTCTCGATCGTGGAAATACCATTACCATTACTGTCACTGCCACCATTGTATCCACTATCCCTGCTGGCTATACCATTCCCAACACAGCCAATGTGACCTGGACCTCCCTGCCCGCCACAGGCACTTCGCCCAATGGAACTGGCTCCACCACTCCCGGCGGCTCCGGCGCGGAGAACGGCGAGCGCAGCAACGGAACGGCGCCAAACGATTATCTCACCTCGTCCAGCGCTAATGTGACCATCCCCGGTGTGACCATTGCCAAGCAGATTACCGCCACCTCCGCCTCTCACACCAGCGGTGCCAACCTGGCCATCGGGGAGGAGGTCACCTACGACATTTTGCTGACCTTCCCCGAAAGCGTCACCCCGGCCGATACCGTTGTGGATAATCTGCCCACCGGTTTAGAGATTGTCACTGGCACGCCCGAAATCATCACCGCAGCCGCCACCAGCGGAGGAGTCCTCGCCAACGACTTCAACGGTACAATCGGCGCCCAGAACATCACTGTTGTCTCTGGCGACGGTGGCAGCGTTCAGTTCGACCTAACCAATGTGGTTGCCAATGAAGATGGCAACGACACTACCAATAACACGATTTTGCTGCGCTTTCGGGCGCGGGTGACCAACATCCTTGCCAACCAGGCTGGCACCGTCATCTCCAACGAGGTCACCAATCAGGTCGGCGCTAACCCCGCCACCACCTCCAATTCGGTGGATGTCACCGTTGTCGAACCCGAACTGGAGATCGTCAAGACAGTGGATAATGCCGCACCCGGTCTCAACCAGACCTTCACCTACACCCTGACCATCCAGCATCTTGGCAGCAGCACGGCGGATGCCTTTGATCTGAACGTCAGCGACCCTCTGCCTGCCGGCGTTACCGTGAGCGGCGCGCCAACCATCTCCGATGCTCCGCCTGCGTGCGCCGGAACAGTGACAGATTCCAGCGCGGGCAATAATATCAGCCTCACTGTCGCATCCCTGCCTCTTGGTTGTGTCCTGACCATTCAATATTCCGCGCAGATCGCCTCTCCGCCCACCAACCCGGGCGATGCCATCGTCAACACCGCCTCATTCACCTGGAACTCCCTGGTTGGTGTGGACCCGAATGAGCGCACCGGCTCAAACGGTGTTGGCGGACTCAACAACTACATCGACAGCGACTCGGAGACAGTAACCTATACTGCCATTGACCTTCAAATTACTAAAGATGACGGCGGAATCACCTCCTCCGCCGGCGGCGTGGTGACTTACACCCTGAACTATGCCAACAACGGCAACAGTGACGCCAGCGGCGTGACCATCACCGACGATGTGCCGGCCAACACCACCTTCACCGCCGGTGCCAGCACGCCTGGCTGGAGTTGCGCCGATGGCAGTCCGGCTGGAACGATCTGCACCTTCACGATTGGCAATCTGGTTGCGGGCGGAAGCGGCTCCGTGAATTTTGCGGTAATGGTGGACGACCCTTTGCCCGCCGGCGTAACGCAGATTAACAACACCGCCTCCATCACCGATGACGGTGCCCACGGCACAGATACCAATTTAACCAATAACACTGATGACGACAGCACGCCGGTAGTTGCTGTGCCAGACCTGCAAATCACCAAAGACGATGGCGTGACCGTGATCTCGCCCGGTCAGACGGTTACCTATACCCTGACCATCTCTAACGTGGGCACGCAAGACGCCACCGGTGTGGTGGTCACCGATACCCTGCCCGTCAACACCACCTTCATCTCTGCCAGCGACGGCGGCACAGAGAGCGGCGGCGTAGTCACTTGGCCGGCCTTCGATCTCGCTGCTGGCGCGCCTGCTGTCACTCGCACCGTCACCATCCAGGTTAACGATCCCTTCCCGGGCAGCAGCATGACCAACCTGGCCCACGTGGAAGATGACGGCTCCAATGGCACCGATCCCACTCCCATCAACAACGATGACGACGATACCGATAGCGTTCTCTCCGCTTTCAGTAAGTCGCTCATCGCCACCAACCAGGCCATCACGCCAGACCCGTCTGTCGCTATTGGCGAGATTCTCACCTACGAAATCGTCTTCACCGTCCCGGCCGGTGGCACCATGCCCGCTCTCACCCTGACCGACACGCTGGATCGAGGCTTGTCATTCCTGGATTGTGTCAGTGTTGTTGCCTCCGACCCGGCCATTGTCACCACCCTGCCCGGCGGGTTTGGCGATGCCTGTAACGCTCCGACCAACCCAACCGTCGCCACCCAACCGCCCGCTAGTACCAACCCGGCCGATCCGGGCCGCCGCCTCGTCTTCGATCTTGGCAATGTTAGCAACAGCGGCGCCGGTGACGGCACCATCAGTATTCGCTATCAGGTCGTTGTGCTCGATAGCGCTGAGAATCAGGATGGCCTCTCGCTCAACAATAGCGCCGTCTTGGCCTGGGCCACTGGCTCCCTTTCTGCTTCCGCTCCCAACGTCACCATTGTCGAGCCAGATTTCGAACTCGAAAAGACCGCCGACCAGACTGTGGTGTTGCCCGGCGGAATCGTCACCTTTACCCTTACTTTCCGCCATACCAACCTGAGCAACGTGGATGCCTTCGACGTGGTTCTAAAGGATATTCTGCCCACCGGCCTGACTTACGTTGACGGCTCATTACGCATCGTCAGCGGACCTGCGGGCGGCGTGGCCGACGATTCGGCCGCACCCACCCTGACCACCTCATGGCCGACGTTCCCTCTCCTGACCGGTGCGGCGCGCACAGAGGCCGTGGTGGAATTCCAGGCCAAACTGGGCAATCTCTTGCCCGGCCAAAAGGTGACCAACACTGCCAGCCTGGCGTGGACCAGTCTGCCGGGCAACGTGACTATTCCGCAATCGCCCTATAACGGTCTCTCCACCGAACGTTTCTACGACCCACTCAGCAACGTAAACATCTATGGCACGCAAACCTCGGTCGTGATCATCGTCCCGCGCCTGCCCAACACCGGCTTTGCACCCGGTGTGACCACTGCGGTTCCGCCGCAACCTGCTGAGAAAGCCTATACCGACTTGGGTGATTTCTGGCTGGAGATTCCCAGTCTGAATGTGAAGATGCCCATTGTCGGTATTCCAGCAAAAGGCGAAGAATGGGATCTGACCTGGTTGTGGGATCAGGCTGGGTGGCTCGAAGGGACTGCCTACCCAACTCATGAAGGCAATTCGGCCATCACCGCGCATGTTTATCTGCCCAATGGTCAAGCGGGGCCGTTCTTCAATCTCGGCAAACTGAGTTGGGGCACCCGCATCATTGTTCATCTTGGCGGGCAAAGTTACGTGTATGAAGTGCGCCAGGTGCGGCAGGTTTCGCCTTACTCGCTCTCCGCGCTGGGACATCAGGAGTTGCCATATTTAACGCTCATCACCTGCCGTGAATACGATGAGGCGAGCGATACTTATCGTTACCGAATTGTAGTCGAGGCGGTCTTGATTTCCGTCGAAGATTGATCTTCATCGAACGAACGGAAGGCATTCGAGGAACAATTCGGATGCCTTCTTGTTTTCATCGCTGAAAACCCCTCAAAATTTCAACCACATTCTTTCCCAACTCATCCGTGTTATATCCGCCTTCTATGATGATGGCAGTCGGCAAATTCAACGCCGCGATGTGGTGACCGATCTCGCCGATTCCCTCGCGCGTGAGTTTGAACGCGCCGAGCGGATCGCCGCCGTACGTGTCCATGCCTAATGAGATGACGAGAGACTGTGGACCGTAGTCTTTGATCAATGCAATGGCTTGATCGAGCGCGACGAGATACGCGGCGTTATTCGTCCCCGCGGGGAGGGGGAAGTTGTGGTGGAATCCGAGTCCCTCGCCCTCACCTGCCTCCTGCGCGTAGCCAGCATAGTAGGGATACTCGAACGAAGGGTCGGCGTGGATGGAAATCGTCAGCACATCGCGGCGATTGTAAAAAATATCCTGTGTGCCGTTGCACGCGTGGTAGTCCACATCGAGGATGGCGACTCGTCCGAAGCGCGTCAGCCACTGCGCGGCGATGGCGGCGTTGTTGAGGAAACAATATCCGCCCGCGATCTCGCGTCCCGCGTGGTGGCCGGGAGGGCGGCACAACCCGAAGGCAGAAAGCGGAAGGCGGAAGGATGAATTCGAGGATGGAGGATGGTTAATGGATTCAGAAATGAATTCAGCCGCAGAGAGGGCGCAGTTGGCGGAAGAGAGCGCCGCGGCGTACGTACCTTCCACGACGGGGACGCTCAAGTCGAGCAGGAAGAATCCCGCCTTGCCGAGAATCGTCTCTGGCATCTGGTCGCGTTTGGCCGCGAAGGTGGCGGGCAGGAGCGCGGTCTTATCAGACGCCGCGGCGGTTTCGGGAGTCGCGGCCAGCCACTCGGTCCACGCGGAGGCGAGGAAGGCCAGGTACGCGTCCGAATGCACGGCGCGGAGCGGGTCAAGTCCAAAGTCTCGCGGCGCGAGAATTTCCGCCCCGTCCATTTTACGAATCGCTTTTAAGATTCGCTCCATCCGTTCGGGCGATTCGAGATACGGCACGCGCTGTCCGCCGTCGAAGACTTCGAAGGCGGGGTCGTGCAGGCGATGGGTTTCCGAGTAAAATATTTTCATACCACCATTATACTCATGGAGGAAACATGGATTTGCAAACCGCATTGCACACGCGCATCTCGGTGCCGAAGGTAAAGGCCGATGAACTGCCGCGTGAGATGATTCTTAAATTGCTGGACGCGGGCAACCAAGCCCCGAATCATCACCGCGTGCGACCCTGGCGATTTTTCGTTTTGACAGGTTACGCGCGCATACGTCTCGGTGACGTGATAGCCGCCTCGCAACTCGACCGTGAGCCTGCCGCGACAACCGAGGCGTTGGACAAAACCCGCGCGTTACCCCTGCGCGCGCCCGTGATCATTGCCGTCGGCGTGGACGCGCCGCGCGAGGAACGCATCATCGAGATCGAGAACGTCTGTGCGGCGGCCGCGGCCTGTCAGAACATTCTGCTGGCCGCGCACGATCTCGGCCTCGGCGCCATCTGGCGGACGGGAGTCTGGGCGCGTGACGCGCAGGTGAAGAAATTTTTCGGGCTTTCCCCTGAGCAACATTTGATCGCGTTTCTGTATATCGGTTATTCGGCTGGAGAGGTGAAACTCACCGAACGTCCCCCCGTGGATGATCGCGTGGTGTGGATGGAATAAAAAAATCGGAATTCTGATTTCAGAATTCCGATTTTTGAATTTACTCGTGATGATGACGGTAGATCATCTCACCCGCGGGGATGCGCACAGGGAGTCGATTCTGTGACGGCGGCAGGGGACAGGTGGCGTAGTCGGTGTAGGCGCAGGGAGGGTTGTAGGCCATGTTGAAATCAAGGACCACTTCACGGTCAGTGGGGGCGTCGGCGGTGAGGAAACGTCCGCCTGGGTAGGAGCCGTTCCCGTTGGTCGGGTCGTAGAAGTTGAAGAATAGACCGTCCGTCGTCTTTTCGGCTTCGAGGCGGCATTCCTTTCCGCCCAGCGTGAAAACGGCGAAACCGGGGAATTCCACATCGTATTCCTCGCCGATCACGTCGCGGATTTTCAGCAGGCGCGGCGGTTCGTATGGCACGAAGTTGGCGGTGATGCGATACTCCGCGTTGACGGGATAATGCTTCAGCCCCATGAAGTTTTTTCGGTCGGGGTTTTCCCTGTCCCAAACGCGGATCAGGCAGTTCTTTCCGCGCCGAATCACCACGATGATCATGCTCCCGAGTTCCAAAAAGTCGGGATTTTCATCGACATCTGCGTGCAGAGTCTTGGATTTGACATCCACACCATTGCAGGTGATGGCCGCGCCTTCGTTGACCTTGAGGGTGACCACGTTGTTTTTGTACTGAAAAACGCCCGCAAATGCAGGGATGGAGGCGTTTTCCAGTTGAATGTTGTTAGATGAGTCACTGCCGAAGGTGTTGTTCCCTTCCTCCAGCCAGAACAATCCCGAAAGCGCCAGCCAGCTGCGCTCGTTTTCCCGCAGGCGGGTTTCGCGGTCTGTGCGGAATTTCAAAACTTCTTTTTCGTAGGCTTTGTTGGATGACATGGGGCAAATATACAATAAAAAAATCCATTAGGCTAGGGGCATTGCAAAGTGAATGCAAAGTTGATTGCATTTATTGACAATTCCGTTCATCCCTCGTATAAGTGACACATATCACTTGCTCAAGGAGCTTGCCATGCTTTTCATGAAACTTTTGTCTGAGGAAGGGCCGAATACTGAACTTGCGTTCCTGCTGTGGTGGGTGTTGGGATTTTTCTTCCTGATGGTCGTCATCGGCTGGCTCGCCAGCCGCGGGCAGAAACCTGTAGAGGCCGTCGTCCACGCGAAGCATAAACACGATGACAATCTGGAGATCATCGAGGGCATTGGCCCCAAGGTCGCGACAGTGTTGAAAGCCGCAGGCATCCTTTCATTTGACGATCTCGCGCACGCCAGTCCAGACAAAGTGAACGATTTGCTCAAATCGGCCAAACTCGGCATGATGGATTCTGCAGGCTGGATCGAGCAAGCCAAACTCGCCGCCAAAGGGGACGTGGACGGCTTGAAGAAAATGCAGGATGAAATGAAAGGCGGACGGCGCGCCTGATTTCCCCATCCAACACGCGCCGCGAAGTGGACGCGCTGGTGAAAGCCTTGCAAAATTATCTTGCAGTGATTAACCCTCTTCCCCAATCCACCTCCCTCTGATACAATACTGCCCGCACGCCGAACGCTTCGCTTTTCCCAAAAGAAACCCTCGGCCCTCCCCGTCGGGGGTTTTTGTGTGTTTTTGAGTGTCACGTGCGATGTGTCAGGCGTCAGGTCAAGCTCAATCATCCGACTCCCGAATATAAAATATCGCCTATTCAACCCTCCGACTATCAGACTGTCAGACCAATCAGACCACTCAGACCACTCAGACCAATCAGACCAATCAGACCAAAAGACCAACAGACTATGCAAATCGAACGAACCGACCTCCGTAACATCGCCATCATCGCCCACGTGGACCACGGCAAGACCACCCTCGTGGACGGTCTCCTGCGCCAGAGTCACACCTTCCGCGACAACCAGCACGTGGAAGAACGCGTCATGGATTCCAACGACCTCGAACGCGAGCGCGGCATCACCATCCTCGCTAAGAACACCGCCATCCACATGCCCGACCCGGTCACGGGACAGGAAGTCAAGATCAACATCGTGGACACCCCAGGTCACGCCGATTTTGGCGGCGAGGTCGAGCGCGTCATGAACATGGTGGACGGCGTGCTTCTGCTCGTCGACGCGGCCGAAGGCCCCATGCCGCAGACTCGCTTTGTGCTCAAGAAGGCGCTTGCCATGGGACACAAAGCCATCGTGGTCATCAACAAAGTGGATCGCAAAGACGCCGAACCCGCCCGCGTTTTGAACGATACGTTTGATCTCTTCATCGAACTGGGCGCATCAGAACGACAGGCCGATTTCCCCGTCATTTACGCCGTCGCCACCACGCAACGCGCGGGACTAACAGCGGATCTCGGCCCCGATCTGAGTCCCATGTTCGACGTGATCCTGCGCCACATCCCCTGTCCGAAAGTGGACCCTGACGCGCCCCTGCAACTCCTCGTCACCGCTCTCGGCTACGACGACTATCGCGGCGTCACCGCGGTTGGACGTGTCCACGCGGGCCGCATCAAAGCGGGACAAAAACTGGCGCGCATCAAAGCGGACGGAACCATCCTGCCCGAGACGGCGCGCTACCTCTACACCTTTCAGGGCTTGAAAAAAATCGAAGTGGACGAAGTCTCCGCGGGCGACATCGTTTCGCTGGCGGGACTCGAAGGCATCGCCATCGGCGAGACCCTGGCTGACCCGCTCAACCCCGTCGCGCTTCCCACCATTAAAGTCGAAGAACCGACCGTCCGCATGACGTTTGGCGTCAACACCTCGCCGTTTACCGGACGCGAAGGTAAATGGAGCACATCCCGTAAACTGCGCGAACGCCTGTTTGAAGAACTCCGCACGAACGTGGCCCTGCGCGTCGAAGAAACCGACTCCGCCGAGAATTTTCTCGTCAGCGGGCGCGGTGAGTTGCATCTGGGAATTCTCATCGAGACGATGCGCCGCGAAGGCTACGAGTTCCAAGTCTCGCGTCCCGAGGTCATCTATCACAAAGCGGACGACGGCGCGATTCTCGAGCCATTCGAAGAAGTTCACGTGGAAACCAGCAACGACACCGTCGGCGTGGTCGTGGAAATGCTCGGGAGTCGTCGCGGCAAAATGATGGAGATGCACGATTCAGGTCAGGGCACGACGCGCATGATTTTCGTTGCCCCCACGCGTGGCCTGCTGGGATTCCGCTACCAATTCCTCACCTCCACGCGCGGCAATGGCGTGATGCACACCATCTTCCACGGCTACGATGAAATGGCCGGGCCAATGAATACCCGCTCGACCGGGTCCATCGTCGCGATGGAGGCAGGCACCACAACATCCTTCGCGCTCGAAAATGCCGAGGCGCGTGGCGTGCTTTTCGTCGGCCCCGGCGTGGACGTGTACGAGGGCATGGTCATTGGCGAGAATAGCCGCGGCTCAGACCTGCCGATCAACGTCTGTAAAAAGAAACATCTCACCAACATGCGCTCCTCGCGCGGCGATATGGAAATCCGACTCACGCCCCCGCGTTCGATGTCGCTCGACGAAGCGGTTGAATATCTCGCGGACGATGAACTGCTCGAAGTGACCCCCGAAAACTTCCGCATCCGCAAGCGCATCCTGAACACCGATGAGCGCGGCAAGCAACAGAAGAAGGCGAAAGAGTTGTTGGAAGAATAAACACGAAAGAACCCCGTTTTCCCAAAGAAAACGGGGTTCTGTTTTATTCCACTTCTTCAACAACCTCTTCATCAAATTTCTTTTTCGTCCACGGCTTGAACTGTGCCACCAGCCTGCCGGGGATTCGTCCCTGCATCAGCACGCCGCCGCGTTCGTGTTCGATGCGCTCGATCTGCCCCATTTCGTGGAAGAGCGAGATCAGCGCGCCCTGTTGGTAGGGGAGTCGTACTTCGATGGGGATGAATGACTCGTACAATTCCTGATGGACGAGCGACAACATTTCCTGGATGGCGATTCCCTTCGACGCGGAGATGGCCACCGATTTGGGGACCTGTCGCATCGTTTCCTGCGCGGACTGGGGGTTGTGGAGGCGGTCTATTTTGTTCAGCACGCTGACAACAGGGATGTGCCCCGCGCCGATGTCGTCCAATGTCATCTGCACCGACTCGTATTGGTTCAGCGCGTTGGGATGTGAAATGTCCACCACGTGCAATAACAAATCCGCTTCGGCGATCTCTTCGAGTGTGGCGTGGAAGGCCGCCACGAGAGTCGTCGGCAGTTTTTGGATGAAGCCGACGGTGTCGGTGAAGAGGGCGTTCGTACCGCCTGGAAGTTCCACGCGGCGCGTCGTCGGGTCGAGGGTGGCGAACAACTGGTCGGCCACGTAGACTTCGGATTTGGCGAGTCGATTCAACAGCGTGGACTTGCCCGCGTTGGTGTATCCAACCAAGGCAACTGTCGGGATGCGCGAGCGTTTGCGCTGGGAGCGGTAACGTCCGCGATGGGCCTCCACTTTTTCGAGTTCGTCTTTCAGGTGGTCAATGCGTTTGCGGATGGCGCGGCGGTCCACTTCGAGCTGCGTCTCGCCCGGGCCGCGCAAACCCACTCCGCCCGCGGACCCCGTTCGACCGCCTCCCCCGCCCGCCTGTCGCGCGAGATGCGTCCATTGACGGGTCAGGCGCGGCAGGTAGTATTCGTATTGCGCCAGTTCCACCTGCAACATGCCTTCGCGGGTATGCGCGTGCTGGGCGAAGATGTCGAGGATGAGTCCTGTGCGGTCCATCACGCGGACTTTTTCGCCAAGGACTTTTTCGAGTTCGCGCTGGTGACGCGGGTTGAGTTCGTCGTCGAAGACCACCACCTGTGCGAGAGTCTCCTCGACGAGGGCTTTGAGTTCCTCCACCTTGCCCGCGCCGATGAAAGTCATGGCGTGCGGACGGTCGAGTTTTTGCGTCAGTTCGCCCACAACCTCCAAACCGGCGGTATCTGCCAGCAGGGCAAGTTCGGCAAGCGAGTCGTTCAATGCAAGGATGGTTCTCTGTCCTTTGAATTCCACCCCGACGAGGAAGGTGTGTTCACGCGGGGGGAGGGTCGGTTCGGGTTTCTTTTTCGACATTGATTCCTTCTGGTTTGTTCAGGTCGCCAAATAATTTGGAGAGTCGCGGGTCCGAAGATTCGGTTCGGAAGGGCAGGAGCACGTGAAAGGTGGATCCCGGGCATTTCTCCTCGTCACAGCCCTCGGATTCGACCCAGATCGTCCCGCCGTGGGCTTCGATGATTCCGCGGGTGATGGAAAGTCCCAGGCCGGGGCCGCCGCCTTTGAATTTTACCTTGCTGGAGGAATGCAGGTCGGCGCGGCCGAGTTGGCCGAATTTCTCGAAGATGACCGCCTGATCTTCGGGGGAGATGCCAATGCCGGTGTCGGCGATGGTCACTTCCACGAAGCCGGGCAGGGTGCGCCCGTCCACGATGATGGAGCCGCCATCTGGCGTGTATTTGATGGCATTGGTCAGCAGGTTCAGAAAGGCTTGGTAGAGGCGTTCTGGGTCGGCGTACAGCCATTCCTGACTGCCGGGGAACTTCCTGGTTTCCAGGTTCAGGCGGCGTTCCTGCATGGTCTCGCCGAGATTTTTCTGCAACAAATCCAGGAGGTGACTGAGCCATAATGGCTGGGAATTGAGCGAGAGCATGTTGTTGTCTATCAGCGAGACGTCTATCATATCATCCACGATCTGGCGCAGGCGCTGGATGCCCGTCCGCACCCCGCGCAGGAGCGGGTCCATGTTGTTCGCCTCGGGACTGGCACTCGCGTCCCTCATCATGGATGTGTAGCCTTCGATCAGTGTCAGTGGGGTCTTCAGTTCGTGCGCAGCCACCGAGATGAAGTTGGATTTGCTACGGTCCAGTTTTTCCAGTTTTTGCTGGACACTGGTGATCTCATTGGCGAAGTAGGCCACTCGGTTTTCCATTTCGAGACGGGCGGCCTTGTCGAGCGCGTAGGTGAAAATGGGCTGGACGGCGGTGATCATATCCAACGCCTCGCCCTTATTGAGTGATTCGCGCGCCACCTCGTTGGTGAGTGTGAACAGGATGTTCAGCAGGTTGGTGGCATTTTTCTGACCTTCTGCAATATCGGTCTGGGTGTTGGCGTTGACCCAGTCGAAGATGACCGCATCCAGCCAGGCGGGATCGCCCGTCACCAGTGCCTGTTCGAGCAGGTCATAGAATCGCTCCAGTTGACTCTCAAAATTTTCGCGCACACCCGCGCCGCGCGCCAGGTTTTGCAGGGCGCGATGGATGAGTTTCTTGCGGATCTTGGCGAAGTCAACCTGGACGTTCGAGGGGCTCATGGCTATAGTTTAATCGCGCTTGCCCGAATTGTGGGTTTCAGGTGGATTACGAAAATGCAAATTCCGCATTCATTTTCCCTTTTGCTGTCCGAGCCAGACCTGCAACGTGGAGCCGACAATGCCGAGGCTGATCGGCGAGACATTTTCAGGGAGGTCATAAGAGGTGTGCCAGTAACGATATTCGATGTCAATAATGTCAACAGCTGGTATGCCAGCCTCCAGGAAAGGAACGTGGTCATCCATAATGCTGTATTTCCGCTCCTCCAGAAAATACTGCCCGTAGCCCAAATCATGCGCCACCTGCCAGATCTCATTGATAAGGCGCTGGCTGGATTGTTTCTCCGGGTGGATGTTCAGATTGTAATCACCGACCATGTCCACGATCACCACGGCGCGTGGTTTTAGTGAAAACGCGTCCACGAAGCCGCGCGCTCCCAGCGACCATTCCTCCCAGCCGGGGAGGTTCCCCTGATCCTCACCGTCGAAGAAGACCAGCCAGATGGGGACTGAGTTCGATGGCAGGACGCGTCCGAGTTCGAGCAAGACGGCTGTTCCCGAGGCGCCATCGTTGGCGCCCGGCACAGGTTCCAGTTGCTTTTTCGGGTCGGGATCCTTGTCAGCCATCAGGCGGCTGTCGAAGTGCGCGCCGAGGATGACCTGCGGTGGCACGTCGGAGCGGCGGGCGATGACGTTTTTCAGCGTATGTCCGTTCACTTCCACAATCTGCACTTCCACCTCCCAGTTGGCTTTTTGCAGTTCACTGCGGAAGTAGTCAATGGCTTTTTCGTGCGCTTCACTGCCCGGTGTACGCGGTCCGAGCGAGACCTGGTAGACCACATCCTGATATGCGCGCTGCCCATCGAAGCCCTGGGGGCGTTGTCGGTGCAGGCGGGAATACTGCCAAAGATAGAGGCCGCTCAGGATGAGAGCGAGCGCGCCCAGGGTCAGAAGAAGGATGCGTTTTGTCATTTAAGGAAATTCTCCAGTTCGGCAAGGGCGCGTTCAGAATGTGCGCGGGCGCGGTCACGTCCCTTGAGTCGTTTATCAGATTCGATCGGGGGCAGAATCCCGAAGTTGGCTTTCATCGGTTGAAAGTCGCGCAGGTCGGCGTGGGTGACGTAATGACAGAGCGCGCCGAGCATGGTGGATTGCGGAAGTTCGAGCGCGGACTCTCCGCGAAGGACGCGCGCCGCGTTCCAACCCGCGAGCAGGCCTGTGGCGATGTTGCCCATGTAACCCTCCGCGCCCGTGACCTGCCCCGCGAAAAACAGATCGTCGCGGCTAACGTGTTGCAATGTGGCGCGCAAAACTTTTGGCGAGGCGATGAAGGTGTTGCGATGCATCTGCCCAAAGCGGACGATTTCCGCGCGCTCGAGGCCTGGGATAAGACGAAAGACCCGCTTCTGCTCCGGGAACTTGAGATTGGTCTGAAACCCGACCAGGTTGTACAAGTCCCCGGCGAGGTTGTCCTGGCGAAGTTGCACCACCGCGTACGGCCGCTTGCCTACGCGCGGGTCGCGCAGACCCACGGGGCGCATCGGCCCGAATGCCAGCGATTGCGCGCCGCGCTCGGCGATGATCTCCACGGGCAGGCAGCCCTCGAAGAACGTCCCCGCTTTCACGCCCGTGCGGATGGCATCTTCAAAGGCGCGCAGTTCGATCCGCTCGGCGGTTTGCAGCGCGGCGACGAAGGTCTCGTATTCCTCTTTCGTGAATGGACAGTTGATGTAATCGCCATCGTCCTGTTTGCCTGTGTCGTAGCGCGAGGCGCGGAAGGCGATCTCCATGTTGATCGAGTCCGCGCTGACGATGGGTGCGATGGCGTCGAAGAAATAGAGATGCTCTGCCCCATTGAGCGCCGCGATGGATTCGGACAGCCGCGCCGACGTGAGCGGCCCCGACGCGACGACGACAGGCGCGCTGGGAATCTCCGTCATCTCCTCGCGGACGATTTTGATGTGCGGGTGCGATTCGATCCGCTCGGTGACGCGGCGCGCGAAGATTTCGCGATCCACTGCGAGCGCCGCGCCTGCGGGCAGCGCGGCGGATTCGGCGCATTCCAACAGCATCGAACCGAGGCGACGGCACTCCTCCTTGAGCAGGCCAGAGGCACGGTCGGGTAGGTTGGAGCCGAGCGAATTCGAGCAGACCAGTTCGGCGAGATGTTCCGTCTCGTGCGCGCCGGTCTGGACGCGCGGACGCATCTCGTAGAGGGTCACGTTCAATCCGCGTTCGGCAGCCTGCCAGGCGGCTTCGCTTCCCGCCAGCCCGCCGCCGATAATGATGAGGTCAGTCATGCGGAGAATTGTACCATTTGGGATTTGCCCTTCCATCCGCGCCAGCCAGCGTTTATACTCACGCCGAAATGTCAACGAATTGGAATAAAATTATTGCATCATTGCCGAATCCTCACTTCCTCCAAACCCATGAATGGGGACAGGTGAAGGCGAAATATGGATGGACTCCGTTTTACGCGGTATGGACGGAGGATCAGTTTTCAGTGATCAGTAACCAGTCACCAGATACTGAAAACTGGACACTGGACACTGAACACTTTGTTGCGGCATGTTTAATGTTGCGCAGATCCATCCCCATCCGCGGACTGGCAGCGCGGCTCTCCGTGCTGTACGCGCCGAAGGGACCCCTGCTCGATTGGGCAGACGAATCCCTCCGCACACGCGTGTTGGACGACCTGCAATCTTTCGCCAAAAAACAGGGCGCGATCTTCTTGAAGATGGACCCCGACATCGTCCTCGGGACGGGCATCCCAACGGCGGACGGTTCGGTCGAGGACAGTAGAGGGGCGGCGGTCCACTCGGAGTTGGCGCGGCGGGGATGGATGTATTCCTCCGACCAGATCCAATTCCGCAACTCAGTCTTGATTGAGCTGACCGCTTCCGAAGACGAAATACTGGCGCGCATGAAACAGAAGACGCGCTACAACGTCCGCCTCGCCGAAAAGAAGGGCGTCACGGTGCGCGCAGGGACAGCAGACGACCTCCCGCTGCTCTACAAAATGTACGCCGAAACCTCCGTGCGCGATGGATTCGTCATCCGCGATGAGGATTATTACATGACGGTCTGGAAGACGTTCATGTCCAATCTTCAATCTCCAATTACCAATTACCAATTACCAACAGTTATTCCCCTGATCGCTGAAGTTGACACCGAACCCGTCGCTGGCCTATTCCTCTTCATGTTCGCAGGACGCGCCTATTACGTCTACGGCATGTCGCGCGAAGTCCACCGCGAGAAGATGCCAACATATCTTTTGCAATGGGAAGCCATGAAGCGCGCCAAGGCTGCGGGATGCACCGTCTATGACCTGTGGGGCGCGCCAGAGACCTTCGACGAGTCCGATTCGATGTGGGGAGTCTATCGCTTCAAGAAGGGACTGGGCGGCCGCGTCGTTCGCACCCTTGGTGCGTGGGACTATGCCCCCAACACATTCTGGTACAAGATGTATTCCGAAATTCTCCCGCGCGTTTTGGATTTTATGAGATCAAGAGGCAAAAAGAGAACCAAACAGCGAATCGAAACATGATTGTTGTTATAAAAAATGCAACAAAGGAAATGAGGTGGAGCCATGCTCAAGAAGAAAAGATCGATCCTTTCAATAGTTTTTGTGATGTTGGTTTCTGCTTGTTCCAACGCAAAAGAGTTTTCCTCTCCCCCATTATTGCAGCCTACCATATCTGCATCGCAAAATATTTTAGATTACTTCCCTTTGAAGCGGGGAGCATATTGGGTCTACGAAGGGACGGTAAAATGGATGAAGGCTAACTCCCCTGAAATTTATGAAGAGGAAATCACTTGGAAAATGGAAGTAAAACGCGTCTTTGAGCGTAACGCTGTGATTGGTTATGAAATGCTTGGCGCGCCATGGGACTTAGCGTGGTACGAAAACGGGAAACTTCCAAGCGAGTACGGGATTGTGCAGGCCGGGGGTAAGTTCTATCGAGTCCCGTATGATGTCATCCTTCGTGTGTGGAATGAAGGTGATAACCTGTTCGGACTCGTTGACGAAAAATATCTCATGTTAGAAATTCCACTCGTCAACGGTAAGAAGTTTTGCGAATCGGTATCCATGACAAGACCTGACGGAATGTATTGCTGGAATGTCAATGAAGCAAAGGCATTTGACGGCAAAGGAATCAAGGGGCTTGTTTCTACGGCTGAATTATGGGAGTATCCGATAATTAATCAAACAATGCCGGACGTTTCACTTATCTACTTTGTACCGGGATTAGGCATCTCTCGTTATATTTACCATCATTCTGGCACGGTTTCCGAAGTTGATGTTCGTTTGATCGAATATTTTCCGGGTCATTAATTGGAGTTGTGACCATGAAAAAAATATCTCGACTGAATTTTGCCCATCTCCCAACCCCCATCGAAGAACTGCCGCGTCTCTCCGCCGCGCTCAAAGGGCCGCGCGTCCTCGTCAAACGAGACGACCAGACGGGGCTGGCCTTTGGCGGAAACAAGACGCGCAAGCTGGAATTTCTCGTCGCGGAGGCGCAGGAGCAGGGCGCGCAGATGATGATCTCCGCGGGCGCGATCCAATCAAACCATTGCCGTCAAACTGCGGCGGCCGCGGCAAAATTTGGATTCGAGTGTACACTGGTGTTGACTGGCGAAATGCCGAAACACCCGACCGCCAATATTCTGCTCGATCAACTTTTCGGCGCGCGCATCGTCAACGTGTTGGACAGAAAAGACCGCGACCGAATCTTGCAGGAAACGTTCGATAAAGCCACAGTCGAGGGGAAGAAACCATATCTCGTTCCCTACGGCGGATCGAGCTCCACGGGCGCGTTGGGGTACGCTTTTGCGATGGAAGAGTTGATGAAGCAAATTGCAGATGGGAGAAACCCGAGTTCTCCGAAAACTCGGGTTTCTGAGAAGGTGGATTGGATCATCTTCGGCACATCCTCGGGTGGCACGCACGCGGGGCTGGTGTTGGGTCAACGCGTGTTCGGATTCAAAGGCAATATTTTGGGCATCAGCATTGATGAACCCGTGGAATGGTTGCAGAAAAACGTCTCGGCGTTGGCGACGTCCGCGAGTGAAAGGCTGGGGGAGCAGATTCAGTTCGCGCCCGCCGACGTGGCCGCGAATGCCGATTATTGCCGCGCAGGCTACGGGGCCCTGACCGAGGCGGAGCGCGAAGCCATCCACATGTTCGCGAGCCTCGAAGGTCTCCTGCTCGATCCCGTCTACACGGGGCGCGCCGCGGCGGGGATGATTGATCTGATCCGCAAGGGATTCTTTGAGAAAGACGAAACCGTGCTTTTCTGGCACACGGGCGGACAGCCCGCGCTCTTCGCGGAAAAATACGCATCCATCGTCGAATGAAATATCTCACCGCGCTCTTCGCTCTTTTCATCCTCCTCGTCATTATTTTGGCGGATATGGGACGTCTTGGTTTTTTAGGTTTCGCTTACGCGTTTCCGATGGGCGACAAGGCGGGACATTTCCTTCTGTTTGGGATTCTGTCATTTCTCATCAATTTGACCGCGCTTCGCTCGCGTCGTTTCTCGGACCCCAAACGGGTCGCGGTCACCTTGACTTTGATCCTCGCCCTGCTGGTCGCAGCGGAGGAATTCTCGCAGAAATACTTTGCCAATCGTACATTCAGCATATCTGACTTGTTGTTCGGTTACGCGGGGATATTTCTGGGGATGTGGCTGGCGTTTAAAAAATAGTAGGGACGGGATTGTCCCGTCCCTACGAAAATGATTACTTCACGGTACCAACTGCAAATGCCCTTCGGCATCCGCGATGACGGATTCCTGCTCCCACCACATCGGGTAGTACTGGACAGTTGCCCAGAGCGGAGCCATGTCATCGTAGTGCGGATGGTAGGCATGGCCCGACTGTCCCGTGGTGTGCAGGGCGAGGGAGTTGTCGAGGTTGCTCAAGTCAACGATTTCGCGTTCGGAGGGGAGCCAGTCCACCTCGAAGGATTCGCCCACCGTCCAGCCTGTGGCGTTGACGATGGCCTCGCCGCCGCCTGTGACGAACGGCCCGCGGTTGAAGAGCACCTCGATGGGGCTGAGTCCCGATTGGCCGAGCGTCTGGTTACGGAAGGTGGCGGAGTGCAGTTCGCCCCATTTCCACTGGCTGATATCCTTGCCAAATTTGTCAATGCAGACTTCACATTCCACGGCCTTGGCGAAGGCTTTGGCGAAGATGTCGTCACGCGTTTCGACAGTGTCGGTTGTGAATTTGTCGTCCCACCAGGGGCTGTCGGGTTGCTGGACGAGGTCGCGCATCACGATGTACCAGCGCGAACCGCCTTCGGGCCAGTAGGCTTCGGGGAGTTCGTCCGCGAAGGTGGCAGTCAGCAGGTTCCACCAGAAGGCTTCGAAGAGCACGGCCGCGGACGAGTCGGCGGTTTCCTGGTAATCCCACGAGCCAAGATAACGATCTCGGACGGAGGCCAGTTCGGGATCCAGATTGACCGAGAGCAGGACGGGGATGAGGTCCTCGGCGTTGAGGGATTTCGAGTCGCCATGCATGGTCTGGATGTAAGCCGCGTCGATTTTGGCGGGCGCGTTCTCGATCATGTCCGCGATGCGGGCGGCGCGTTCGCCGTATGACCAGTAGGAATTGATAAAGTAGGGATAGTTGCGCGGGTTGGCCTGGTTGTTAGCAGTGACGATATAGCCGCTTTGTGGGTTGAAGACGTAGGGTAGTTCCTCGAAGGGGATGTAGCCCGTCCAGTCGTATTCGCCCGTCCAGCCGGGGACGGGCAGTGTGCCGTCACCATTTTTGCGGATGGGGATGTCGCCGGGCGTCTGGTAGCCGATGTTGCCTTCGGTGTCGGCATAGAGCAGGTTTTGTGCGGGGACGTGGAAGCCGCGCGCCGCGGCGCGGAATTCCTCCCAGTTTTGTGCGTTGTTGAAGCCCCAGATAGCCTCGAAGGGCGTGGACGGGGTGAGGGCTGTCCAGGCGAGGGCGATGGCGTAATGCTCGGGCAGTTCCACGCCCGATTCGTCCTTAAAGGCCTTGTCTTCGGGGGTGTCGAGATCGATCTCGTCTTTGAGTGGGCCGTACGTCTCGGAGATGATCGGGCCGTGGCGCGAAATGCGGACGGTCATTTCCACGGGTTCGCCGCCGCCGACGAGGATGGTTTCTTTGCGGATCTCGAAGTCCACCCACTCGCCGTCCACTTCGTATTGGTTGGGGTTGTCGGGATTAACCTTTTCAATGAACAAATCCTGCACATCGGGGCCGAGATTGGTGAACGCCCAGGCGATGTGGTCGTTGTGTCCTGCCACCACGCCCGGCACGCCCGCGAACGAGAAGCCAGTCACTTCCAGTTGGCATGCTTCGGTTTTGGGCAGGCAGTGCAAGGCATTCTGATACCAGATGGAAGGCATTTGGATGCCGAGGTGCATGTCGTTGGCGAGCAGGGGTTTGCCCGTGGTCGTCCGTGAGCCATCCACCACCCAACTGTTCGAGCCGATTCCCGGTCCGATGCGGCCGAGGACGGTTTCCATCAATTTCAATTGATTGGCGAGAGGCTCGATGTCTAATTGTTGAACGTTAAACGTTGAACGTTCAACATTTAACGCGCCAACATTCTCCCCAATCGTCGGCACGATCACGGGGTAGTCTTCGGGGTAGGGCGGATAGAGTTCGGCCAATTGTTCGGGGGTGAGCGTTTTGAGCAGGATGGCGCGCGCCACCTCCGTGCCCATGTTGCCGCCCAGGTCCCAGGCCATGGCCTTGCCCCACGTCAGCGAGTGGATGGGCGTCCACAGCTCGATCACGTAATTGGGATTCAGGATGCCTGTGAGAATGGAATATTCGAGACTAAGTTCCACCGGCTCACGGTCCGCGATGTAAGCGTTCACGCCCGCGGTGTACGCATCGAGGATGGCTTTCGAGTCCGCACCCAGCGCGGCATATTCCTTTTCTGCGGTGTCGCGCCAGCCGAGCGTGCGCAGGAACTGGTCGGTCTCCACCTGTCCCTCGCCGAACATTTCCGAGAGACGTCCCGAACCGATGTGCCGCCAAAAATCCATCTGCCAGAAACGGTCTTGCGCGTGGACGTATCCCTGCGCGAAGAACAAATCGTGTGTGGTGGACGCATAGATGTGCGGGATGCCCATCTTATCGCGATAGATGTCCACCGGGCCATCCAGCTCCGCGATCTTCACTTCCCCGTCCGTTTGCGGGAAGGATTTTGGTGCGGCGGTTTTTGGAAGATAGGATTTGAAGTAGAACGTTCCCCCCGCGCCTAACACGAGCGCGAGAATGACGAGGCCGATCAGCAATCGGCCAAAAAACTTTTTCATTGTTCCTCCATGGCGATGTCTTGAATACTGGATATAACCCCGCATCTCATCGCAGGGTTGTGGCGAGTATAATCCTAATCCATGAAGCGTCAACCTGATTGGACTGCGACGATTTCTCCTGCGTGGAAAAAGTAAAAGCGCGAGACTCTCGCCTCGCGCCTCACCACGCACTACTCCACTATCCGCCCCACATTAACTATCCTCACCTCACCAACCCCAAAAACCTCTGATACCAATACCACAACACATCTCCCGCGGGCTTGCCGTGTGTGGATGCAGACTTATCCTGCAACAACGTCGGCGGGTAATAGCCGCGCGCGATCACGCCGCTCACCCACGGACGCGTGTTCACTGCCGCCAGCAAAATTTCATAGATATCGGCCTGCTCCTGCAGGTTCAGCCTGAGTTCGGCGCGGTCGGCGGTGGGCTGGTTCAGCGTTGTCCAATCCAGACAGGTTCCGCTGTTGGCGGGCAGGCAATTCGCTCCCGACCCGTTGATCGAGGGGTAGGCGAACGCCAGGTAGACGGGCTTACCGATCATGGATTGCAGGGGCGCGACGCTGTTATCCAGAAGCGACGCGGCCGCCGCCTCCAGTTCGGGTTTGGTTGGGATCAGGTTCTGGCTCAGGTTTCCTGAAATCATCAAATACACGCCATCGGTTTGCGCGATGAAATTCGGCGTGGACAAATTGGGCGCGCTGTACGGCATGGCCCACAGGATTTGACCGCGGAAATGGGCGCGCACTTCGTTCAGGATGGCGAGCCAGCGCGTCTCCGTGTCGTTCGGGACCCCGGAGGGGTTGCCATCGGGAAGCGTCCCATTCGGGAGGGCGGGCGCGACCCAATCTCCGCCGAGGATGAGCGCCTGCGCCCCGGCCTGCGCGGCCAGATCAGCGTGATGGACGGCGAAACCGCGATACGAGTCGAACCACGTCAGCCACCAGTTTGGGTCGAGCGGCGCGCCTCGCCAAAAGTCCGCGCTGAGCGAAGTGTTCGAGGAAAAGGCAAAGCGCGGTTGCGGGAAGATGCCCACGTTCAGGTTGAGGGCGCGTCCCTGTGAAATCATCAGCGCGGAGTCGGTCCACAGCGGGTCAATGCCGGGGCGAATTCCAAGGATGAGCGGGTTGACGGATGTGTAGGTCCAGGTGGGAGTGACGATCACCCAATTCGAGCCGAGCGCCTGTACATTCTGCATGGCTTGTGACGTGAACGAGGTCCAATTTGGGTGGTAGCCCGACTGGAACTCGATGCCGGTCATGAATCCCGCCTGTCGCTCGATGACGTTGCTTCCCACCAGTGTGGCGGGGCCATTGGCGCTCATCCACGCCCAACGCGTTATGCTGTCCCGAATATCCTGCCCGGTGATGGCGGTGCCCACCTGTCGTCCCGCGGCGGAATCGCCCATGGTCGCTTCGTCGTCAGCCACGCCGCATTGTCCATTGCGGCAGTAGCGATAGTAGATCGTGTGCAAGTCCAACGGGCCGTAGAGCGTATAGCGCCAGACGTTGTTGCCCGCCGACCACATGGGGATCGGTTCGGTCCAGCCATAGGGGTTGAATTGGATGTAAATGATGTCGCCGGCGGGAGTCTCGGGCGGCGCGGTGACCTCGAAACTGATTGGCGCTGAGACACCCGATTGCCAGCCGGTGACCGCCTCCTCCACTACCGCGCCGTTGGGCGGGACGATGATGCGCCTTAGCACGAAGCCTTTATTGGCATCGCGCTCCGCGTTCCACAGGCCATCGCCGAGAGTGTATTTGTATTGCACATCCGCGCCGACGGGCAGGTAAATAGTATTGCTGTAAACGCCCTCGGCCACGTAATTGAGCATGGGCATGCGGTCGGCAATGACGTTCTGTCCGCCGCGCAGGTCTGCGAAGGTGTTGCCCAGTTGCAGAAGATTGCCTGCCACGCGGACCGGCGCGCCGGGCTGGGTGTTTTTCGGCAGGTGGACGGTGAACGTAACTGGGGCGAGTACGGTCGGGCGTACGCGTATCTCAACGGGGGTCGCCAGTCCTTGCGCCACGGTTGCGCCCTGCTCGAAGGTGGTGTAGCCGCCATCCATGGCGTAGCCGACCACGTTGTGTGTGCCGACGGGGAGTCCCGGCAGGATGAAGCGTCCCGCTGAATCGGTGACTGCCTGCACGCCTCCCGCGGTCACCAAAATGTTGGGAACGGCGGTGCCGCCATCTGTGTTGATGGCAGTGCCTTGCACGCTTCCCGTCACGCCGCTGAAGGGACGATCCTGCCAGCCAGCGATCAGGTCAATGGTTTCGCCCGCGCCGATGACGTAGTGCATTCGATAGCGAATGGGTTGGTTGACCGCGCTGGTTTCGTGCATCTCGTTTCCGCCGAGACGCACGTAGCGATACTTCACCACGGAGTTGATTGGCAAGGGGACGGTTGCCAGATAATTGAGCGCATCACGGGGTTGCAGGGGATAATCGGTATAGTTGAAGCCAAGCCCGGAGACCTCATCCAGGATGCGGAGCACGAGCGTTTCGTTGGGAGCCAGCGCGGCGGACAGTGCCGCGTGGAAGGTCACCTGCGTGGTGGGCAGGGGCGCGGCCGTTGGAATGCCGGGCGTGGGTGATTGCGGCGTGATGCTTGGTGCAGGCCATTCAAAGAGCGAGATGGCGCAGGCCGGTCCGCTGAATAGGATAGTTATCGCGAGACTGACCAATGCAATCTTGCGAATTCGGTTGGGATTGGTTTTCATCTGTCCTCCTGTGGGCAGGATAAATGGGAGGCGCTTCTCAGTCTGTCGTTTCTTCTTCTATCGTTGATTTTTTTTGAAGAAAAACAACCAGATAACTCAGGCCGATGCTAATGAAGTACAACGCACTGGTTGGAACCATGACCAGCGCCATGTTGACCGGGTCCACAGTGGGGGTGATCATGGCCGCCAGAATGGCAATAATGATGATTGCCAGCCGCCATTGATCACGGAGCATCTTTGGCTTTACGATCTTCATCATGGTCAACGCCACGATGAGGATGGGAAATTCAAACGCCACACCCAGCCAGAACATCAGGCCGGTCACAAAATTGAAATAGGAGGCCGGGCGCAGTTCCGATTCGATGCCGATGAAGTTGAGCAGGATGGGTAATCCGCTTGGCAGGATTACGTAATAGGCAAAAGCCATTCCGCCCACAAATAGGAGGGCGGCAAAGGGCAGGGCGATGAGGCTGGATGTCTTTTCCATGGGGCGCAGGCCGGGCGCGGCGAACAGCCAGAATTCGAAGAAGATGGGGATGAATGCCAGTGTTGCTCCCGATACAAGCGACACGCGCATGAAGACCCCAACAGATTCAGTCACTTCAATGGCTCTTAGTTTTTCCAAACCGCCGCCCGGAATGGCAAGAAACTCTATCACCTGTTGATTGAAGACAAATGAAATTCCGACTCCGACCGCCAGCCAGAGCACAGACCGCAGGAGATGTTTTCGGAAGGCCTCGATTTCCTCGATCAGGGCTTGGCGGGTCTCCTTTTCGCTCGTGATGGAGACGAACATATCTGCCAGCGATTGTTCGGATGGCTCCTGCTTGAGGAAGTCAATCGCCCTTTTAACCAATCGAAACGGCAGGCTGACGATCCACCACAAGGCGCGGAACGGCGCGGTAAGAACGGCCCAAACTCCTCGGAAAAATTTACGCATTCTACTTTTCCCTCTTCGAGGGGAGCGCCTCGCTGGCGGTCTTCTTCACTGACTTTTGGGTGGCGGGCGCTTTCGGTTTCGGGGGTGTCGTCCGCGCCGGACGCTTTTTGGTGGGCGCCACGGCGGTTTTCTTTGGTGCGGATTTCAGGGTCGCCGCGGGAGGCCCGTCCAC
>QZIJ01000061.1 GCA_003598975.1 Anaerolineaceae bacterium | reverse complement strand
ACACTCTTGCGCGCCAGCGCGTCGAGGTTGGGAGTTTGAATCCAGTCGTTGCCGTAACAGCCGAGGTGGTCGCGGCGCAGGGTGTCAATGAGGATGAAGATGGTGTTCATGGTTTTTCCTTTACATTTTAAATTTTCATAATTTCCGCCGCCGGGCGGCGCTGACGGAGCAAGCCCGCCATGATTCGCATTGGCTCGTCCACGTGAGTGAAAAAGGCTTTGAAGCCGCTGCACAGGTGATTCAGTCCAGGCTCGCCGTCGGGGGTGAGATCGGTGCGGTCTTTGGGACAGCCGCCGTTGCAGGCAAACAACATGGGACATGCGCGGCAGTAACGCGGCAGGGACTCGCGCTTGTCGAGTCCAAATTGTTTTTGCCGGACGCTGCCCACCAGTTCGGTCAGCGGCGTTTCGAGCAAATTTCCCAGGCGGTGACGCGGCTCCACAAAATGGTCGCAGGAATACACATCGCCGTTATGTTCCATCGCCAGCGCCAGCCCGCAGGTCTCCTGAAAGACGCACAATCCGCCGGGCGCGCCCAGCCAGCGTCCGAGCGCGGTATCGAACATCTGCACAAAAATCCTGCCCACGTCGCGGCGCAGCCACTCGTCGAAAATCGAAATCAAAAAACGCCCGTACTGTTCGCCCGTGATGGAGCGCGGCGTGAGCGCCGTCCCTTCCTGAAAGCCCGTCGCGTTCTCGCGCTCGACGATGGGGATAAACTGGATGTACTCCGCGCCAATTTCATCGCGCAGAAAATGATAGACCTCCAGCGGCTGTTCGACGTTGGCGGCGCTGACGCAGGTCAGGATGTTGAAATCCACCTGATGTTTTTTGAGCAGTTGGATGGCGCGCAGGACGCGATCGAAGGTGGGCGCGCCGCCCTTGTCCTTGCGATAAAAATCATGCGCTTCACGCGCACCGTCGAGGCTGATCCCGATTAGGAAGCGATTCTCAGCGAAGAATGTACACCACGCATCGTCCAGCAAGGTGCCGTTGGTTTGCAGGGCGTTCTCAATTCTCATACCGGGACGCGCATATTTTTTCTGAACCGCCACTGCGCGGCGGAAGAAATCCAGTCCCATCAGGGTTGGCTCGCCGCCCTGCCAGGCAAAGTTGGCTTCCGGCGCGCGCTGGGCGGCGATGTACTGGCGGACGTAACTTTCCAGCGTCTGATCGTCCATGCGGAAGGAACTGCCCTGATATAGGTCTTCCTTGCGGAGATAAAAACAATATTCGCAATCCAAATTACAGATCGCGCCGCGCGGCTTGGTCATAACGTGAAAAGCGGGAGATGAAGGGGCAGCAGACATCAGTATCTAATAGGATTACTTCATTTGCCGAATGAAGTCGGCGATGGCGTTGAAGGCGATCTCGCACTCGTCGCTGAGGGTAACCACGTGACCGGTGTTTTCCAGCCAGAGGGTCTCTTTGCGGGTGGAGGCCACGCGCTCGCCGAAGAGCTGCATGGCGTTCTTTTCGACCACCGCGTCGTGGCGTCCTTGAATCAGCAATAACGGCGCGCTGATTTGCGGCAGGCCGGACTGCATCTGCCGAACCAGTTCCAACGCTTCCGCCAGGGCGCGCGTGACGTAGCGCGGGTAGGGGTCAAGGTCATTTTCGGGGGCGCGCATGTCCACCGTTTCGGGGTTGTCATCCAGGGATGGTTTCTTGATGTCCTTTGCGAACAGGCTGATGAATTTGAGCAGGCCCGGTCGCGCCAGCTGCGCCTGCCAGCCGTTGAGCAGACCAAAGGGCGTGGAGATGCCAATCACGCCGTCGAAGGGATAGCGGCTCGCGGCGGTCATGGTCAACACGCCGCCCAGGGATTGTCCCATGATGAAGACGCGCTCGCTGGACTCTTTCAGCAGGGAAAAACCGTCTTCAACGGCGGCCAGCCAGTCGGTCCAGCGGACGCGGCGCATGTCCGCCGGGGTGGTGGCGTGTCCGGGCAGGCGAATCCCCAGGACGGTGAATCCCTGGCCGGCGAGGAAGCGTCCCATGCCGCGATTTTCGCGGGTGGAACTGTTGAAGCCGTGTACGATCAGGCAGGCGGTCTTTCCGCCAGGGAAGAGGTAGGGTTCTGCGCCGCGGGCGATCAGTCGGGATGCGGTCATTGGTTTTGCTCCTGTGAAAATTTATAGCCAGCCGCGCGGGTTGGCTTCGTTTTGAAGGTCTTGTCGGTCGAGCAGGGCGGCGAGCCCTTGGACAATATCGGGATGGGTTTCGGATAAATCATAGGATTCATACGGGTCGGTTTGCAGGTTAAATAAAAAGGGACCCTGCGGGAAGAAGGGATATGCGCCGCTGTCGGTGGTGTGGCGGCGATAGTATTTCCAATCTCCGCTGCGCACGGCGGTCAAATTTCGACCTTTGTAGTAGTAAAGCGGTTCGCGCAGCGGGTCAGCGCCAGCGCCTTTGAGCAAGGGGAGCAGGTCAACGCCGTCTATGACACGGTCGGCGGGGAGGGGAAGCCCGGCGGCGGAGAGACAGGCAGCGAACAAGTCGAAGTTCATCGCCGGGACATCCGACGCCAGCCCGGCCGGGATTACGCCCGTCCACCGGGCGATAAACGGGACGTGGAAGCCGCCCTCGAAAGGCATGTTTTTGCGTCCGCGCAAGCCGTCTGTGCTGCCTTCCCACCAGGGTCCGTTATCGCTGGTGAAAATGACCAGCGTTTTCTCATCTAAGCCTAATTGTTTGAGCGTTTTGAAAATTTCGCCAACGCTCCAATCCAGTTCTTCCACGCTGTCCCCGTAAAGGCCGCCTTCTGACTGGCCGCGAAAATCCTCGGAGGCGTGCAATGGCACATGTGGGAACGGCTGGGCATAGTACAAAAAGAATGGCGTATCTTTGTTTTCGCTGATGAAATTAACGGCTTCACGGGTCAACGTTTTCGTCAGGCGGTCGAAGTCAATCGGTTCTTTCATCTCGATGTCGGTGTTGCGGTAAATGTGATACGGGTGAGTGTCGTGGCTGAGCAAACCGCCGTAGAAGAAGTCGAAGCCGTTTTCGTTGGGCAGGTGAGGCGATTCCCATCCCAGGTGCCACTTGCCCACCAGCCCGGTTCGGTAGCCGCGCCGCTGGAGGATTTCAGGGAGGAGCGCTTCGTCCTCTGGGATGCCATGCGGCACTGCGCCGAGAATGTATTGGAAGCCCCAATCCAGGGGACCTGGCGGCTGAATGACATCGAAGACCAGCGTGCGGACGGGGTAACGCCCAGTCAACAGTCCGGCGCGCGAGGGAGAGCAGACCGGCGCGGAGGCGTAAAACGAGGTTAGGCTTGCCCCTTCCGCCGCCATCTGGTCGAGAAAAGGCGTGCGAATCGCCTGGGAGCCAAAACTGCCCAGGTCGCCCAAGCCCATATCGTCTGCGAAAATAACGATGATGTTGGGCAATTCCTGCGGGTCGCCGGCGGCGATGCTCTTGAGCAGGGTATCCGTGCGCGGCTGGTCGTACTCCTTTCCGCCGAAGACGTTTACAAGATGTCTGCCCAACCCGGCGGCAGCCAGCAGTCCGCCGCCCGCTGCCAGGCTGGTTTTTAGAAAGTCGCGGCGTGTGATGCGCGGCTTTTGATTTTTATTTTCATCAGGGGCGCGGTCTGGAATGGATGTCAAGCTTTTTCCTCTCATTTGCTTCAGCGGCTATTTTTTTCAAATAGTCTTCCATCTCTTCAGCAGGCAGCGGACGCGCAAAGAGAAAACCCTGTCCGTAGCGGCAGCCTTCTTTTATCAGCATGGCGCGCTGCGCCTCGGTTTCGATGCCTTCGGCGGTCAGGGATAGGTGCAGGTCGTTTGCAACCTGGATCAGCGTGCGAATGACGGCGTTGGAGCGTTCCTCCAGGTTGATGTGGCTGACAAAGGAACGGTCTATTTTGATGAATTCAAGGGGCAGGTGATGCAAATAAGAGAAAGCGGAGTAGCCTGTTCCAAAATCGTCAATGCCGATGCCGATGCCCAAATCTTTCAAGACAGAAAGGGAGTGTGATACCATGTCCAGATTTTTGATGAAAACACTTTCTGTGATCTCCAGTTTGAGATGAGAGGGCGGAATGCCGTTGTCGCGCAGCGCATTTTTTATGGCGTGGATAAGACCGGAATCTATCAATTGCCTGGCGGAAACATTGGCATGCAGGTTTAAATTTTCATACGCTGGGCGGATGCGGCGCCAGACTTGCAATTGGCGGCAGGCTTCGGCGATGACCCATTCTCCAATTGGAATCACCAGCCCGGTTTCCTCTGCCAGCGAAATGAACTCTGTCGCAGATAAGATGCCGCGAACGGGATGATTCCAACGCAGCAGGGCTTCCATCCCAACGATGTCGCTCGTGGTTAGATCCAGAATGGGTTGATAAAACAATTGCAGTTCCCGCTTCCTGAGCGCCTTTTGCAGTTCGTTTTCCAGTTCCAGGTACGCCAGCGGTTCCAATCTCAAATTGGAGTGAAACACCACATAACGATTTTTTCCCTCTGCTTTGGCTTTATATAAAGCGATATCCGCATCCCGCAAAAATCCCGCTGCAGTTTGTTTTTGAAGAAAGTTGTGATTGACAATGCCGATGCTGACGGAAATATGAATGTCCCGTCCTGAAATGGAAAAAGGCGACTGGTAGGCGTTCAGAATCCGTTGGGCGATAAAGATGCTGTCGCTCTGATTTCGCAGGTCATCCAAAATGACGACAAATTCATCGCCTCCCATGCGGGCGATGGTATCCGAAGCCGACAGATTCCCTTCCAAACGGCGGGCAAACTGGATCAGTAATTCATCGCCGGCTGCGTGTCCATACGAGTCGTTGACCAGTTTGAAGCGGTCCAAATCGAGGAAGAGCATCGCAAAATTCTTTCCCCGATGGGAGGCGTGTAAAATCGCGTGTTCCAGGCGGTCCAGAAGAAGGGTGCGGTTGGGAAGCCCGGTAAGCGCGTCATGCAGCGCGGCAAAGGTCAGTTTTTCCTCGGCCTTTTTTCGCTCGGTAATATTCCGAATGGCAATCAGCAGGGAAACGTTTTGATTCTCAGCGCTTTGTATTACAGAGCAGTTGATTTCAATGGGGATGCGCCTGCCTTCCGCAAGGACGATCTCATATACCAAGCCGCGCGCCTGGCCCTCACGGATTGCCTGTTGGATATGTTCCTGCAGGCGGGGATGGTCGTCTGGAGACAGCCACTCATGGACGTATTTCCCAATAACATTTTGTGGACTGCCTGCTCCGACCAGCAACAACGTCTGGTCGTTGCACATGGTAATCTTGCCTTGGCTATCGGTTAATACGATCACATCCGGCGAGGTTTCCACCAACCGCCGGTATAGTTCTTCGCTTTTGCGTAAAGACGCTTCGATTCGCTTTCGTTCGGCAATTTCGTTTTCCAGGTGAGCGTTCGCCGCGGTCAACTCGGCAGTGCGCGCCTGCACCATTTTGTCCAGTTGATCGCGATGGCGCTGGAGTTCGGCGGTCGCTTCTTTGTAGGTTTGAATATCACGATAAATGCCGACAATACGACTGACCTTGCCATCCCCGCCTTTGACCGGAATCTTGCTGAATAAAAACCAATGCAATGTCCCGTCGTTGGTTTGCATTTGAACTTCCTGGTTTAAGATGGACTGTCCGGTTTTAATAATCTGAGCGTCTGTAAGTTTATGCTCCTGAGCGGTTTTCTCTGGAAAGAAATGCGAGTCGCTTTTTCCGATATTCTCGCTGGTGGTTTGTAAATTCAGCTCCTGAACGCCTGGAGCGTTGACCAGCAAATATTTGCCATTGATGTCTTTCACAAAAATAACATCCGGCAAATGATCCACCAGCGCACGCAGCAGATTTCGTTCTTCCACCAGATCGCGGGTGCGTTCTTCAATCTGACGTTCCAGTTCAACATGATATTCCTGCAATTTTAATTTGGCGGAACGCAAATCCCGTATGGCATTTTGCAGGCTGGTCATGTTGAGATAGGTTAGCAATCCTACTGTTGAAATTATCATGGTCAAGCCAAAAGTAATAAAAGCAAATTCACGCCCGGCGGTCGTCAGGATAAAAGGCGGCGTGTATATTCCCAGGGCTTGCAGGGAAAAAAGAGTCACAAAATAGGCGCTGATCCAGCCCATCATTTGCAGGGCATAAGAAGGTTTGATTAATGTGCCTGCAATGGTAATGGTCCAAATGTAGAGTTCCCAGGCTGGGGAACGCGGGCCGTCGAATGTGAAAATCGCCAGCGAAATACCTGCCAGGTTCGTCCAAACGTACAGGCGAATCATCTGCTGCGTCCGCCCGCGGCGGGATTCGTACCAGCAGAACAAAGAGAGAAAAACAGAGAGAACGGGGAAACTCACACTAACCCAAAAGTCGAGGCTGCCCGCTATTCCGAAGGAAAACATCAGGGTAAAAATAAGGATGATCGCCGAGACAATGCCAAGACTGATGACCATCAGGGTATTGAATAGCTGCCCGAGGCGCGCTTCTTCCTCGTCCGTAGCGAAAGAGGAAACCAAGCGATTCCATATTTGAAGCCAGGTATTTTTATCGGTTATTTTCATTGGTAAGGATGTTTGGGCTGTTTGAATGTCATGCCTTTCCTATCATATCACTTGCGCCTGTGTGTTTCAAGAAAAAGTAGTTTTTGTAAAGAATCTACAACCAGCTGCGCGGATTGGTCATCACCTCTCTCAAATACTGCGCTCGTGTTCCCAGTGCGGGTTATCGCTGGCGCGCAGATACCAGTGCAACAAACATTCCCGCAAATCGTTACGAATCTCCTGAAGGGCGGGATCATCTATCAGGTTTTTTAATTCCTGCGGGTCATTTTTCAGGTCGTACAATTCTTCCTTTCCCGCGCTGCGGATGGCCAGTTTCCATTCGTGGGTGCGGAGCATGGCGGCGCGCGCCACCGTGGTGGAGTCATCCTGCTGGAGTTTGAGTTTCTCGAAATAATGTCCCATCAATGGGTCATCGCCAGACTGGATGCCCGACTCGAAGGCTTGCGGTTCGCGCGGATCGTACCCGCCCACTGCATAGACTGCCTCGCGTTCCGCGATGCCTTCCATTAAGGAAGTGAGCGACTGCCCAAAGTGGGTGTAAGACGTTTGAATCCCCGCCTGCTCCAACACGGTGGGGAACAGGTCGAGTGACTGGGTGAAGCCGTCCACCCGCTGACCTGCATGAGCGTTGGCGGGATATTTGACGATGAGCGGCACGCGCAGCAAATTATCCTGAAAGCCCGTCGGCCATTTTTCCACCAGCCCATAATCGCCGACATAATCGCCGTGGTCGCTGAGGAAGAGTATGAGTGAATCATCGTACAGTCCCTGCGCCTTAAGCGCCGTAACCACGCGTCCCACCTGCTCGTCCAGTTTGGCGACCATGCCGTAGTAGGTGGCGCGCAGTTCGCGCAAGTCTTCGGGAGTCAATTGCGCCAGCTCGTAGTGCGCGTACAGTTCGCGCATGAAATGCGGCTTGTCGTCCAGTTGGGCGGGGATGGGATCAGGGATGGCGGCGCGCGCGTACATTGAGAAATACGGCTCTTCCACCTGATAGGGCGTGTGCGGCAATGTGGCGGCGACATAAAGACAGAATGGCTGACGCGGCGCAGAATCCAGCCAACGCACGGCGGACTCGAAAATCAGCGGCTCCATCTGCGCGGCAGGCGAAGCGGGTTTCACCTTTCCGAAGTAAAACGAATGATGCAGGCGATGCCCACGCGGATAAGGACTGCGCGCCGCGGGCAGCACATCCGCGAATTCCTGCAAGCGCTCGTCGCCGAACAGGGAACTGAAGGACTTGCGCTCCACCACAAACAGGCGGAACGCCAGCGCCAGCATTTTCAATTTTTTACGTAACTTCAAAGGGCGCAAACGCTGGCGCATCAATTTCAACTGGACGCTCTGCGGACCCGCCAGCCGCCGCCGAAAACTGGCACGCAGGCTGGGCGTGGTCATCAGGTCGTTCTTGCCCGCCATGACGGTATCATAGCCGTCCTCTTTCAGAATCTTAAACAGGTTTTCTTCGTGCGGGCGCAGCAACTGATACAGCGAACGATGCCCGTTAACCTGCGGATACAGCGCCGTAAAGTTTGCCATGCGCGAAGGCGCGCAGACCGGGTTGGCGGCGTAGTTTTGCGCGAAGGTCACGCCGTCCGTGCGCAGCGCAGCGAGATGCGGCATGCGGACGAGCGGGTTTTCCAGCGCGTCGGCGCGCAGGTCGTCGGCGATGATGATGACGATGTTGGGGCGGGCAGTCATGTTCCTATTTCTTATTAAGCGGAGGTCAATTCCTGATGACGTTTTGTCAGCAAGTCATTCAATGCCATGCGGTCGCGGTGGTAAAACGGATAGAAGGCGAACCACGAGATCACGCTCAAGGTGAGCGAAATGGTCACTGTCCAGAAGAACAGGTCGGTAAGCGTAATCTGGTCGCCAACGATGCCAACCAGCGCGGCGACGGCCGCCTGGATTAATCCGTTGGCAAGGCGGTTGACGGCGTAGGCAGTGCTGCGTTGTTCGGGCAGGTTGACCGCCGCAATCATCGGGGCGATGGCGCCGGAGAAAGCCATATCCATGAACAAGCCAAACAGCAGGGCAAACGCAAAGAAGTTGATCATGCCGCCCGCCATCTGCTGGAAGAGGAAGTAACCCAGCAGGGCCATCATGGCGCGCGAACCCTGCACGATGAACAGCCGTCCATAACGCGGGTTTTGGCGCTCTGCCCAGTCACCGAGCAGACCGCCAAACAGCGTGCTTAATGCCGAGCCAATGACGATGCCCGTCAGCACGGTAGTGGCTTGACCGGGGCGGAAGCCGCGCTCGTCCACCAGCCAGGTGACGGCGAAGGTCAGGATCGTAATCTGCACGGGCACGCCGAAAATCTTCTCAAAAATCAACAGCAGGTTGGTCGGCACGCGAAAGATGGCCGCCACGTTCTGCCAGGAAAAAGCATACTTTTTTTCCGATTGCTGTGCCACGTCGTAAATGGAGGCTTCAGCTGAGCCGCGCGGCGGCTCGGTCAGGAAGAAGGCAAAGAGCAAACCGCTCAACATGCTCAATGCGCCGAAGGTGATGAAGCCGATGCGCCAGCCGGCTTCGGGGATTTCCGCCAGCCGCCCAAAGAACAGGATGCTGACAATGACCGCCAGCGAGGAAATCATGCGCATAACGCCAAAGACCTTGCCGCGCTCTTTTTGCGGGAACAGGTCGGCAAGCATGGAATTCATCGGTGCGCCGAGCGCCACCAGCCCAATGGCGGCGATGATGCGCAGGGAAAGCAGCATCTCGTAACTGGCGGAGAAGCCAATCAACAGAGTCCACAAGCCCCACAACCCTGTGCCGATGATAAGAATGCGCTTGCGGCTGAAACGGTCCGCCAACATACCCCACAGCGGACCAAAAATCATCTCCATCACTTTGCCCAAACTGGTGATTGTGCCAAGATGGGCGGTGGTCATGTTCAACGAAGTGCGGATGGCGGGGAACATGGAGGACATCGCCTGGTCTTCGCCTGCGTCCACAATGCCGGCGAAAGCCAGAGTTACCACATTGCGCCAGCGTCCCTTAATGGGTGCGGCTTCAGTTGTGGGAAGGGTTTCAGAAGCGGTGGTCATGGGAACTCCTTTTGATATGGTAGATTATTTTTCTAACTGCCAAAAAATTGAGCGACGCGCTGATAAACGATTTCATGCTCTACATCCAGCGTGATGACGTGTCCGCTTTTTTCGAGCCAGAGAGTCTCTTTGTGGGGCGTGGTCAGACGTTCGCTCAACAAGTCCAGCGCGTTCGGTTCAACCACTTTATCGCCGCGCGATTGAATGAGCAGGACAGGCACGTTAATCTTTGGCAGTCCCTCCTGCATCAGTTTTGCCAGCCCAGCCGCTTCAGCAATGGCGTGAGGCACAAAATAACGATAGGATGTTTCGGCGGCAATTCCCACCGCGCCCGGCTTTTTGAACTTGGGGACAAATAAACTGAGCGGGCGCATGAAGGGGACGCGCCAATCATTCGTCAGACCATAGGGTGCGGATAACGCCGCCACACCGCTGACCTGATAACGGTTTGCCGTTATCAGGGTTAGGATTCCGCCCATGGAGAGTCCCGCCACATAAATGCGGTCGCTCATGCCTTGCAAAAGATTCAAGCCGTCTTCCACGGCGGCAATCCAATCGCGCCAGGCGGGGCGGCGCAAATCGTCCACATGCGTGCCATGTCCCGGCAGGCGGATTCCCAGCGCGGTATAGCCCTGCGTTTCATTCAAATATTTTCCCAGTCCGCGCATGGCGGCGGGAGAGCCAGTGAATCCATGAATTAACAAAACACCCGCGCCTTTGCCGGGAAACAAAAACGGCTCCGCGCCGGGCATGGTAAGAAATTGACTCATTCAATCCTCTTTCAACGGTTGAAAACCACCGCCTAAAATTTCCTGCGCGGGCATAACCACCACAAAGGCTTGCGGGTCTTGGGCGCGGACAATGGCTTTCAGGTGCGCCACTTCTGTGACAGTCAGCGCCACCATCAACACCGGACGATCCTGATGCGAGTAGATACCCTGCCCGGAAAGGAGTGTGCCGCTGCGCTTCATCTCTTTGACGATTTTTTCCGAGACCGCCTGCGGGTCTTTGGTCACAACCAGCGCCAGGATGCGGCGGCGGCGGCGGGAAACGCGCGCTCTTTTTACTGGTTGAGAATCTGGTTTCACCCTCATTGCGCGCCAAAGCGAATTCATCATTGGCATACCGTCAAATTTTGGCAGCACTTCACCGCTGGCTTGCGTCAATCCGGCGGTCAAAATTCCAACCAAAACCAATATCCCGTTAAATATCAAGCCTAAAATCAACATGGTGGAGCCAGGGATGGGTCCGAGCGCGGAACGCGTCACAAATTCCGTCCAGTCAGTTGCGGGGACGGGGTGCAGATAAACCTTGAGCGCCCAGACTATTCCCAATAGAAGGAAAATCCAGAAGTAGTTGCGCCTAAAGCGTCGCCCAAAGGCTTCCCAGATGCTGATGGGAAATTCAGGGGCAAGCAAAGTCTCAGAGAGATTTTCCGCCCATTCGGGGTGGGGCGCAAACGGGGGCGCAAGCATGGCGGCAAAGAAGTCGGTTTCCATCAGGCGGGTGCGATAAGCCCACAGCTCATAATAGCGGTAACGCCGCGCTTCTATCCACAGAAAAATGGCGATCAAGAGAGTATTGACAAGTAAAACGCCATGATGGTTGGAAGGGGAAGTAAGCGCAAAAGAAATTGCCGCGCTGGTGGAAACAACTGCCCAATTCGTTGTATTATCCAGCCTCATACGCCAGGTATTGGAGCGCTGAATTTCGGCGCGATAATAATGCACCATCGCTGTGGTAAATTCAGAGGGGCGCAGGTGGTAGCCGCGATACGACCAAACCGATTCGTCGGGGGGCTCTTTCTCGGAAGCGAAGGCGGAATCTGTCATAGGGAAAATTTATCCTTTTAGCGCCCCCAATGTCAGACCTTTGATGATGTAGCGTTGGGCGAAGGCAACCATCAGCAGGGCGGGGATCATGGCAAAGAATGCGCCCGCCGCCATTTCGCCGTAACGGATACTGTATTCCTGCACAAAACTAGAGATACCGACCGGGATGGTCATGCCGCGCGGCGTGCTGGTCAGCGAGAGGGAGAAGAGGAAGTCGCGCCATGAGAAGATGAACGCCAGCGCGCCCGCAGCGGCGATGCCCGGCTGAATCATCGGGAGCAGAACCTGGGTCAGGGATTGGAAGCGGTTCGCCCCGTCTACCATGGCGGCTTCTTCCAGTTCCTTGGGAACGTCCGCGAAGAAGTCCAGCAAAATCCAAGTGGCAGTGGGCAGGTTCAAGACGATGTGACCCATGATGACCGCCAACACTGTGTCGTAGATGTTGAGCGAGCGGGCAATTAGATAGAAAGGTCCCAAAAATGTGACAGGTGGAAGCATGTGAATGAATAAAATCATTCCCAGCAGTAAGCCGCTCCACAAGGGACGCCAGCGAAAACGGCTGAGACTGTATGCCGCCAAACTGGCAATCACCAGCACGATAACCATTGTGCCAGCGGCAACAACGAGACTGTTGAACGTAAGCCGTAAAAAGTTGCTCTGACTGGGGTCAAAGAGTCTTTCGTAATTGACCAGTGTGGGCGTAAATGCCAGGCTGCCGGAAATAATGTCGCGGAAGAGTTTAAGGGAGGTCATCAGCGTGAAAAAGATGGGAACCAGCGTAAAAACCACCACAAACATCAGAAAGCCGTGCCGAAAAACTGGTTCAATGGAAAATTTCTTCATGGCGATTCTCCTGCTATGCCTGGGCGCGTTGCCCAACCCGACGGTAAAAGATAACGAAGATGGAAATTATGAGCGCCAGCCCGAGCGCGAGGAAAGAAGCGTACCCCAGACGGAACTGCCCGGAGAATACGTCATAAATATACAAACTGATGACTTCAGTAGCGGTGCCGGGACCGCCGCCGGTCAGGAGGAAAATTTCATCAAAGACTTTGAAGGCAAAAATGGTGCGAAGCATGACGGCGGTGAGCAGCGTGGGGCGCAGAAGGGGCAGGGTGATATAGCGCAGGATTTGGGATTCAGACGCCCCGTCCACGCTGGCGGCTTCGTTCACTTCCTGCGGCAGCGATTCCAACCCCGCCAGGATGATCAGGAACATGAAGCTGGTCCAGTGCCACAAGTCCACCAGAATGACGGATGGCATTGCCAGCTGGGGGTCCGCCGTCCAGGTGGGACCGGCAATGCCGAACACAGCCAACGCCTGATTGATAAAGCCGTAGTTGTAGTCGTACATCAACCGCCACATCGTGCCGATGGCGATGGGAGGAACCAGCAGGGGAATCAGCAATACCGTGCGGTATAAGCCCACAAAATGGTTGCTGCGGCTGACAAGCAGCGAGATGACCAGCGCGAGAACTGTTTCGATGATGACGACGGCTATCACAAAAACAAGGGTATTTTTCAGAGCGGTCGGCACAACCGGGTCTTGCAGCGCGGTTTCCAGGTGTTTTGCGCCGACAAATTCCCAAACAGTTTCCCCTTTGACAATATCCACTTCCGACACGCTCATACGGATTAATTGATAACTGGGGTACGCTACCAGCAGGAGCAGGGTGATCACCAGCGGAGCGACCGTCCAATATTGGAAGGTGCGGTCTATAAATTTACCTAGGCGACTGGAAAGTCCAACCTGGTTGGGTGTGGGAGAAAGTTTGGAAGGGTTCACGGCGACTCGCAATGGATAGTTGAGTTAAAGAAAAGGGGAGGCGAATATTTCGTTCGCCTCCCCTGATACGACTTACTCAGCCAGCGGCTTGACTTTATAACCGGCGTCGGTCAAGATTTTGTGAATCTCTTTCGCGCCTTCCAATAGCGCCTGCTCGGGCGTAATCTCGGAAATCAAAGCCTGCTTCAAGCGGCGATCCAAGACCTCAATGATCTGAGGCGTTTCCGCCAGGCGCGGCTGGGCATGAATGAACGACGTGCTGTCTGCCATGGCTTTCATCCACCAACCTTTCTTGGGGTCGTTCGCCATTTCTTCATAGACATCCTGGCGGACGGGGATTGCGCCCGATTGAGCATAGAACAACTGCGCGTCCTTGCTCAACGCCCAATTTAGGAAGGCGAGCGCGGCTTGCTTGCGATCATCGGGCAGGTTGTGAGGAACGCTCATGACCCAGATACCAGACATGGTGGCGTTCATGCCAGCCGCCGAACCCGGCACCGGCACAGCCGCCACGTTTCCGACTACGGTGGATTTTTCGGGGTTGTCAAAGTCGGGTGCGGCGGCTCCTACCAAAACCATCTGGGGGACTTTTCCGCTCGCCATAAGCGCAATCATTTCCGCCTGACCGTTATCCGCGAAGTTGGCAGGACCGTACTCGGTTCCAAGGTTGAGCCAGGTGTTCAGGGCCTCCAACGCTTCCGGGCTGTTGAGGGTCACTTCCCACTCGCCAGTCTGCTCGTCCAGTTTGATCACATTGCTACCGTAGCTGGCCAGGAAGGCCTGGAACTCCCAGTTGGGCGGGTTGGCGCGCACCACATAGCCGGACATATCTTCACTCTGTAGTTTCTGTGCGGCGGCTTCCACGTCTGCCCAGGTTTGCGGAGCTGCCAAACCTTGTGCTTCGAAGAGATCCTTGCGGTAGAAGTAGAGCATGATGTTGCCGTTGATGGGCAAGCCGTACAGCTCGCCATCTTCAGAGGAGTAGCCCAATTCTGGGTCCCAACGGGTCGCCCATTCGTACTCGATGATTTGCGGGTCGAGTTCAAAGTTCGGGTCAATATCCTTGATGGGCGTCACCAGTCCGTCGGCGTAAAACTGCATGTACCACTGCTCGTTCAGAGTCAGGATGTCGAATTCGCTTTCGGAGGCTTGCACGGCGTTGCGCGATTTTTCCAACATGCCGTTGAACGGAGTGCGGTTCAATGTGACCTGATTGCCGGTCTCTTCGACATACTTGTTGACCAGCGCCTCGAAACCAGCCAGCCACGGGGATTCATTGATGAGGATGGTGATGGGAGGCAGGGGCTTGGGCGCTTCGGTGGGAGTGGGGGCAACCTCGGTGGCAGCCGCTTCGGAAGGAGCCGCAGTCGGGGCGGGCGCTTCGGTCGTTGCAGCAGCAGGACCACACGCGGCGAGCAAGAACGAAAAGACGACCAACAGGCTTAGGCTCAGGAAAAGACCGCGCTGCGTCTTTTTCATGAAATACAGATTCATTGTTTCTCTCCTTTTGGGTTAAAAGTATTTATTGAATAACGACCAATGTCTTTGCAAGCGGTGCAGAGATGCCTCCTTTCTGAACCATTTATCTCATTGGTGCTTAGCGGGCGCGGTTGAGTTTCTGACAATGAGAGATGTGTCAAGCATAATTTGGGCTGGGGCAGTATCATTCTTGCCACGAATGAAAGACAACAAAGCCTCTGCGGCGATGCGCCCTTTTTGGTAGGTATCCTGCCGAATTGTTGTAAGCGGAGGGCTGGAGAAACGCGCCAGACTGACATCGTCGAAACCGACGACCGAAACATCTTCTGGCACGCGACGCCCGAGTTCCTTCAACGCCTGCACTGCGCCAAAAGCCATCATGTCGTCGCCGCAAACTAGCGCGCTGGGAGGATGAGGAAGCTGCATAGCCTGGATTGCCAGAGCATGTCCCGATTCAGAGGTAAAACTGCCTTCCAGAATGTATGTATCCACGAGAGGCAGATCATTTTTTTTCAAGGAATTTCGATACCCCTGTTCGCGCAGACGTACGGATACCAGACTCTTGGGACCCGTTAATAGTGCGATATGGCGATGACCCAGGGAGATTAAGTGTTCCATTGCCTGTTCTACACCACCCGCAAAATCAGCATCCACCCAGCGGATCGAATTGTCGTTCTCAGCGATACGACAGGTCCCAATGCAGGGAGCGCCGCTTGCTGCCAAACCTTCCAGATTGGGATCGCCAAGCGGAATGCTCATCAAGATCAAACCGTCTACCTGCCGTTGAGTATATAAATTTGCATAGGGTGTCCTGCCATGCGCAAGGTGGAGAAGCAAATTAACATTGTTTGCGCTTAGAACTTCGGCAATACCCCGCAATACTTCCGTGAAAAACGGGTGAGTGAAAATGTAATCCGCAGAATGGGGAATGATCACACCAATGGTGTTTGTTCTTCCATTAACGAGGCTGCGCGCCATGTTATTCGGCTGATACCCCAGTTCCAAGATTGCCTGCTGGACTTTTTGGCGGGTCTCCGGGGAAACTTCCGCCATGTTGTTAACTACTCTCGAGACGGTCTTGATGGAAACACCTGAAAGTCGGGCTACATCTTTGATTGTCGCCATTGGCACATCCTTTTATTGTAGGTAAAATACGTAATGACAACGTTTACTGACAACGTTGTCATTAAATACCATCATTTTTTCACTCTGTCAAGGAAAATCATGACTTACCAAATTCCTGCCACCCTTCTCGAAATTCATGAATCCCATCTAACAGGTTTTAAGCCGTTGGTGGATTCTGATTATTGGCGCGTTGCCCTTTTGAACTTTGAGCCTGCACTAACCCCTCAACGTCTTTCGGAATTTCAACGACACAACGAAAGCGACGAAGTATTTGTATTGTTGAGTGGATGCTGCATCCTTTTTCTCGGAGACGGCGAAGACGCGGTCACGCAGATCTTCGCGCAAGAGATGGAACCGTTCAAACTGTACAATGTGCGCCGTCGTGCCTGGCATGCCCACACACTCAGTGAAGATGCGAAATTATTAATTGTGGAAAATCGAAATACGTCACGGGCAAACTCGCCGCGCATAAAAATGACCCCCGAACAACACGCGGAAATCCTGCGCCTGACGCGCCAAATGTGGAAAGAGCCGTAGGCGCATACCTTTACAGGTGCGCTGCTAAATCTGCCGGTCCAGCCATGCACGCACAACCGCCAGCGACTCGGCGGTGATGGTATGATCCATGTGGAAGTTGTGATAGTCCACGTCCACGCCGTATCGCAGGAGAAAGTCGCGGGATTGAAGCGACCATTCAAGCGGCATGCTTGAATCTTCATAGCCGTGTGTCATGACTACAGGCTTGCCTTTGACGCCCGCTTCGTCCACCTGAAGACCCGATTGCATGGGAACATACCCCGATTGGGCAATGACTCCCGCGATGCGCTGCGGACGGGTGAGCAGGAAGGACATCGAAATCATGCTGCCCTGGCTAAAACCGATCAGGAAGAGTTTTTGCGGGTCAATGGGATAAGTCGCCAGCAATTCGCTGATGAAGTTGTCAATTCGCTCCAGCGCGGCGGCGAGGAGAGCGGGATCGGGCTTTCTCATAGTGAGTATGTCAAGAAGCACCTTTCGGTAACATTATAATTTGATTTGACAGCCCTTTCCTGTTGCATATAATATCATTACATGCTGATATGATGATTTGAAAGGATGTACTTATGCTTCTGCTTGCCAACCCCAAATCCATTGAAATCCAGGCCAAACTCTTTCGCGGCTTTTCTGATCCCTCACGCCTTTCAATTCTTGACGCACTGCGCGATGGAGCGGTTACTGTTAATGAAATCGTGGAAGCAACTGGTTTATCGCAACCAAACGTCTCAAACCACCTCGGATGTTTACGCGATTGTGGACTTGTTGTCTCTGAACAGCAAGGACGTTATGTTTACTATGAATTGAGCGATAAGCGAGTTGGACAATTACTGATGCTGGCAGATCAACTTCTTGCTGACGTCGCGAAAGGTGTTTACGAGTGTACGCGTTATAACGTTAAAGAGTCTCAAAATAGTTAATTACGAAAGGATAAAGACATGGATAAATCGTTATTCGAAATAACCCAAATGGATTGTGCCGCCGAAGAGAATCTAGTGCGAATGAAACTTGATGATGTGAAAGCCATTCGCAGGCTTGACTTTGATTTATCTGTCCGCAGGCTTACTATTTATCACGAAGGGAAATTGGACACTATTGAGAAAACTATTCACGAACTTAATCTCAACACGCGACTACTTAAGACGGAGATTACCGATGAAATAGATGTAGATGATAGTTCTGTACAGAAAAGCCTGCTATGGACAGTTTTGCTTATCAACTTTTCCTTTTTTGTTATCGAAGCGCTGTTTGGGTTTATTTCTGGCTCGATGGGATTAGTGGCAGATAGTTTGGATATGTTAGCCGATGCCATTGTGTATGGATTGAGCCTGATCGCTGTAGGCGCGGCGTTCGCAAGGAAGAAGACAGTTGCTAAAATGAGCGGTTATTTTCAACTATTGTTAGCGCTTATCGGCTTTCTTGAAGTGGTGCGACGCTTTATTGGTCTGGAAATTCTTCCGGACTTTAGAACAATGATCAGCGTTTCAGTTCTTGCGTTAATTGCAAATAGCGTATGTCTCTATTTATTACAGCGTTCAAAAAATCAAGAAGTCCATATAAAAGCCACGATGATTTTTACCAGCAACGATGTGATCATTAATCTTGGGGTTATCACGGCTGGGCTTCTTGTAAATTGGTTGAATTCGGGAATCCCCGACTTAATCATTGGGGCAATTGTTTTTATCATTGTCACTCGCGGAGCGTTCAAAATACTAAGCCTTGCCAAATAAGAACATTTGTATTTTTCTTGAGGGCGTTTTGTTATGGTTGTTGATACCACCTGACTCATCAAACCTGCGGGATGCCAACTTATGACGTTGGGCAGACCATCATTTCAGTCGTTTATCCAGCCAGCCTCTTATCGCCCCCAGCGATTCTTCCGTAATGGTGTGATCCATGTGGAAGTTGTGATACTCCAAATCCACGCCCTGAGTTAGCAGGAAGTCGCGCGATTGGTGCGACCATTCAAGCGGCATGCTTGAATCTTCAAAGCCGTGCGTCATGATGATGGGCTTGCCCTTCACACCCGCCTCATCTACCACCAGCCCAGACTGCAAAGGGATGTAGCCCGATTGCGCGATAATGCCTGCAATGCGTTGAGGGCGGGTCAACAGAAATGACATCGAAATCATACTGCCCTGACTAAAACCCATCAGAAAAAATTTCTGCGGATCAATCGGATAGGTTGCCAGCAATTCGCTGATGAAGTTGTCAATTCGCTCCAGGGAGGCGGCGAGGAGAGCGGGGTCGGGCTTCCCAAATTCCGTGACGGGATACCAGTCATACGCGCCGGGGGCGAAGTCTACGGGTCCGCGCCCGCTGACCCACAGCAGATTCTCCTGCAAATATTCTGAAAGTCCAATCAGGTCGCGCTCGTTACTGCCGTGACCGTGCAGGGTAAAGATGGCGGGATAGCGCGTCTCCTTGTCGGCAGGATTATAGCCAGCGGGGAAATGGGTGAGATGATAAATAGAGAGGTTCGTGCGTTCTTCAACAGGGATTTGATTCATGGGAAACTCCTATTTCTTGAAGGTTTTTAGCGACGAATAACAAGAATGGAGAAATCGTTATTCCATTTTTTTAAAGTTTATACCGGCGCGCGGTTTTGAATTTCCTTGCGGACAACAGGCACGACCTTCGTCCCTAGCAGTTCAATCGAGCGCATGAGTTCTTTGTGCTGAACTGTGCCAATATCCATCTGAAGCAACAGACGGTTGTAATGCAGAATGTTTTGCTGAAAGAGAATCTTTTCGATAACCTCATCAGGATTGCCGACGTAATCTGAACCGCGCAAACCGCGCGAGCCTTCAAACTCATTGCGCGTCAATCCGCGAAAGCCGCGTTCACGCCCCAGTTTGTCCATCATCGCGTGCAGGGCTGGGAAGTAATCGTCCGCCGCCTTCTGCGAATCATCGCCGACGAAGCCGCGCGAATTGACGCTCAACTGCAATTTGGCTGGGTCGTGTCCAGCCTGCTGCCAGGCTTGTTTGTGCAGGTCCGCCAACGGGGCGAAGCGTTCGGGCATTCCGCCGATGATACCCAGCGCCATCGGCAAGCCTAATGCCCCGGCGCGCGCGGCGGATTCGGGCGTGCCTCCCACCCCAATCCAAATTGGAATTTCGCGTTGGAGCGGGCGGGGATAGACGCCTAAGTTGTCAATCGGGCGACGATGCCTGCCGCGCCATGAAACAACTTCCGATGCGCGCAGTTTCAACAGCAGGTCAAGGCTTTCGGCGAACAGCGAGTCGTAATCTTTCAAGTCATAGCCGAACAGGGGAAAGGACTCGATGAACGCGCCGCGTCCCGCCATGATTTCGGCGCGCCCCTCCGAGAGCAGGTCGAGGGTGGCGAAATCCTGAAAGACGCGCACGGGGTCGTCCGATGACAACACCGTGACAGCCGTGCTGAGACGGATGGATTTGGTGCGCGTTGCGGCGGCTCCTAGAATCACTGCCGGGGCGGACGAAAGAAAATCGGGGCGGTGATGCTCGCCGATTCCAAACACGTCCAAGCCGACTTGGTCTGCCAGTTCGATGGTTTCGAGCAGGTTTTTCATGCGCGTGAGAGCGTCAAGTTTTTCGCCCGTGAGGGGGTTGGTGTCCCATTCGACGAAGGTATATAACCCGATTTCAAAAGGCTGATTTATGGCTGACACAAAAATAAACTCCGATTTTGATTGATTTACGAGATAGGTATTTTCCAAGCAGGAGCGGGTTTATGCAACCGCCACCCGTTTGAGGGTAATGGCTTTTTCGGGGCAACTGGCGACGCATTCGGCGCAGGCGCGGCAGGCTTCGGCGTGGATTGGGAAGGCTTGCTTCCAACCGTGCGCCGTGCCTTTGAGCCGTCCCACGAAACTTAACGCGGCGCGGTCTTGCGGCGAAACAATTCCCATCTCGAATACATTGTAAGGACAGACCGCCACGCACTCGGCTTTGCCTTCGCATTTTTCACGGTTGACGATGGGCATGAATACGCCTGGTTCTTGTTTGCAATCTACAGGTTTGGATGCGGTCGTCATGGTTTGCTTCCCATTCCTGTTACGAACTCCAACAGTTCACGACTCTCCTGAAGCCAGATCATGGGGTTGACAGTGCGCTTAATGTATCGAATCAAACCTTCTCGATCCACCACCACCGAGGCGGTGCGCTGGATAATAAACGCCATTTTATCCAACTCAAAAACCTGATACACCGCGCGTTCCGGGTCAGACAGTACAGGGAAGGGCGTCTTGAGCGTCTCCGCATACCGGCTGGCGCGTTCGGGCGAATCGCCCAAAATCACCAACACATCCGCATTTGCCGTTTGGAAATCCTTAAACATGCGCCCCAACTGGGCGACGTGCGATCTGCATTGCAGTCAGTTGTATTCGCGCACGAAGAACAAAACAACGTGCGACTTGCCTTTGTATTCCGCGAGTCCAACGTGCCGACCGTCGTTTGCGGTCAGGTTGAACTCGGGAGCAGGGGAACCTACTTCCAAGTCAGCGCTCACAAGAATCTCCTTTTTCGGTTGTTGATGAGGGTGTAGTAGTGTATGGGGAAACCAATTACGTCAAGAAAATAAATCAGAAGAAATACCGCCGCCATCCACGGGCGGATGCGCCTGGGAGAAATACTCGCGGCTCATCAATTCGCGGACGAGGTCTTCCGGCAAACGCCGAAACAGGTTATCGGGTCCGAACTGGGTGCGGTGGGCGTTGATAGCATTCCACTTGGCTTCGTTGTAGGCGGCTACATCCATCAGCGCGGTAATCAGGTCATCGTTGAAACTGGGACGCAGGAGGATTTGGTCGAGCGTGGAAGTGTCCAGTCCGCGCGCTTCCATGCGGGCGCGCATTTCGGCGAAGAATTTCGTAGGGATGGCGGTGTAAAAGAGGCGGCTGGGCATGAAGGCGGGACCCGCTTCGGGAAAACGCTGTGAGTCAGAGGCGGCGTGAAAGGCGGTGGTGGTGTAACGGCTGATGGCGATGTGGTCGGGATGTCCGTAGCCGCCGCCCGGCTCAAAGGTCAGGACGATTTCAGGTTGCAGGTCACGAATGATGCGCGTCAGGTGTTCGACGACTTCGCCTTCGGGGGCGTTGATGAAGGCGCGTGGATCCTGGTTTTCAGGCGTGCCGTCCATGCCAGAGTCGCGGTAATCCAATAAAATTACTTCCTGAATTCCGAGGGCGCGGGCGGCGGCGCGCAGTTCTCCCTCGCGCACTCGTCCAAGCGTTTGCGGCGTGGCAAGGCTGGGATCAGAAATTTCGCCGACTTCGCCGCGGGTGGTACAGACAAGGGCGACACGATGTCCTTCGGCGGCGTAACACGCCAGGGTTCCACCTGTCCCGAAGGATTCATCGTCAGGATGCGCAAAGACAGCCAACAGGGGGCGGGAGGCGTTGGTCATATTAATCTTCAACCGAAAACAACACGCTGTTTTGCGCGGGGTCTGTCACCAGGATGCCTTCATTGGTCTGGTTGTAGGGCATTTCGACTTCCTCGATACGCGCCAGAAGTTGATCCAAAGCGGCGCGGTCGGGCAGGACAAACGAGATGTTTTTCAGCCCCAGCGCGTCGGGAGGCGGAGGCGGCGCGCCTTCGCCCTGCCAGGTGTTGTAACCGAGATGATGGTGATAGCCGCCCGCTGAGACCATGCCCATGCGAAAGCCACTGCGCGCCACGCCCATGTCATCGAAGCCGAGTTGCTCGTGATAGAAGCGGCGCGTGTCGTTCAGGTTGGAGACGTACATGTGGAAATGTCCCATACGCACTTCGGACGGGACGGGTTCATCGAGGCGATCATCTTTGGTCAGGTGCGCGAGGAGCGCGTCAACGTCGAGTGGTTCGCGCCCATCACTGGGTCTGCCATCGGCATGACGGGCGTAAAAACTCCCGTCGGCATTTACAACAAAAATGCCGTCTTCGGGCGATTCGCAATACAGTTCGATGTTGTTGCCTTCGGGGTCATCCAGATAGGTGGTTTTGGTCATCACATGGTCGGTGGGGTAACACTGCCAGCGCGTGGCAAAGAGGCGCGCCACGACGCGCGCCAATTCGCGGCGGTTGGGGAAGAGAATGGCAAAGTGATAGATGCCGGTTACGCCGCGATAGCGTTTGCCATTTTGGATTTGGGTCAGCCGCACAAAATCCGCACCGCCCGCGCCTAAACCAGCGCTGTTCTCGTCCTTCCAGTGCAGGCGCAAACCTAATACCTGCTGATAAAAGGCAAGTTGATTCTTGAGGTCGGCAACCTTGAGATGAACGTACCCAGGCTTGGTCTGTGGGTGGATGCGATGCGGGGATATGGCAACGGGTTGAGGAATAGGGGGTGCGGAATTCATTTTTCTCCTTCGATTACAAAGCGTTTAATCATATAGCCTACGGAAGAACAAACACAATCAGCGTCAGTGGAATGGCAGCCAGAAAAGCCTTGAATACGACCCGCCGCGCCTGACGCCGTACCTGCGCGAGTGCATCCTGATCCTCGATCTTCTCGATCTTGCCTGTCAAATTACGCGCACCGCGCGTAGCAAGTCCCACTCAGGTTTTGTCGCGCCATTGAAAATATCCGTTGGCTGCGCCAAAAAAAAGCAGGAACAACGGCAGTCGCCATAAACGATCCGCGCCGCTGGCAAGCAACACCGCCAGAATGACAAGCGCGATCACAAATCCAATCACACCACCAAGCAGGCGTTTGCGCCGTTCCGCAGGGCTGATATTGGAAATGCAGACTTCCCCAATCTCTTCCGATTCAGGCTGTGAGACAGACGGATTCTTCTGCAAACCCGCAAAGTTAACTGCACTACGCGTCATCATTTGGACCTCGTTTTTGTTTCTGTTAAATCAACTTTTGCGGCGGCTGTTATATCTGCCGCGCTCACCGTACGCCCCGTGACAAAATTGTACGAGTCTACGATGAGTTGAAAGATCACGTCCAACTCCTGCATGTCCAGCGGCGTGTACAACATCACCATCCCGAGATTGCCCATATATTGCGCCATCGGGTGCGGCTCCGCCCAGCCCTTTTCGATGGCTTCCTGCGCGCGTTCAGGCGAAAGCGAAACGTGCAAACTGCCATCGGGATGGATGTGCGCGAACTCGCGTCCAACTGCGATGGATTCGGGGTGAGCCAGGGGCAGATCTTCATCGAGCCAGATCGCCCGCGCTCCACGCACGGAGATTTGTGTTGGCTCATTTCGTACGTTGGGCAGGGAATAACTGAGCCGAAACAATTCCGCGTTCACAGCTGGTACAGGTTGGATGCCAATTTGCGAATGCGGCATGTTCTTGTTCGTTGGTGGACGCGGACGCGTGCGTTGGGGTAGAGAATTGTGCTCCATGCTATTTGATCCTTTCCAAATGACTAAAGGTTGTCGTTGTATTTCGGATTCAAGTGATTAACAGACGTTATGTACTTGCCGCTTTCAACCTTGCTCTGTATCTCGTCCGCGTTCAGCCTGATATGCAGGGCGGCAAGAGACAGGATATTCCACTGCTGATTGATCGCCTGTCTCTTGCCGTGGAAATTAAAGTTGGCTTTAGAATGCCAGACTTAAGACCCAGGGCTGGGGAATTGCCACGAACATCAGTGTGCAACCCAACATGCAGAAATCCTTCATAAAGAAGGTCATGTCCATCTGGCGCTGCATGGGATCCTGGATGGTCCAGAAATTGTGCATGGTTGACGCAACCGGGATGATGAAGAGCACGATTAAGGCAACTCCCACCAGCGGGTACAGCCCCAGCATAATGCTCAAGCCGCCAACGATAATCATTACGCCACTGCCGCGCACAGCCAGCCCGGGGAACGGCACGCCTTTGGACTGCGTCCAGGGAATCATGGCTTGCGCCTGGGCGAAGTGAGCGTAACCGCCGAAAATCCAGTATATGCCGACGATGATCCTGCCGATCAGAAATACGATATCCATTTTTTCTTCTCCTTTGGTGAAGCGATTAAATTTTGATTGTTGATGAAACTGTCAGTTTCTTGCATGCAGGAGGAAAATGTTCTACGGTGTTGGCGGGAATCACCTCCTTTCATGGATTATTTTTGTTCCTTCTTGATTTGTTCCAACGCTTGAATAAATACTTCATAAGGCTGCGCGCCTACGATGGCGTAGCGGTCATTCAAAACATAAGTCGGCACGCCTGTCACGCCGATTTGAGAAGCTTCCTTCACCAGCGCATTTACTGTCGCTGTGTACTTGCCTGCTTCCACTTCACTCTGCATCTCGTCCGCGTCCAGCCCGACCTGCAGGGCGGCGTCGCGCAGGACATCCCATTTGCTGACATCTTCGCCGCGTCCGTAGAACTTACCGAACACGACATGGTGGAACTCGAAACCCTTGCCTTTTTGGCGCGCGTACTCTGTGGCTTCATGCGCAATGCGCGTGTTGGGAATGCGCGTGGCGAAGACCATTTCCATTCCATAATCATTCGCCTTTTGCTTGAGGCGTGCATGGCTTTGCGCGGCACGTGATTTCACGTAATCGGGCAGTTCCATGCCTTCGGGCGGCGTATCGGGGCGCAGGTAGAACGGACGCCACTCGACTTGCGCGTTGTGCTTTTCAATTAACGTTGCGACCACACCCTGGCCGACATAGCACCACGGTCAGACATAGTCGGAAAAGATCGTGACTTTGAGTTGATCCATTTTTCTTTCCTTTCCTTATTTTTACGATCCGGGGCGCAAAATCACCATCGGAATTTCGCGATGAGTGCGTTTCTGGTAACCTTCAAAGGCGGGGGCTTTCACGACCAGTTGCGCCCACAGCCGTTTTTTCTCCGCAGAACCCGCCTGTTCTGTTGTCACCGATCTCGTATTGCCGCCAATTTCGATTGTGGCTTGTGGGTTGCCTTTCAGATTTAGCCACCAGGCCGGGGGCTTTTCCCCTCCGTTGTTGGAGGCGGTGATAATGTAGTTGGGACTCTCGCTGAGGTACATCACCGGCACCGTATGCCTCTTCCCGGTCTTGCGTCCAGTGGTGGTGAGCAGAAGCACCGGCATTGCTCCAAGACGACCACCCACTTTCCCGCCGGTTCGACGGTATACAAAGACATAGATCGCCATAACCAACCTCGTCAACCATTTGACAAACATGCAGTTTCTCCATTGAATAGTTTCTTGTGACTGTGCATCAAGTTGTTTCCTATATCTGGATTTTCAAAATCCGCTTAGAATCCAAGTTCTTCTTTAACAATAATCATCGTAGTGCGATTCGGACGGATCTCGCGGTTGACGATCAATACTTTATTCACGCCAGTGCTCATCTTATAGAGTTGCTGCATATGCTCCTCTTCGAGAGGCAGACAGTATTCCTGAATACGCCTCAGCCCTTCATTTAAGCCTTTAACGATTTTCTGCGCGCCAACCACCCAGATGACCTTCCCGGCGCTCGAAGCATAAACCCCAAGCTGACTGCCAGTATTCGAAGCAATCAGAACGTGCCCATCTTCGGTCACCGCGTGGACACTGCCGGCGGCGAAATCAGGCGCGCCGCTCAGTTTGCGAATCTCCCGGCCTTGCGTCTCGCGGTTCATCGCAAACATCTTTGGCCGCAACGCGTCAAAACGTCCCGATTGGTCAATCTCATCTTTGATGCCTAACTTTTCAAGAGTCACTGATGATCCAAGAAAGATCTCAGAGCCATCGGGAATCAATTCAAAAAACAGGCGTTTCGCATCCTCGCTATTTTCAGCGATCAACGTGTGAATGCCATTGGCTTCGAGCGCCGCGGCAGCGCGCTCAATCTGTTCGTCGGTTGCCAATCGAGCAAATTCCTTATTGGGGGTTAGGGTTAGGGTGGATTGTGTAGCAGAGGTCATCATTAATTCCTTTTAGATATTTTTGAAATCAGAGATACGCGTTGCAGATATGTCCCGAAAACGAGAGCGTGTGTTTCCATTGATAGGCGTGTTGAAGCCCAAAGATTTGCGGTAGGGAACACGCATAATGTCCAGAAAGAAGAATCTTGATTTAGTGGTGATGACCTTCATGATTGTGTCCGTGATGGTCTTCGGGCAGATATTGATGCGGGTCTTTCTCGAAGGATTTCTGACAGCCAGCGGAACAAAAGTAGTACATCTGACCTGCATGTTCGCTTTTGAATTGCGCGGTTTCGATTTCGACTTCCATCTTGCAGACGGGATCAATAGCGGTAGTCATGAGATTCTCCTTTTGAAAAACAGGGGCGTCCATTTCGGACGCGGGATAACATTCACCCGTCAGCGGGTCACAATAACCGCCGACGGCGTCTCCGCCGAGATTAACCAGTGTGGCGATGGGTTTGATAGATGGCTGGTTCATGGCGCGCTCACTTTGCTCATCGCAAGGTCATTGAAACAATTCCCAACGTCCGTACATCACGAACACGGAAAGCGCCAGGAAAACCAAATTGACCGGGATAACGTTATTCTCTTTCTTTGGCAAATGCACCGAAAAAATTGCGAGAATTTGAATCAACGTCAGACCGAATGCCGCCAGTACCGTCAGCCAGGGCAGGATGCCCGTTACTAGCGGCAGGATCAGCCCCAGTCCGCCGAGCAGTTCCGAGGTCCCCACGAAGCGCACAAATCCATCCGAGCGCTCTTTTGTCCAAGGCAAAGTCTCTTTCGCCTTGGGGGTCATAAACGTTTTCATCGCGCCAGCCATTAAGTAAATAGCGGCCAGCAGTCCCTGGGCGATCCATAAGGCGATATTCATATTGACTCTCCTCATCGAGTATGGTACGATATTTTCGTTGCTTAAACAACATACGTTGTTTATTAAACATGTATTGTAAAGATTAGTCAATCACCAAAAGCCGATTTTTGTTGGATAAGCAACAGAGGAGCAAAAATGTTGATCAACGCTCTGCCGGAAGAGAAACTCGATCCACGCGTCAAACGCACCCGCCAGTTGCTGGAAGAGGCATTCTCGGAACTGATCCAGGAAAAGGATTTTCAATCCATCTCGATTCAAGATATTACCGTCCGCGCGGGAATCAACCGTGCCACGTTCTACGCACATTTTCCCGATAAGTATGCCCTGCTCGATTACAAAAATTCGCCAGGATTTTCGCGCCGAAATCGAGAAGCGCACGTTAAGCGCGTGTCACTTCAGCGGGGAAAATTTGAGAGTTTTGATCTTTGCCGTGTGCGAATTTGTTGGAACGACCAATCATCAATGCAAATCGCCGCGCGGAAAGTTCGAGCCGTTTATGGAGGCTCAGGTGAAAGGGCAGGTCAAGGACTTGCTGCTCACCTGGCTGGGGCAGATGGAGATAAATTCCCGCGTCTCTCCTGAAATTGCGGCAACTGCCGCCAGTTGGGCGATCTACGGGCTGGCTCAATATTGGAATTGGGAAAAAGAGCGGATCGCTCTGGAAGAATTTGTCGAACAAATCCTGCCGCTGGTGGAAGCCCATTTGCAATTGAGTCGGGTGTAAATCAAAAAACGCCGAGACCA
>QZIJ01000149.1 GCA_003598975.1 Anaerolineaceae bacterium | reverse complement strand
GGAAAAAGCATTGGACGCCGCGGCGCGCTGGCTGGAAGGGGTGATGCCCGCCGATCCCAGCGTGGATGAGTTGCGCGCCCAGTTCACCGCGTGGATGGAATCCCAGGCACGTGAGCAGGGGCTGGACGAGGCGGTGGTGAAATCCTACGATCTCGCCAACCCCCTCGGCATGTCCGCGGACGGGTTAATGAGGTATTGGAAAAAAGTGCGAATGGTGGCATAATTTCGACGGCTGGACACATTTGCCCACAAGAAAGGAGTTTTCCATGCACGATAGCGGAAAGAAAGATAAAGGCAATAAAGAGCAGAAGAAGAAACCCAAACTGAGTCCGAAGGAGAAGAAGAAATTGAAACAGGAAAAGAAGAAGATCAAATAGTGGAAGCATGAAGGTCGGGAGGTGGTATAATCACATCACTTCCCAGAACGACGGGTTCCAGGCGCCAGTCTTTTTGTCTGACTGGCGCTTTTTCTTTTTCAAACTGACCTAAAGGAGGTCCTGATGAACTTCCGTGAAGGCGATTCTGTCATGCACTGCACCTATGGGCTTGGAAAGATCATCCAGATGGAGGAGCGGACGGTATTCGGTCCAGCCATTTTGTATTACGCGGTTCAGATCGGGGATATGACCGTCTGGGTGCCCGCGGACGACAAGCTGGAGACGCGCCTGCGGCCCCCGACGCGCGTGGGGGAGTTCAAGCGCCTGCTGGACATTCTATCTGGTCCCGGCGAGCCGCTTCCGACTGACCGCCACGAACGCAAGGAACTGCTGTTCGGCTGGCTGAAAGACGGACGCGCCGAATCGCTCTGCCGCGTCATCCGCAGTCTCGCCAGTTTTCGACAACTCCGTCCGTTGAGCGATAACGACCAGAACCTGCTGAAACGGACACAACAAGTCCTGATCGGGGAGTGGGGTTATTCCCTGTCCGTTACCCCCGCACAGGCTGAACAAGAAATGCGTCTTTTGCTGGCTCCAGTGTCAGCGTAACCCGAGCCTCACACACTTGTTGGAAGAGCCGCCGTTCATTTTGGGTGGCTCTTTTGTTTAACCATCCCTATTGGCCTGCATCCATAACAATTGTCACCCATCCAGTGTCGTTTTGGCACTGTGAGGCAAAGTATCTGCGTGATATACTTTTGAGGAAGGCATCAAAATTGAACCGTGAAGATCGTCAAGGCCGCAAAGGAATACAAAATTGTCACTGCGCGTGCTTCGCGGTAAAAATTCCCCAGGAGACTTTATGAAAGACTTTCTCGCCATCTCTGATTATTCATCCGCTGAAGTGAGGGATATGCTCGACCTGGCGGTGAGACTCAAGCAGGAATACTTCACGAAAGGCAACCAGCCCATTTTTAAGGGCAAAGTGTTGGGCATGATCTTCCAGAAGCCCAGCCTGCGGACGCGCGTCTCGTTCGATATGGCGATGCGTCACTGCGGCGGCGATGCGCTTTACCTCTCCCCGAACGAGATCGGACTTGGCAAGCGCGAATCCATTGCGGATGTGGCACGCGTCCTTTCGGGATACGTGCAGGCCTTGATGGCGCGCGTCTTCGAGCATGAACACGTGCTGGAACTGGCGAAGTGGTCGAGCATCCCTGTCGTCAACGGCTTGAGCGATTACAACCATCCCTGCCAGGGTATGGCCGATGCCCTGACCATCGTCGAGAAATTCGGCAACCAGCAAGGACTCAACGTCACTTTCGTGGGCGACGGGAACAATGTGGCTGTTTCGCTGATGCACGTCTCTGCCAAACTGGGCTGGAACTTCACCCTCGCCAGTCCCGAAGGCTACGACCTCGACCCGAAAGCGGTGAACGTCGCCAATACGATTTCCGCCGAGACGGGCTCCACACTCTCGTTCGTCCGTGACCCGCACGCGGCGGTGAAGAACGCCCACGTCATCTATACCGATACCTGGACCTCGATGGGGCAGGAGGAGGAGACCGCCAAGCGCGAGAAGGTCTTCCCGCCCTATCAGGTTAATGCGAAACTGGTGGGTGAAGCGGATAAGGATGTGATCGTGATGCACTGCCTGCCCGCCCACCGCAACCACGAACTGACCGATGAGGTGGCCGACGGTCCGCACTCTGTGATCTTCCCGCAGGCGCACAACCGCCTCCACGCGCAGAAAGCCATCCTTGCGCGATTACTTGGAGTGGCGTAACCGTCATTGCGAGGGTGATCCTCCCGAAGCAATCTCCTCGACAGCGCGGGGATTGCTTCGCCACTCGTCCTTCGACTTCGGGAGTACCCTCCGCTTAGGACGGCGGCTCGCAATGACGAATAGTATTGTTGAGGAATCATGAATACCAAAGACTACATTGCGTTAGAAGAAAAATACGGCGCACACAACTACCATCCCCTCGACGTGGTCATCGAAAAGGCCGAGGGCGTATGGGTCTATGATGTGGATGGTAAAAAATACCTCGACTGCCTGAGCGCCTATTCGGCGGTCAATCAGGGACACGTCCATCCTGAGATTTTGAACGCCATGCTCGAACAGGCGAAGAGGGTCACGCTGACCTCGCGCGCCTTCCGCAACGACCAACTGCCTCTCTTCTACAAGGAATTCTCCGAGATGACGGGCTACGATATGTCCCTGCCGATGAACTCGGGTGCGGAGGCGGTGGAGACGGCCATCAAATTGGCGCGCAAGTGGGCCTATCGCGTCAAGGGCATCGCGCGTCACCAGGCGGAGATCATCGTTTGCGCGGGCAACTTCCACGGGCGGACGATCACCATCGTTTCCTTCTCGACCGAGCCGTTGTACCGTGACGATTTCGGTCCCTACACTCCGGGCTTCCTCGTCGCACCCTACGGCGATGCGGACGCCATCAAGCGCCTCATCACCTCCAACACCGCGGCCGTGATGCTCGAACCGATCCAGGGCGAAGGCGGGGTCATCATCCCGCCCGCGGGATACCTGAAACAGGTCGCGGACTTGTGCAAGCAGAACAATATTCTGCTGATCGCGGACGAAATCCAGACGGGTCTGGGTCGGACGGGGAAACTGTTCGCCAGCCAGCACGAGGATGTCCGCCCTGACATCGTTATTGTCGGCAAGGCGCTTTCAGGCGGATTCTATCCCGTCAGCGCGGTGCTCGCGGATGCGCCTCTGCTGGGGTTGTTCCAGCCCGGTGAGCACGGCTCCACTTTCGGCGGGAATCCGCTGGCGGCCGCGATCGCACGCGCCTCTCTGCGCGTCATCCGTGAAGAGAAACTGGCTGAGCGCGCCCTCGAACTGGGAACGTACTTCGTCGAGCAGTTGGCCGAGATTCCCAGCCCGCATGTCAAGGAAGTGCGCGGGCGCGGGCTCTTGGTCGGTGTGGAACTCAAACCTGAAGCGGGCGGCGCGCGTCGCTTTTGTGTGGCCTTGCAGGAAAAGGGAATCCTTGCAAAGGAGACGCACGATAACGTCATCCGCTTTGCCCCGCCGCTGGTGATTGACAAGGCGACCATTGATTGGGCTTTGCCGTCCATTCGCGACGTGTTGAATATGGCATAATTAATCCAGACTTCCGAAGTCTTCGAGACTTCGGAAGTCTTTTCAGGAGGCATCAATGAATATTGGCATACCAAAAGAACGCCGTCCGTTCGAGTATCGCGTCGGGTTTTCGCCCGCGGGGGTGGAGATTCTGTCCCAGTTGGGCAATCAGGTCTACGTCGAGCATGAGGCGGGCGTGGGGGCGGGATTTAGCGACCGGGAGTACGAAAACGCCGGTGCGCGTCTCGTCTACTCGGGAGAGGAAGTCTATGGGCGGGCCGATCTGCTTTTGAAAATAACCCGTCCGCTTAAAGAGGAACTGACCTGGATGCAGCCGGGCTGTGCGCTGGTGGGGGCGTTGCACCTGGCTTCGTCGCGGCAGGATAAACTGGACATGTTGCTCGAAAAGAAGATCACCGCCATTGCCTACGAGCAGATTGCCCTGCCAAACGGCACGCGCCCGGTGCTTCGGCCGTTCAGCCAGATGTGCGGCTCGATGGCCGTTTCGATTGCGTCGCGTTGCCTGCAAAATAACTGGGGGGGCAAGGGAATCCTGCTGGGCGGCGTGCCGGGCGTGCCGGCCGCGGAAGTCGCGATTTTGGGCGGTGGCGTGGTGGGCACCTATGCCGCGCAGGCCTTCCTCGGGCTGGGCGCGCACGTGATCGTGCTGGACAATGAGTTGAGCGTTTTACAGCGCATTGCCGACCGCTTCCCCAGCGTGTCCACGCTGGTTTCCACACGGCGGAACATCGAGCGCGTGGCCTCGTTTGTGGATGTGCTGGTGGGCGCGGTGCTGGTGCCGGGGGAGCGCACCCCAATTCTTGTATCGCGCGAAATGGTGCGCTCGATGAAGCCGCGTTCGGTCATCATTGACATTGATATTGATGAGGGCGGCTGTGTCGAGACGGCCCGTCCCACCATGCATGACCGTCCAACCTATGAGGATGAGGGCGTCATTCACTATTGCGTGCCAAATATTCCCAGCGTAGTGGCGCGTACCTGCGTGCATTCCTATGTCAACGCGGCCATGCCTTTCGTGATCGAAATGGCCGAGAAGGGCATCGCGGCGGCCATCGAGGATAACCCTGCCATCGAGGTTGCCGTCAATACGCGCGACGGAAAACTCCAGCACATGGGACGTTTGACCGCCCGCAAGGATGTGGACGATGGACTGGACTAGCCTTTACAAATCCCGTGTGGCTACGCCGCAGGATGCCGTGCGCGCCATCCAATCGGGCAACCGCGTCTTTCTGACGGGAAACGTGTCTGTGCCGCAGACGGTTCTCGCGGCGCTGGTGGAACACGCGCCCAACCTGACCGACGTGGAGATCGTCCAGGTGCTGACCATTGGTGCGGCGGATTACGTCGGCCCCGCCATGGAGGGTCACCTGCGCGTCAACACTATGTTCATCAGTCATAACATCCGCAAAGCCGTGCAGGAAGGCCGCGCGGACTTTACCCCCGTCCTGCTCTCGGAATTTCCCCTGCTGTTCAAACGCGGAATCCTTCCGCTGGATGTGGCGCTTGTCCAGGTCTCGCCACCCGATGAGCATGGATTTTGCAGTCTCGGCGTGGAGGTGGGTCCCACCAAAACGCCCGCCGAAAACGCGAAGGTCATCATCGCCGAAGTCAATGAGCAAATGCCGCGCACGCTGGGCGATTCGTTTATCCATGTCAGCCGCCTGAATCACATCGTCCCGGTGGATTACAAGATCCCCGAACTGGCGATGGCCGAGGATGGCGACGCTGAGATCGTGGAAAAGATCGCGGGGCACATCGCGGAGTTGATCCCCGATGGAGCCACCATGCAATTGGGCATCGGCGCCATCCCCGACGCGGTGCTGAAATACCTTTACGACAAACGCGACCTGGGTATTCATACCGAACTCTTCTCGGACGGTGTGATCGACCTCGTCAACGCGGGTGTGCTGACGAATGCCCGCAAAACTCTGCACCCGGGCAAGATCGTGGCTGGTTTCCTGATGGGGAGCCAGCGGCTGTACGATTGGGTGGACGACAATCCCATGATCGAATTGCACCGCACCGAATACGTCAACGACCCATTCATCATCGCCCAGAACGAACGCATGGTGGCGATTAACTCCGCCATTGAAGTGGATTTGACAGGCCAGGTCTGCGCCGACAGCATCGGCCCGAAATTGTACAGCGGCGTCGGCGGCCAACTGGACTTCATCTACGGCGCTTCGCGCGCCAAAGACGGCGTGCCGATCATCGCCCTGCCGAGCACGGTCACTTTTAAGGACGGAAGCGTTATGAGCAAGATCGTTCTCATGCTTAAACACGGCGCGGGCGTGGTCACCAGCCGCAACCACGTGCGGTTCGTCGTCACCGAGTTTGGCGTGGCGGAACTGTACGGCAAGACCATCCGCGAGCGCGCCCAGGCGTTGATCAATATTGCCCATCCCGACTTCCGCGAGGAACTGACCCGTCAGGCGCGGGAATTCCATTACCTGTAAAACCTTTCTTTCTCGTCGCGGCGATGCCCCTTTCTGACGGGCGTCGCCGCGCATCTTTTGTGCATATAGCGGTGTTTTGTGCAATAATCAATGTGCTGAGGAATTTATCAAAATATGATCAACAACCGAAAAGCAAAGATTGTCGCCACAATCGGTCCAGCCAGCCAAAGTGAGGGCATTCTGCGCGAACTCATTTCCGCTGGACTCAATGTTGCCCGTCTCAACTTCTCTCATGGCACGCACGAGGAACATGCGGCGCGCATTGCCGCCATCCGCAAGGTGGCCGCGGAACTCGATACCACCGTCGCCATCTTGCAGGACCTGCAGGGGCCGAAGGTGCGCGTCGGAAGCCTCCCCCGGCCTCTCGTCCTGAAAGAAGCGGAGCAGGTAATCCTATATGCGGAAGAGGATGCGCCTCCCAATTTCGACGGACAAAAAATCCCTGTCGCCTTTGAGGAACTCTTCGAGTCGGTCCGGACAGGTGACGGGCTTCTGCTCGATGACGGTCGCCTGCGGCTGACGGTAGAAACCACCCATCTGCGTCACCTGAAGGCGCGCGTGGACGTGGGCGGGCCGCTCACGTCGCACAAGGGCATCAACCTGCCCGGCGTGCGCCTCCGCATCGCGGGCTTCACCGAAAAAGACGAAGCCGATCTCGAATTCGGCCTCGCACAGGGCGTGGACGCGGTTGCCATCTCGTTTGTCCGTACAGCGGACGATGTGCTAAAAGTCCGCACGGCGATGAAAAAATTCGGCTACAACGGCGGCGGAAAACGTGCTCCGCTGGTGATCGCCAAATTGGAGAAACCCGAAGTCTTTGATGATCTGGAGCGCATTCTCGAAGTGGCGGATGGCGTGATGGTGGCGCGCGGCGATCTGGGCGTGGAGATGCCGCCCGAAAAAGTGCCTGTATTGCAGAAGAAAACCATCCAGGCCGCGAATGCGCGTTCGAAACTCGTCATCACCGCCACGCAGATGCTCGAATCGATGATCTCGAACCCGCTCCCGACGCGCGCCGAAGCGTCGGACGTGGCAAACGCCATCTTCGACGGCACCGACGCGGTCATGCTCTCGGCAGAATCCGCTTCGGGAAAATATCCCGTCGAATCGGTGGCGATGATGGCGCGTATTGTCATCGAGGCTGAATCCCATTTTGTAGAGTGGGGTAAGACGCGCTCGCTCGAATCGCTTGGAGACAGCGACGCGGCCTCGATGGCGCGCTCCGCTTACGAGGTCGCGCGTGACCGTGATGTGGCCGCGATTGCCGTCTTCACCATGCAGGGACGCACCGCGCTGTTGATCTCGAAATCGCATCCGAATGTCCCCATTTTAGCGTTCACCCCTGAAGAGGAGACCTGCCGGCGGTTGTCGTTCCTGTGGGGCGTGTTGCCGCGGCTGGTCCCCTTTGCGAATACAATGGAGGATATGCTCCAGCATGTGGACAGGGCCATGTTGCAAAACGGCATGGTCAAGCCGGGTCAGCAGGTGGTGCTGGTCTGCGGATTCCCCGTCGGCTCATTACGCACGCCGAATATGACCTTGTTGCATACAGTTGGAGGATAGAACAAAAACCAGGTTTCTCGCAAAACCTGGTTTTTGTTTACTACGGCGCTGTGATCTGTAAAAGCGTGATCGAATATGGCGGGAAATTGTACGAGACGATTCCGTTGTGGACGGGCAGTGGAAGCGGCGCGATAGCCGACAGGTTGTTCGGGATGTTGCTCGAATTGTTGTAAATCACCGAGGTCGCGTTCAAGGAGGTGGCGCGGATCACATTGGCGTTACCATTTACGGCAGGACGCCCATCCGAGAATTTGACCTTCGCCCCAATGGTGGTCCCCGTCTTGTTGATGACCAGCACGGTGAACGTTTGCGCGTCCTTTCGACCCGCATATGCGCTCAACTGCGACACGGCCACGTTGGAATGCAAGCCAAGCATTTTGTTTCCGAAACGCGCCCAGAGTGGAAAGGCGAAATACTGCGGCTGGCGGGAAAAGTTGTCGTCGGCCAGAAGCAGGTCGTAACACGAGGCGGTGACGTATGAACAGCCGTTGGAGAGACTCCATTGGTCGAACATGAAATACTGGTTTGCAATCGCCTGTCCGATGCTCTCTGCCATGAACAGCATGTTGCCCGCCCTCTTCATCATTTTTTGCGTGTCGAGATCGTGCGAATAGACCAGGTTGAATTCGCTGGCCGCGATCGGGATATTTCGTCCGCCCGCGTAATTGTTGAAGGCCGTCTGCAACGATGATTTCAAGGCGGGCCAATGCTGTCGCGGCTTCGCCAGAATTTTTACCCACCCCGCGGCTGTGTTGGCGGGCGGTGTCCCGTATGGATAGGGATGGATCACGTAATAATCCATCACAGAGCCCGCGTTTTGTAAAACCTTCCTGCCCCAATTGTTGTAACTCTTCATGTCCTCCAGGCCCACCGCGCCCACGCGGATGGTCGGGTCCACCGCACGCATGGCGGCGCGAATGCTCAAATAGCCGTCGTGAGTCGCATCGCCGTTGATGTATTTGGCCCCGTCGCACGTCCAGGCGTTTTCCCAGCCCCAACTCATGCAACTGCTTCCACCCGCGGCCTGAGTCGCCCCGTACACCTCATTACCCACCTCCCAATATCGGATCTTGAAAGGCTGTGGGTTGCCGTGATCCACGCGCAACTGTGCCCAATGTCCCACCGTCTGCCAGTCTTGCCCGTAACGATCCACGCCGATGAGGCGCGTGTCCGATGGGTCGCCATTGAAGAAGGCCACCAGTGCGGCGGATTCCTGCGCGCTCGCGTTGACGTTAACGATGTAGATCGCCTGCATGTTCGTAGCCCGCAGGAAATTGATGTAATCGGTCGGACGCGTGATCCACGAACTCCAGTTTTCGCCTTCGCCGCCGCAGGGCTGCGAAGTTCCCACCTGATGGACGCGCATTTCGCATCCCAGCCAGCCGTACATGTTGCTCCAACTCCCGCCGGGGAGTCGCAGGTACTTCAAACCCGAGTACTTTGTCCGGCTGCGAAACGTGGCATTGGAGTAACGATCTGCCAGCCACGACGGCGCGTTCGACCCGCGCATCAACGGATGGATGGATGCGACGACCTGATTCACCTGGATGGTGAGTGTGTTCCCGCTCGCGGCCTGCGCGGACCTCGGGCCGGGCGCGGCCGACCCGAGCAGAATCATCAGGACGAATAGCAAGCGAATGGTTTTCAGCATGTCAGTTACCTCAGATGGAGTGTGTGGAGTTTCTTTCCCAAAATTTTAAATGTGATTTCCCGAAAAGTTTGAGTCGTTCCATTAACTTGCGAAAGTGATAACCGCGCGCATTCAATCCGATTGCCTGCTGGCGACGACCAACCCAATGCCAATCAACAAGCCTCCAATTAAAAACAGCCGCGTGATTTCCTCGCCGAGAAACAGCGCGCCGAGGATCGTCCCGACGACAGGTTGCGCGAAAAACGTCAGGGAAGCGACCGCCGCGGGAAGTTCCGCGAAGGCGTAATTCCACAGGAACATGGCGATGGCGGTGGAGACGATCCCGAGGAAGAGGATTCCGCCCACCACGCCAAGGGTGATTTCCCCGATTCCCTGCGATTTAATTTCCCAGAACCCGAACACCAGGCTGGATGGAATCCCGCCTGCCAGCATGATCGCGCTGGCGGTGAGCAGATCGCCCGTCCGCGCGACTTTCCGCACCAGGACGGAGTACAAGGCCCAGGTCAGGGCGGCCGCGAGCAGGCTGAGATTTCCCCAGAAGAGGCTGGGAGCGAGTTCCGCGTTGCGCGGGTTTATCACCGCGATGACTCCCATAGTCGAGATGCCAAGCGCGATCAGTCCCCGCGCGGTCGTTTTTTCTCCCAGTAAAAATGGAGCGAATAGGAGCACGAAGGCGGGTGTGGCAGAGGTGACCAGCGAGCCGATGGAGGCGCTGGAGAGTTTCGTCCCCACGAATTGGAATCCCAGCGAAATGCCATAGCCCACGAAGCCGACGAGGAATATTTGCCAGAATTGTTTTTTCGTAAAGGCGACGCGCGGCCGAAAGGCGATCACTGCACCGAGGGCAAGGCCTCCCAAAACAAGGCGCGTCGTCAGCAAAGCGAACGGCGGAACGACCTCGAGCACCACTTTACTGACGACATACATCCCGCCCCAGATGGAGGCGGCAGTGAGACCAGCCAGAAGGCCAGCGAGGGAGTGTTTTTGCATCGCCCCCGATTATATTCTCGATTTTTAATTCGCCCGCAGCGTCATCCGCCCCGATTTTGTTTGGATATGGACCTGATATGCCTCTTCGAATTTATTTTGTGCTTCCAGGACGAATTCCAGCCAGCGGAGCGCGGGCGCGTCGGACTCGTCCCATGCCAGCGCCCAACGCAATAAAGTCTCTGCCAGTTGGTATTCCTCATGTTGCGCGAGTCGACGTGCGGCCTGAACGAGCAATTCCAGCGGAATTTGAATCTTGGTCAGGTTGGCGCGGTCGGTGGACATGACATTCTCCCAAAGATGGCTTTATTAGTTTGTTGCGTTTGAGAGACAGAAAGGGTTTAACTTTATTCCCAATTCTGCCGCGTTCGTTTAATCTCCCCTCGTTTCTTCTTTTCTTCCAATCGTTTTTCCTTCGATGCCCGCGTGGGACGCGTCGGACGGCGCGTTTTTGGTTTCTGGCTGGCTTTCTTCAACAGCCCATAAAACCGCTCCAACGCGTCGAAGCGATTCTGCTCCTGCGAGCGGTACTTTTTCGCTTCAATGACCAGCACCCCGTCCACAGTGACGCGTTTTCCTGCGAGTTTGATCAGCCGTGCTTTAACCTCCTCACGCAGAGAGGGGGAGTGCGTCACGTCGAATCGTAATTGCACCGCCGTCGCCACCTTGTTGACGTTCTGTCCGCCGGGTCCCGAAGCGCGGATGAATTCAAGTGCCAGTTCGTTTTCGATCCTGTCCATTGGGTGGATTATACTGGATTTACAACTGCGCGTAGCCAGAATAATGAGTGCCTGTTCAAGCAATTTGCCGACCCGATGGAAACCCTGTCCAGCCAAACCTGAAAAACATCAGCCCGCCGATTTCTCGACGGGCCGATTACGAAACTCTGGTGCCAACCTAGAACATCATCTCGTTGACCATCTTGATCGTCTCGTGGGCGGGACGGAGATCCGCTTCGGTGAGGCGGTTGAGAGGCATGTCCACGAGATTGTAGGTGTCGGTGAAACTGGACTTGGCAGGTTCCACGTAGATCAGGCCCGTCACCAGTTGATTCTCGCGCTGGGCCTCTTCGAGCATTTTCAACGCTTCCCAGCGGTGGGTGGGATTGTAGTCGTTGCCCAATTTCTTCAACTTCACCACAGAACCATCGTGCAGTTCCACTTCCAGTTCCGCGCCTGGTTCGATGTCTTCGATCATGATCTCGTCGCGCGCGGGGATGAAGGACAGTTCGTGCAGGGGGGCCTCGTGATCCTTGCCCCAGGCGTAGGAGTGATAGGCGTTATCCTGGTTGTTGAAGGTGACGCACGGGCTGATGATGTCGAGTACGGCGATTCCATTGTGCGCGATGGCGGCCTTGAGCAATTCCTTCACCTGCTTGGGGTCGCCTGCGAAGGAACGCGCCACAAAGGTCGCGTTCGAAGCGATGGACTCCATGCAGATGTCAATCGGCATGTACTGGTTGGTGCCCTGCTTTTTCAACTCCAAGCCGACTTCGGCGGTGGCGGAGAACTGGCCTTTGGTGAGGCCGTACACGCCGTTATTTTCGACGATGTACACCATATCCACATTGCGGCGGACAACGTGCTTGAACTGCCCCATGCCGATGCTGGCGGTGTCGCCGTCGCCTGAGACGCCGATGCCGTGCATGGAAGCGTCCGCGAACAGCGCGCCCGTCGCCACCGAGGGCATGCGTCCATGCAGGCCGTTAAAGCCGAAGGAGCGATTCAAAAAGTAAGTGGGTGATTTGCTCGAACAGCCAATGCCGCTGAATTTGAGAATCTTTTCGGGGACCAGATTCATCTCATAGCACGCGGCGACGATCTGGCTGGCAATGGAGTTGTGTCCGCAACCCTGACAGAGCGTGCTGGGGCTGCCCTGATAATCTTTGCGGGTCAAACCTGCGGTGTTCGTGGGCGCGGCGGCGCCAGCCATGGGAAGTGTCTGTGTCATTTCTTCGCTCCCTTCTTTGCGGAGGTTTTCTTAACGGCCACCTTTTTCTTCCCCTTCGGGGATGATTTGGCGGGTTTGGCAAATTTCAAGATGCCCTCGCGGATCCATTTGGCCGAAGCGGGCAGGCCGTCCTGGAATGCGACCGATTTCAATTTCGGCGCGAGCGCGGGGAAGTCCATGCACAGGAGTTGATGCATTTGCCCGTCACGATTCATTTCGACGACGATGACCTGTTCGTACTTTTGGATGAACTTTTCGACGGTCTTGTTGAACGGGATGGCGCGCACCCGCATCATGCTGGACTTGAGGCCGTCCGCGGCCAATTGGGCGCGCGCCTCCTCGACGGCGGATTCGGTCGAGCCGAAGGCGAGGATGCCCACCTCGGCGCCGCGCGTCTCGCGGACGATCGGCGCGGGGACGTATTCCTTCGCGGTCTCGTGTTTGAGTTTCAAGCGTTCCATCACGCGGTGGAAGATGTGCGCTTCCTCGGTGTATTTGGCGTATTCATCGTGACCCGTGCCGCGCGTGAAATATGCCGACATGGGATGCTGGTTGCCAGGTAATGTTCGATAGGGGATGCCGTCGCCATCCTTGTCGAGGTAACGTCCCCAGTTGCCCTTCAACCCTTCGATGTCTTTTTCTGTCAGGACTTTGCCGCGATCCATTGGGGTATTGGGATATTCGAACGGCTTGCTCATCCACTGGTTCATGCCCATATCGAGATCGCTGAGGACGAAGATGGGAGTCTGCAGGCGCTCTGCGAGATCGAGCGCCTTCCAGCCAAATTCGAAGCACTCGAACACATCGCCCGGCAGGAGGATGACCGAGTGCGAATCGCCGTGGCCGATGTGGGCGGTAAAGGTCAGGTCACCCTGCGAGGTGCGGGTGGGCAGGCCCGTGGAGGGGCCGATGCGTTGCACGTCCCAGATGACGACGGGGACTTCGGCGTAATAGGCGAGGCCCGCGAATTCGGTCATCAGCGAGAGGCCTGGGCCAGAGGTGGAGGTCATGGCGCGCAGTCCGCCCCAGCCCGCGCCGATGGACATGCCCAGCGCGGCCAGTTCGTCTTCGGCCTGGACGACGGCGTAGGTGTGCTTGCCGTCTTCGCGTTTGCGGAGGATGGGGAGGTAGTCATTAAGCGACTCGGCGAGACTGGTGGCGGGCGTGATGGGATACCAGGCCGCGAATTGCACGCCGCCGTAGATTGCGCCGAGCGCGGCGGCGGTATTGCCATCGGCCATGATCATGCCGTCGGTCTTGTTCATCGGTTCAAGGAAGAATGGATCGGCCTTGGTGAGGTTTGCCCTGGCCCAGTCCACGCCTGCTTTGACGGTGTTGAAGTTCATCATGGTCGGTTTTTCGCGATGCTTGAAGTGGAAGTCCAGCGCGGCGTGGATTTTTTCGAGGTCAATGCCGATCATCTGGGCGAGGATGCCCACGTAGACCATGTTGCCAACCAGGTCGCGCAGGTTGGACGGAACCTCGGCCTGCGCGCGAATGAGTTGCTTGATGGGCATGGCGTAGGCGGTGATGTCGGTGCGGGTGACGGGTTGCTTGATATCGTCAGCGTAGAAAAAGGCTCCGCCCGGCGCGACCGACTCAAGGTCACGCGCGAACGAAGCGGGGTTGATGGCGACGACGATATGCTGTGATTCGTCGCGTCCGAGAAAGCCATCCTTGTTGACGCGGATGGTGTACCACGTCGGCTGTCCCTGGATGTTGGAGGGGAACAGATTCTTGCCGCTGACGGGGATGCCCATCTTGAAGATGGCGCGCAGGATGGTGTTGTTGGCGGTGGATGAGCCTGAGCCGTTCACGGTGCCAACAGTGATGGAGAATTCGTTCACTATTTTTTGGTTCATGGACTCCTCGTTGATGAGTATTGCGTATTCCGTCCTTCGACTGCGGGTCTTGGTGCGGCGGAGTACCGCCTACTCGACCCTCCGCTCAGGACTGTGAGTTACTTGGTAGATGAGATAAGTTGGTTGATGAGGTCGGAGTGTTCGGTGAGGGCTTTGTAGCCCGCGTCGAATTTTCCGTTGCAGATGGAGTCAACCATTTTCTGGTGATAGGTCCAGACTTCGGTGAGGTAATCGTAATCGGTGAAGACGTTGAGGCCGACGGTTTCGTAGGCGTCCCAATAGGCTTGCAGGATGCCGAAGACGAAGGGGTTGTCGAGGCGGCAATAGATGGCGAGGTGCAGTTCGCGATGTTCGGCGTGAGGAATTTCGATGGGATTGCCGCGCAGTTTTTCCCAGGCGCGGGCCGCGAGCGATTTGAGCGCGGCGTGGTCTTCAGGCGTGAGCAGGCGGACGGCTTCGTGCCAGTAAGCGGTTTCAACGTGACGACGCAAATCCGCGTAGGCGATGAAACTATTCTTGTCCAGTGCGAGCGCGTATTGCAGGCTCTGACGGACGGCGGGGAGGAAATTGTAAGGCTGACGGCGGATGCCCGTGCGCGGCTTCACTTCGACGAGACCGAGGGCGCGCGCCACCTCCAACTGTTCGCGCAGGGACGCGACCGAAACGCCCAATTCGGCGCTTAAAGCCGTCAGCGCGGGCAGAGATTGCTCGGTCTGCTCGTGCGAGGCGAGATAGTGAAGGAATTCGGAGAGGGGACGGTCGCGTAACATCGGATGATTGTGATTAATCAGATGAATAGGATGATTGGAGTATAGTCCCCTATTTCTCAAGTGTCAAGAGTCAGGCGCAGTATTCTTGCTGTTTTGTACAACGATGACATTCGTTTCTACGCGCTCAACTCCTCCCCCGTAGCGGACTGTAACCGCCACAGCGATATCATCCCCTTGTGGGACGCCAGCCGTGCTTGGACACTATCGAGATACGTCACGATGCGTCGCTGTTTATTGAGTAGGTTGACGATTAACATCACCAAATATCCATTTCTCATATTCCTTCTGAGATTCTTGTTTATCAGCTTTTTGAAAAAGCCATTTCAGAATATTTTCAAATGCTGCAACAAGGCTTATTAATTCATGAGTCAAAATGAGATTGTCGGGCTCGCTAATGTCCTCGAGATTTTCTTGGTAAGAGATTAAGCTTTTAGTAAGTTGTATCCTCTCAAGTTCTTCTCTGGCATTAAATATCAATTTAAGAAGATCAGGTTTTATCAAGTACGCAGACTGGGCTAAAATCTCGTTTAGCTCTGATAAGATTTCTACGAGCCTATCAATTGTTTGGGATATTTCTTTTTTAGTAAAAATTTTCAATTCTAACTGCCATTCCGAATACAAATCCGACCCTTCAACTTTTGTATTTATTTCGTAATCGGGAGAACTGGTTACTTGCCCAAAATGATAAACTTGATCTGATGATTTCACAAAACGAGTAGGCAGTGTGAGCCGCAAGCCTCTCCCACAAAGTTTCATCATTTTCGAATAAATAAAGTGTTGTGAAGGTAGCCATTTCTTTTCTTCTCGCTCTTTTAATTTCCCATCAATCCAGAAAACTGTAGCGACAATTCCGAGAATCGTTGTACCAATATTTATGATAGTTGGCACAATTACAACCGAAAGCCAGAAGTTATTACTGATATCCATAACTAAATCCTCCATGCATGAAATAATATTCAAATGTTGTTTTCATAGCTCTCCCTTAAACTCCCTATCCAGCACGGACGGCAGCAGCGCGGACAACTCCTCCCCCGAAGCGGACTGTAACTCCCGCAGCGACGCCAGCCGCGCTTGGACGCTATCGAGATACGTCACGATCCGCCGCTGTTCATCGGGTAAGTTTAGTTGCGATTGTGTTTTCATACATTACTTCAAGAAAAACAATTCCAATGCAAGGCTAACAAGAATCAAACTTCCATAAAAGAAAATTAACTCGCGATATCCGAAAAAGGCGCGGCGGTAATTGACGCGGCGTTTGAATTCAGATTCATTCCTGTGTTGTTTCGCGCGAGCATCCATAACTTTGAAATTAACCAATTCTTGACGCTGAAAAGATGTGATCAAATTGGGACCATTTAGAAATTCTGCAATTTTGTCTTGGCGATAAACAAAGGCGCGCAAGAGAAATGTCCAGCGGGCGTCAACTAACCAAAATAAAAGTGGAATAATGGCAGTTATACCTATATACTGATGATACTGTGGTACTTGGCTGATAATCGCCGCAACTGCACCTGTCCAAGTTAGCACCGTCCAATTGCGGATTGCACGAGTGTGATCGTCAAATCGAGCGATACCATGTTCGATGTTATCAATCTCTTTTTCCAGCATCCGCAATTGGTATTCAAAAGCATGCTCTTTTATTTTTGATTGTTTCTCGTTCATCACAACTCTCCCTTAAACGCCCTATCCAGCACGGACGGCAATAACGCGCTCAACTCCTCCCCCGTAGCGGACTGTACCTCCCGCAGCACGTTGGCCTTTGTTATCACGAGTTTGCCAGTGAATGTTCTCATTATTCCTTCAACTTTTGCTCAATCAGATCCCAGCGATTTTGATATTCACTAACATCCCAACCAGTAAAAGAAGTATGTGGCGGCAAAGTCACAATTCTAATCATGCTATCGTTGTGTTCCTGCCCTTTCTTTCCTGGAGATTCAAGCCAAGCCTGATGAGCCTTACTAATTTCTTTTGCCATCACCGATGAAGGAATTACATAGTAAACAAAATCAGACTTGCTCTCAGGTTCTGGAATTCCACCAAGAACCCAGAAAAAGTTTTCTCCAAAGTTCTTTTCTGATTTCATGCCGACACTGCAAGTGCGCCCGCCAGGAACAAAGGTTTTTACTTGAACATGGACAAAACGTGTCCCTTCAATGTTGCTACAAAGAATATCAGTGTTAGGCGTATTACCCATTGTAATAACTGCTGAATAACCCCTGCGACAAAGTTCGCCTGCTACAAAGAACTGGCTTGCGTTTCCTCTTGTACTTTTTTCTTTTGCCATCTCACAGCTCTTCCTTGAACAATTTTCCCAATCCTACCCCCACCCATCCCAGACGGCAAGCCTGCGCGATTCGATGTAAAATAGAGGCATCTCACGAAAGGAGTTCCCCATGACAGAGCAAACCCTGCGCGACCTGCTAGACAGACTGCACGACGAACTCCAGCGCACAGAAAGCGTGGACGAAAAAGGACGCGACCTCCTACGCGACCTGGATGTCGACATCCGCGCCCTGCTCGAACGTTCGGGGGAGGCCGACGCCGATGACTCTGTGCTCGAACGTTTTCAATCCGCGATGGATCATTTCGAGCTCACGCATCCCAAATTGACGATGGCACTCTCCGAGATGATGAATGCGCTCAACAACGCAGGAATCTAGCAACCCGTTGTCGTTTTATGGAAATCTGGCCGACTCCTGTTGATGGAGTCGGCCAGAAATGTTTAAGACAGCGTTTTGAAAATCAAGATTCACCACAGATAAACACGGATGGACACCGATTTTATGGGAAAACCGCCGTGAAAACGCTCTCCAATCCTTTTTATCTGCGTTCATCTGTGGTTTAAACAAATTTGGCTCTACCGTTTCCAACGGGACAACGAACAACTCAGAGATTTTTGCCGCGAATTTACCCTGCGGGCACGATGTCACGAATTTTCGCGAATTCTTTCTGAATTATTCGTGAGTTCACTGAAAAAAAGACCTTTAACCACAAAGGACACGAAGTACACTAAGGAAATCTGAAAAGCGAAATTCAAATCTTTGAAATTTGATGCGTGATAATTTTAAAAACCTTTGTGTCCTTCGTGTTTAAGAAGGGTTTTTGCATTAGAGTCATTCGTGAAATCCGCGTAATTCGTGGCTGAGGTTTTGATTTTCCAGTTAAAAACGGGAGAGCCACAAATTTCAAAACTCTTTCTAAGGTAAGCGCGCTCAGAGATTTACGCTACACCTGATGCACAACCTTCCCGCCGACCATGGTGAGGTCAATGGTCAGATTGCGGAGGTCCTCCACTGCGGCGGTATATGGATCGTCATGCCAGACCGCGATGTCGGCAAATTTGCCCGCTTCGAGCGACCCTTTCTGGTTTTCTGCAAAATCGGCATACGCGCCGCCCATGGTATGGGCGTACATGGCCTCGTCCAGTGTCATGGCCTGTTCGGGGCCGATCGCTTTCCCGGAGAGAGAAACACGCGCAATGCTCGCAAACAACGTGCTTTGCGGGTCCCACCATGGCATGGAAGGCGCATCCGAACTCAGGGCCAGGGGCACCCCCATATCGAGCCAGGTGCGGGTGGGGATGACGCGCTGGGTGCGCTCCTCGCCCCAAATTCTGATCATTCCGTCCGCAAAGGCTGTGATGAGGGTGGGCTGTGTGGAGACGATGATGCCAAGGTCCTTTTCGCGTTGCAAAGCCGCCTCCGTATTCAGGACGGAATGTTCGATACGGTGGCGCGGGTCTGGCCGAGGGTTCTTGTTCATGGCGTTCTCGATGGCGTCCAAAGCCATGTCCAGGGCCGCATCGCCGCCGGTGTGGATGGCCACTTGATACCCCCCATCGTGGAAGGCGCGCACCGCCTCGTTCAAGTCTTTGGGCTTCCAGATGGGAATCTCCCAGGAGATTCCGTTGTGGGGCTCGTGGGTGTAGGAACCTTCCAGCCCGCCATCCGCCTGGAACTTGGCCCCGCCGAAGCGCATGAAATCGTCCTCGTAGCGCACGGCCTCGATGTCTTCGATGCGCCCTTTCAATTCCTGAATGTATTCGAGCACATTCATCACCTGACCGCGAATGGTCATTTCGCCGCGTTTTGCAACGTTGAAGTAAGCCTGCATGCGGTCCATGTCGCGCGCGTACACATCCTGAAAACTGGTGACGCCCATGGATGCAAATTTTGCCTGCGGGCTGATGACGCTGGTTTCGTAGGCCTGCAAATTCAGCAGGTCGGGGGGCCATAAGCGTCGGATGACATCCATGGCGGGATGATTCAGGATCAGGCCGTTTGGCACATTGTTTTCTTCGCGCAGGAAGCGTCCGTTGCCGGGATCCTTGGTATTGGCGGTCACGTTGGCCATCTCCAACGCCAGGCTGTTGACCACTGCCATGTGTCCGCCCTGATTGATGAGCATGACGGGATGATTGGGTGAGACGGGATCGAGATCGTGCCTGGTGGGACTGCGACCCTCGAAGGTGACCCATCCCGCGCCGACCACCCATCCACCGGGCGGCACCCTGGCGATCCATTCCGTGATTTTGGCCTGCAATTGTTCGATGGTGAAAACCGCCGGCCAGTTGACATCCAGGTACGCGGTTCCGAGCAATCCGCATGCGCTCAAGTGACAGTGTGCGTCAATCAAGCCGGGCGTGACCGTGCGGCCATTCAGATCGAACACCTGTGTGCCCTGCCCGGCCAGATTGCGAACTGTCTGGTCGTCGCCCACAGAGAGGATCCTTCCACTCTTGATGGCCAGCGCCTTCGCCTTTGTTCGTTGCGCATCCATGGTGACGATGTTTCCATTCACCAGTATGCTATCTGCAAACTCCCCGCTGGCGAGGGTGGGCGGTGTTAGTATCGAGGGTGTTGGAACTGCGGTCAGTTCAATGAGTTTTTCCCCACCCAAACAGGACAAGGTAATCCCCCCTGCCGCCGCCAACCCCAACTTGAGAACATCGCGGCGCGATATCGAATGATGGTGCGACATCTGGTTCTCCATTCCTCTTTTGAAACTTTCGATGAATCGATCCACCGTTTTCTTTGCCATTAGCATACAACTTAATATCTTTAATTACAAGTAGGCGGAAGATCGCGGGGGCGATAACAGAAATTGATCGAGCAGGACGCGCACGGGGAAATCGCAAAACACTAAGGTATAATAAGTACGCTTCACGCACATCACAGCATAAGGCATTTTATGGCAAGCGCATCCCTCAACCTCCCTCCCGACTACTGGCAAACACTTCACGTCACTCCCAAAGACATCGAATTTCTGCAAACCTATCTGTTCGAGCATGAGACCCCCCTCACGCCGCGCGAACTCGTCGCGGTGCTGGTGACAGAACGTCTCCGCGCCGAACAGGAGGCCGCCGCGAAAAAACAGGACGACACCAAAATCTTCCTGCCGATGGAGACCTATACCGTTGGCGATTTGCTTCGCTTCCCCGCCATCCAATCCAGCGGGCGAGTCAGCGCGGTGCGCGCGGGCGCGAATCCCGAACTGGGCGCGTTCGACGTGCTGACCGTTGAAATGGACGGCGGCGCGCGGAAACTCTTCGCGGCCTCGCTCGCGACTCACAAACTGAACGACCCTCCCGCCGAGGATGAATCCGCTTCCGACCTGGACCCCGAGGCGGTCGCGCGTGACTTTGGCGCGGAACTCGAAACGAAGCTGGACTCAGCCTTCACCGCCGACGATTCCCTTGTCCGCATCGCGGGGCGCTGGTTCCCGCGTGCTCTCCTGCTGGACGTGAACACCGGTCACCTCAACCTGGCCGAAGCCGTGCTCGACATGGCAGGCGGCGAGCCCATGACCACCGATATGTTGATGAAGGACATCGAACTGCCTGCAGGCGTCAACGCGAAACTGACGGAATTTTCGCTCAACTACGCCCTGCAGGAGGACGCGCGTTTCGATGAAGTTGGCCCCACTGGGAAAGTGCTGTGGTGTCTCGAACGTCTCGAACCCGAAGGCGTGCGGACTGTCCCCGTGCCGTTGCAATATGTGGAAATCGAACACGACCGCGCCGAACTTAATGACCAGATGCTTGCCCTCGAAGCGCAGGTGGATGACGAGTTGAGCCCGGCCTCCGTCCCGCCCGCAGACGAGGTGACGATCAGCCTGCTCTATCCGCATTGGCGCGCGGGCACGCTCCCCATTTCGGCGCGTGTCAAACGCCTGTTTCCCACTGCCTACGAAACCGACCGCGTCCGCTTTACGCTCGTGGACGCGAAATCTGGAAAGAAAATTCCCGCCTGGGTCGTCCGCAAGCACGGATACGTCTACGGGCTGGCAGAATGGTACAAATTGCAGGAGACGATGCCCGGAGGCCTGATCCGCGTCCGAAAGGGCAACCAGCCCGGAGAGGTCCAGATCGAGGCGCTCACCCATCGTTCGGTCCGCGATTGGGTGCGGACAGTCATCGTGGGCGCGGATGGCGGTCTCGTGTTTGCGTTGTTGAAACAGCAGATCTCTGCCGAGTTGAATGACCGCATGGCGCTGGCTGTTCCCGATCCCGCGGCAGTAGATGCGGCCCGCGACCAGGCCGCGAAATCGCGCGTCCCATTTGCCGAGTTGACGAAGAACCTGATGGGCAAACTGATGACTCTCAGCCCGCAGGGGCATGTCCATGTGCAGGAGTTGTACGCCGCCATCAATATTTTGCGCCGCGTGCCGCCCGCGCCGTTGATGACCCTGCTGGCGGCCAGTCCCGAGTACACACATGTCGGTGACCTGCATTTTCGATTGGAAGAATGACTATGACTGAAGTGAAGCGCCCCAGTTTAATGAAACCGACCGTCCGCACGAACTTCCAGATTGATTTTGAATGGTGGAAGGAGAGTGAGCGCGACTGGCATGTGTATCTGCGTTCGTTGTTGTGCCCTGCCCATCAGGAATCACTGTCCAATCTCGAAGAGGGCCAGTTGGTGGATTGGGTGGATGAGAACACCGCCGAAGTGCGCCAGGTGGACGGCATTCAGCACGCGCTGATGAGCCATTGCGCGCGCCAGCCCGAGTTTGTCACCCAGCAGACCGCGCTGGTGGAGGCGGTCTTCCGCCTGTTCCTGGTGAATGGCAATCAGCCGATGAGTGCAGAGGATTTGTCCGCGAGGCTGCATCGTCCCGCCAACACAATTTTGACCACGCTTGCCGGTCCGCGTGTGTATAAAGGTTTGAGACCGGTGCAGTAATGCAAATTGGCAATTTGCGAAACATGCCCCCGTAGCACAATGGACAGTGCAACTGCCTTCTAAGCAGGAGGTTGTGGGTTCGAATCCCGCCGGGGGCGCTGACCTCACCCCTGTCCCCTCGCCCCGGGGAAAGGGGAGATTACAGGTAAACAAGGAGATTAAGCAATATGACCAGTGAACGATTTGGAATTATCAAAGTCGGCGGTATGGACGCGACTGTTGTTGGCGACGATGTGCAGGTGGGACAACCCGCGCCCGAGTTCACCGCCCACGCACTGGATTGGTCGCTCGTGCGGGGAATCGCCGACACGAAGGGCAAAGTGCGGATCATCGCATCCGTCCCCTCGCTGGATACGGATATCTGCGACCGCGAGACGCGGCGCTTCAACGCCGAAGCGGCCGCGCTCGGCAAGGATGTTGCCATCCTGACCCTCAGCACCGACCTGCCCTACGCGCAGAAGCGCTGGTGCGGCGCGGCAGGCGTGGATCAGGTGATGGTTCTCTCTGATCATCAAAACGCGGAGTTCGGCGAAAAATACGGCGTGTTGATCAAAGAGCGCCGTACCCTGCGCCGCGCTGTCTTTGTAGTTGATCGTAACGATACACTGACCTATGTCGCTTATATGCCTTCCAATGGCGATGAGCCGAATTACGAGGAAGTGATCGAAGCGGCGAAGAAGACGTTGCAAGCATAATTTTGGAGCGGGATACCATCCCGCTTTGTTCGGGGCGGAATGCCATTCCTCCCCACGGCAAGGAGTAAGACCATGACCACGGTAATTCGCAAATCGGAAGCCTCGGTTTTAGTGGATAGACGACGCGACCTCGTCCACGCGGTGAGCTGGACGGTACGAGCCAGTGCGTGGAGTCCGCCGACGGATGTGTACGAAGCGGAACACGCATATATCGTGCGCGTGGAACTGGCGGGGATGCGAGAGTCCGATTTCGAGATCACTCTCGAGGATGAATTCCTCCAGATCAGCGGCATCCGTCCCGACGTCTCGGAGCGGCGCGCCTACCAGCAGATGGAGATCCGCTTTGGGCGATTCTCCAGCACAGTCGGCCTGCCCGGTCCCGTGGATGCGGACGCGTCCCGCGCTGAATACAAAGACGGCTTTCTTACCGTCAACCTGCCAAAGGCAAAACCCAATTTCATAGAAGTCGAAGAGTAACATGGGTGCAACTCGCTGGAATACTACCGCAAATGAATTTGTAAACTGGATGTGGGAAACCGATTTGGTGGGGGCCGAGTCGTTCCTGCCATCTCTCTTTGCGCGTTCGAAGAAGAAAGATGACGCGGACCCTGCCGCCGAGAACGAGATTTCCGCTGAGAAAAATCAGTACCCAGAAATTTTGCCGATCCTGCCTTTACGCGGAGTGGTGGTCTACCCGACCACCGCCGTCCCGTTGACGGTGGGACAGGCGCGCTCCATCCGCCTCGTGGACGATGTGACCGCCAGCGAGTCCAAACTGGTGGGACTCGTCGCGGCGCGCGACCCCGAGCTGGAACAGCCCGGCCCGGGCGACCTCCACACTGTTGGGACGATTGCCACGGTGCATCGTCTCCTGCGCGCGCCCGATGGGACGATTCGCCTGCTCGTGCAGGGACTGGAGCGCTTCCATCTGGGCGAGTTTGTGCAGGAGGAGCCCTATCTCAAGGCACACATCCAACTCGCGCCTGAGACTGTGGAAACCGGTCTGGAGATTGATGCGCTGGCGCGCAACGCCCGCGACCAGTTTGGTCAGATCGTTCAACTGATCCCCTCCTTCCCGGAAGAACTGGCGCAATCCATCCTCGGTATCGAGGATGCGCTTCAAACTGTTTATACCATCGCCAATTTCCAGCGTATTGACCTGCCTGATGCCCAAAAGTTGCTGGAGATCGATTCTGCTTCTGAGAAACTGCGAAAACTGGCCACCCTGCTGGCGCGCGAGGTGGAGGTGCTCACCATTGGGCAAAAGATCCAGAATGAAGCGCGCGGCGAGATCGAGAAGGTCCAGCGCGATTATTTCCTGCGCGAGCAGATGAAAGCCATTCAGAAGGAACTCGGCGAACGCGATGAGCAGACGGTGGAGGCGGAGGAATTCCGCAAGAAGATCGAGGCCGCCAAAATGCCCGAGGAAGCCGAGAAGATGGCGCGCCGCGAACTGGAGCGGCTGGAACGCCTGCCCACCGCCGCGGCTGAATATGGCGTCATCCGCACCTACCTTGACTGGCTGGTGACCCTGCCGTGGGCTGTGCAGACGGAAGACAATTTCGATATCAAGCACGCGCGCGAAGTGTTGAACACTGATCATTTCGGGCTGGAGGATGTGAAGGACCGCATCCTCGAGTTCCTTGCCATTCGGAAATTACGCCTCGAACGAAAAGAAGAACTCTCGAAGGAATTTGAAGACAAGATTCGCCGCGAACGCGAGGGCGTGATCCTGTGCTTCGTTGGGCCGCCCGGCGTGGGCAAAACCTCGCTGGGACAGTCCATCGCGCGGGCGATGGGACGCAAGTTCACGCGCATGTCGCTGGGCGGGATGCGCGACGAGGCCGAGATCCGCGGCCATCGCCGCACGTACATCGGTGCCATGCCTGGCCGCATCCTCCAGGCCATGCGCCGCATCGAGAGCCGCAACCCGGTCTTCATGCTCGATGAGATCGACAAGCTGGTCTTTGATTTCCACGGTGATCCCGCCTCGGCCCTGCTCGAAGTGCTGGACCCCGAACAGAACAGCGAGTTCCGTGATAACTACCTCGAAGTGCCAATTGACCTTTCGCAGGTGATGTTCATCACCACCGCCAACTCGCTCGAAAACATCCCCGGGCCGTTGTATGACCGCATGGAGGTGATCTACCTTTCAGGTTACACCGACCGCGAGAAGATCGCTATCGCGCGTGGCTATCTCATCCCGCGGCAACTGCGCGAGAATGGCCTGCGCCCCAAGGAAGTGACGTTCTCCGACGAGTCTCTGCAGAAGATCATCCGCCAGTACACGCGCGAGGCGGGCGTCCGCAACCTGGAGCGGAAGATCGGCGCGGCCTGCCGCAAGGTGGGGACGCGCATCGCCGAGGGCAAACGCGCCTCCGTCAAAGTGACGCCAAAAGTGGTGGAGGAATTGCTCGATAAACCGATCTTCCTTGGCCAGGAGGAAATCAGCCGGCGTACATCCATCCCTGGCGTGGTGCCTGGCCTGGCGTGGACGATGTTTGGCGGCGATATTCTCTACATTGAGTCCACCAATATGCCCGGTGGAAAAGGCTTTCAAACCACCGGCTCGCTCGGCAACGTGATGCAGGAATCGGCGCGGGCGGCCTTCTCCTACGTCCGTTCGCGGGCGGACGCGCTCAAACTGTCCGCAGATTTCTTCAACACCAACGACATCCACCTTCACGTCCCGGCGGGCGCGACGCCCAAAGATGGCCCGTCCGCGGGCGTGACGATGGCCACCTCCCTCGTTTCCCTCATCTCCGGGCGGAAAGTCCTGCCCCATGTTGGGATGACAGGTGAGATTACCCTGCGCGGGCAGGTGTTGCCGGTGGGCGGGATCAAGGAAAAGATTCTGGCCGCGCACCGCAACAGCCTGCGGACGGTCATCCTGCCGAAGCGCAACAAACGTGACCTGGATGATGTTCCCGATGAGATCAAAAAATCTCTGAAGTTTGTCTTTGTCGAAACGGTGGAAGACGTGCTGAGCGCATCGCTCGAGCGACCGAAAAAAACTGCCAGGACCGCGGCAAAGAAAACATCCACGAAAGCGAAAACAAAAAAGAATGCCAAAAATTCTTCTGGCTGAAGATGACGAAACCATGGTAAGCCTGCTCAAGACCCTCCTGAAAATGGAGGGCTATCAGGTTACCTCGATGGATGCCGACGATGACATTGTGCAGACAGTGCTTGAAACCAAGCCCGACGTTCTCTTGATGGATGTGCACCTGCTTCATTTGAATGGCATTGACGAACTGACGCGACTGCGTGCCGCGCCCGGCGGACAATTGGTGCGCGTCCTCATGACCTCTGGGTTGGATTTCAAGGACCAGTGTTTGGCGCGCGGCGCCAACGGTTTCATCCAAAAACCGTTCATGCCTGACGACTTGATGAACGCCTTGCGGAGTGTGAGTTAGTGGCCCAGCGCACGCTTCTGATTCGCGAGTTCCATTACCCCCAGGATTACGAGTCGGCGGAGCGCCTCTGGAAAGACATGGAAAAAGGGGTGCATTTCAGCCGCTCCGATGTCCCCGCGGAAATCGAAAAGAAACTCACCCGCGACCCCGACCTGTTTCTCGTCGCCGAATCTGACGGCGAACTGGTCGGCACGGTCATCGGCGGTTTTGACGGACGCCGCGGCATGGTCTATCATCTGGCGGTGGCGCAGGCGCATCGCCGCCGCGGTGTTGCCGAAGTCCTCATGCGTGAAATCGAAAAGCGTCTCGTTGACAGGGGTTGCATCCGCGCCCTCCTCCTCGTCCACGCGGACAATGTCGAAGCCCGCGGCCTCTACGAAAAACAGGATTGGGTTTTGCTCGCAGACAATGTGGTCTACTCGAAGGATATTGCATGACCCTGCGATTCGGAATCCTCACTGTATCTGACCGCTCCTCGCGCGGCGAACGCGCGGACTTGAGCGGACCTGCCCTCGCGGATTTCGTCCGCGCCCGCGGCTGGGACGCGTCCCTCCTCGACATTGTGGCGGATGACCGCGCCCAGATCGCCTCCACGCTGACAAGTTGGTGCGCCCGTGGCGACCTCGACGTTGTCATCACCACCGGCGGGACGGGTTTCGCCCCGCGCGACGTCACCCCCGAAGCGACCCGCGACGTGATCGAGCGCGAAGCCCCAGGCCTGGCCGAAGCCATCCGTGCCGAATCGCTTAAGGTGACTCCCCACGCCATGCTCTCGCGCGGACTGGCTGGCATCCGCGGGCGGACGATCATCATCAACCTGCCTGGCAGTCCCAAAGGCGCGGTGGAGAGTTTGCAGGCGGTGGCGGGGGTGTTGGAACACGCGGTGCAGTTATTGCGGGAAGATGTCAACGCGGAAAAAGGACACACCACTCAGGCAAAAAATGATCCCGCTTCGTAAATTTTCATAATTCATCCTTCATAATTCATCATGTCCTGGTGTATAATCCCGCCGCTTCAAGCAAATTCATCACAAGGAAAGTGCACGAATGATTGACGTAAACGAACTCCGCAAAGGCGTGACCTTCGAACTGGATAACACGCTCTACAAAGTGCTGGACTACAGTCACAACAAATCGGGACGCGGCAACGCCTCCATCCGCATCAAGGCGCGCAATATGGTCACAGGTGCCAACATCGAGCGCACTTTCTCCTCGGGACAAAGCGTGCAGGATGTGCGTCTCGACTTCCATAATGTTTCCTATCTGTATTCGGATGGCGAGCTGTTCTATTTTATGGATAACGAGACCTTCGACCAGCCCGCCCTCGAGAAGGATATGCTCGGCGAAACCGCCCTCTACCTCATGCCGAACATGGAAGCCAAGTTGACCTTCTACAATGGCAAGCCGCTGGATATCGAACTTCCCACCTCTGTGGATATGGAAGTGGTGGAGGCCGATATGGCCATTCGTGGCGATACTGCCACGGGCGTCACCAAAAAGGTCAAAACCGAGACCGGGCTGACGGTGCAATGCCCCAACTTCGTCAACGTGGGCGACAAGATCCGCGTGGACACGCGCACAGGCGAATACGTCACCCGCGTTTAGTTACCATTTTCTGATCGAGTAGGCGTGCAAACCCGACGTACACTTGCACCCGGCGCGCACCTGCCCTGGCGGGCGGTGTCAGGGAGTGCGGGTGTTACACGGATTATCACGGATTTAAATTTTTTGGCCGACTCGTTGTCTTGGAG
>QZIJ01000039.1 GCA_003598975.1 Anaerolineaceae bacterium | reverse complement strand
TCGCACGATGGACGTGACGGGCAACATCACCCTGCCGGAAGGCGTGGAGATGGTGATGCCGGGCGACAACGTGAACCTGACAGTGGAATTGATCGTGCCGGTGGCGTTGGAGACGGGCTGGAATTGTCAATCTAATATAGTCGCGGAATGGCTTTGACGATAGGTCGCCTGAAAGCGATCAAATAACTATGTATAAAAACTCTTTGATTAGCATAAAATATATTGTTTTTGAAGTATTGGCAGCCATGACAAAACTTTTCTTAAAGCGATTGGTTGTTGTTTTATTTGTCTTAGCAGCGAATTTAATTCTTTTAAATATTTTGCTTGGCTTCTTTTATATCGCTTCGCCTATAAGAATTGATTTCTTTATTGGAGTAATTAGCTTCATATTAACTGTTGGGGTTGCTAGATCAACTATATTAAATAAATTACTGCCAGATCATACACTATACGTGATTCAAACATTGTTGCTTTGTATTTCAGCGATTTCACTAGTGTATTTTTTTTGTTGTAACTAATGTTTGAATGAAAAGAATGTTTCGCGAGCAATCGCGAAATTGTTTATTTAACAACCGCGCGATTCTTTGTAATAATCCTTAAGTGGGTATACTAGTGGATAAGGGTTGCGGCAATTACAAAGTGTGTGAATAATTACAACGCGAATTTCGAGAGAGCTAATTTTCAAATTATGTCATAATATATTCGAAAAATTGCTTGATAGTCAGTTATGGAAAACCTTTCGGTCGTACCCTTCTGCTCCTCTGATATAATCCCGCGCCGACCCACCCATGAACTTCACCAGTTACGAATTTCTGCTCTTCTTCTTAATCATTTTCGCGGCCTACTGGCTCGTCCGCAAGCAGATGTGGCAAAACCTGCTCCTGCTGGCGGCGAGTTATGTTTTTTACGGCTGGATTCATCCGTGGTATGCGCTCCTGCTGGGATTGTCCACGCTGGGGGATTATTGGATCGGCCTCGCCCTCGAAAAGTCCAAAAAAAAGAACAGCCTCGTCTGGGCGAGTCTCGCTCTCAACCTCGGCGTGCTGGCCTTCTTCAAATACTTTGGATTTTTCGTCCCATCTCTCGGAACGCGGCTGGCCGCGATGGGCATCCATGCGGACGTTTTCCTCGCCAACATTGTCCTGCCCGTGGGACTGTCCTTCTTCACGCTGAAAAAACTGGCCTACGTGTTGGACGTCTCGCGCGACGTCATCCGTCCCACGCGTGACCTCGTCGGGTTCGCCCTCTTCGTGGCGTTCTTCCCCCAGATCACCGCTGGCCCCATGGATCGCGCTCAAAAACTCCTGCCGCAGATCCAGTCCGACCGAATCTGGAAAGCCGAAAATTTCTACCAAGCCTGGCCCCTGCTCGTGATGGGTTTCTTCAAAAAATTCGTCATTGCCAACGGCGTTGGCCCCACCGTCAGCCGCATCTTCCACCTGACGAATCCAACAGGCGAACTGGCCCTCGCCGCCACCATGGGCTTCACCCTGCAAATCCTGGCGGACTTTTCAGGTTACACCGACATCGCCCGCGGCCTCTCGTACCTGCTTGGCTTCGAGACCTCCGAAAACTTCCGCACCCCCTACCTCTCCCTCACCCCCACCGAATTCTGGAATCGCTGGCACATCACCCTTTCCACCTGGCTGCGCGACTACATCTTCTTTCCCGTCCGCCGCGCCCTTCTGCGTGCCAAATCCCTGCCCGATTGGATTGTTCAAGCCATTCCTCCCATCGTCACCATGCTTGTCAGCGGCATCTGGCACGGTGTCGGCTGGACGTATGTGGTCTGGGGCTTGTTGTACGGCGTCTCCATCGCATTCTATCAACTCATCGGCTTGCGCGGTGAATGGAAGCCGAAGGGACTCGTCAAGACGATTCTCGCGTGGACGGTGATGTTCGCGCTGACGCTTCTCGCTTTCCTCCTCTTTGCCGCTCCCTCCCTGACCTGGATCGGGAACCTCTTCTCCAAGCCCTTCTTCGGGACAATCGAAGATCAGTCGGTGGCCTTGTTGATGCTTTCACTGACGGCTGTCTATTCCCTGCCGCTGATCGCAAAAATGTTGCTCGATAAATATTTCAAAGCCGAAACGCTTATTCAATCCGCATACTATGCCGTCGCCACGATGGTGATGTTCATCTTCATCAACTCGGGCACGCCTGATTTCATTTACTTCCAATTCTAATGAAAGCCTTCCTGCAATATCTCCTCATCCTGTTGATTCTGGTGGCTGTGTCGTGGGGCGTCATCCCCGTGCGCTATAAGACGGATTATCCGCGCGATGTGAAACCGCAGTTCGATAATTACGTCCGCAAGAAGTATCTCAAGGATATTGACGAGCAGAGACCTGGCATCGTCCTGCTGGGCGATTCCATGCTGGCCCCGGCCATCAATTTGGATATCCTTTCGCAAAAATTGGATAAAAGGGTGATGGGCATTGGCCTGCCGGGATCTGCGTCCACGCTGTGGTATTTGATCGCCAAGAACAACATCCTCGAAGCGCATAACCCGCCAAAATACCTCGTCATCTTCTTCCGTGACAGCATGATGACCGTCCCCGGCTATCGCGTAACGGGACGTTACTTCGAGCAGATTGACGAGTTTGCCGGTCCAAAAGACGGAGAACTGGTCAAGAAAGCCTATCTCAACCAGATGAACCCACTTGAGAAATGGGCGGAGGCCTGGTTCCCGCCTTTCGGTTCACGCTGGAACATCCGTCAGGGACTCGACGCTCGCATCCGCTACACTCTGCCCGCTCAAATCGGATGTGACCAGCCCTGCATGGACGCATCCATGGAGATCGTCTTTGGCGACCTGAACATGGATCCCAACTTCTTGAGCGATGCTCTCGCCGCCGCCGACGATTATCTCTACAGCAAAACCGCCCTCGACTTCGACAAGCAGGTGGGTGAATCTTTCCTTCCCGACCTGATCCAGTTGACGAAGGAACACAACGTCCAGTTGGTTCTGGTGCGGATGCGCATCCTGCGCTTTGCCGAGCCTGGTTCAGAACCCCCTGCCCTGCGTGCGTACAACGAAAAACTCGCCGCCTACCTCGCGGACAACGAGGTGATTTATCTCGATTACTCGGGCGAGCGATTACTGACGCGTGAAGCCTTTGCTGATCCTCTTCATATGAACGAGGCTGGCAAGACCATCTTCACTGATTTACTGGGCCAGGATTTGTTGCAATACATCCCATAGCATATCTTGTTATTCTTTAAATTCCCGATCCGCCTTCCATAGAATCTCATTTAATTGTTACGCCGCGACGTCAGATAGAGGGTCCTGCACAGGCGTGGCCAGAATCTCCTCCACTTTTTTGCGCGCATTCGAATACATGGATGGCTTGCCGAGTTGAGTCCATCGTCCCCGTGGCGTTGGAGTAGATCAGCGGACGGCCAGGATGCGCGACGATGGATGAAAGATTTTCGGCGTTGACGAGGCAGATGTTGCTGAACAGGCTGGCGTGCCTCGCCGCGGTGGCTCCTATGTTATAATTCAGTGACTGAATTTTGAAATATGGAAACCACTGAAACCGCCCGCGAACTTACCCTGCTCGAAGAAATCGAGAGCGACCCCAACGTGAACCAGTCCACGCTTGCCACCCAACTTGGCGTGGCAGTTGGCACGGTGAACTGGCATTTAAAACGCCTGATCGAAAAAGGCTACGTGAAAGTCTCACGCGCCGAACGCAAGAAACTGCGCTACATCATCACGCCCGAAGGCATCGCCCTGCGCGCCCGCCTCGCGGTGGATTATCTCGAGCGTTCCTTCGACCTCTATCGCAAGACGCGCCAGCGCGTGAAGGGACACGTCGCCGCGATCCGACGCGCGGGAGGCGACCGCGTCCGCATCCTCGGCGGCGGCGATGTGGCCGACATCGCCCGCCTCACCTGTCTCGAGCAGGGGATGACCGTGGTGCAGGACAAGGACGCACCTGCTCTCGACATCAAAGGCTGGAAGGTGACCCTGCGAATGGAGGCAGACGAATGACCGGAATGCGTCACGCGGTGGTGACGGGCGGCGCGGGCTACATCGGTTCGCTCCTGACCTCGGAACTGTTGCGCGCGAACTGGCGCGTCACCGTCCTCGACAGTTTGTTATTCGGCGGTGAGTCGCTGATTCCCTATTGGCATCATCCCAATTTTCATTTTGTCAAAACAGACGTGACCGAGCCGCGCGCCGTGAAAGATGCCCTCAAAGGCGATTGGCCCAGGCCTGAGGCCGTCATCCATCTCGCGGCGATTGTCGGCTTCCCTGCCTGTCAGGCGGTGGGACATCAGGCCGCGTGGCGGTACAACGTTGAAGCCACAAAACTGGTCTTCGAGCAGGCGGCAGGCCTGGGGTCGAGAAGATTCGTGTTCGCGTCCACCTACAGCAACTACGGCCTCTCGTCTGATGGCAAGCCCGTCACCGAGGAGTCGCCGCTCAATCCGCAATCGTTGTATGCCGAGACAAAGATAGCGGCCGAGGAATTTCTGCTCAGCCAGCGCGATGCATCTGTTGCGCCGCTTTTGTTCCGTTTTGCGACTCTCTATGGAATTTCCCCGCGTACACGCTTTGATCTGATCGTGAATCAATTTGTGTTGGAAGCATTCACGAAGCATCAATTGATCATCTACCAGCGCGGCTACTCGCGCTCCTTCATCCATGTGCGCGATACAGTGCGCGGTATTTTGCTGGGACTCGAGGCGCCTGAATCGAAAATCCGCGGGCAGATCTACAACCTCGGATCAAACAACGGCAACTACACCAAGGATGAGATCGTCAATCTTGTATTGAAACGCCTGCCGCAGACTGTGGTTGAACACAAAGACCTGACCTTTGGCGGCGACATGCGCGATATCACGGTTTCGTTTGAGAAGGTCAGGCGCGAACTCGGCTACGAGACCACCCTCACCGTGGACGATGGAATCCGCGAACTGGTCTTCGCGTTGAAGAGCGGGCTGATCCGTAACCCACATGATGAGAAATACAGGAACGCGCAGTTTATAGTTCAGTAGTGAAGACCTGACATGTCTCATCCGCGCCGCTGTCCACCAGAACCATTGCATGGACATCGGCGCGAGCTAATCGGACTTTCGCGGAGACATGTCAGGTTTCAAAGGAGAGACTCATGACCACCAGTTACTGGCAAGACAAAAAAGTCATCGTCACGGGCGGCGCGGGCTTCCTCGGCTCGTTCGTGACCGCAAAACTGAAAGAGCGCGGCGCGACGGATATTTATATCCCGACCATCGAAGAATACAACCTGGTTGATCCCAACAACATCCGCCACTTGTTTGACCTGACGCTCAAGGATTTTGACCCGAAGAACGTGGTCATCATTCACCTCGCCGCGCATGTGGGCGGCATCGGCGCGAACCGCGAACATCCCGCGGAATTCTTTTACGACAACCTGATGATGGGCGTGGAATTGATGCACCAGGCGTACCAGCGCGGCGTTGGCAAATTCGTCGCCATCGGGACGGTGTGCGCGTACCCCAAGTTCACGCCCGTCCCGTTCAAAGAAGATGACTTGTGGATCGGTTACCCCGAAGAGACCAACGCGCCCTACGGCCTCGCCAAAAAGATGATGCTTGTGCAGGCGCAGGCCTATCGCCAGCAATACGGCTTCAATGCCATCTTCCTCCTGCCAGTCAACCTCTACGGGCCGCGCGATAACTTCAATTTGCAGACCTCGCACGTCATCCCGGCACTCATCCGCAAGGCGCTGGAAGCCAAGGATCGCGGCGACAAGGTATTGTCTGTCTGGGGCGATGGTTCGCCGACGCGCGAATTCCTCTTTGTGGAAGATGCCGCGGACGGAATCGTCACCGCCGCGGAGAAATACAACGGCGATCTGCCCGTCAACCTCGGTTCGGGCTACGAGATCTCGATCAAAGACCTTGCTGAAATGATCGTCCGCATGACAGGCTTCGAGGGCAAACTCGTCTGGGAAAGTGATAAGCCCAACGGTCAGCCCCGCCGCGGACTCGACGTCAGCCGTGCGAAGGAACTCTTCGGCTGGAGCGCTCAAATCCCCTTCGAGGAAGGGATGCGCCGCACCATCGAATGGTTCAAAGAGAATCGCGGCAAGATCCGTTAGAAAGTTTGAAGGTTTACAGGTTTGAACTTTGAAACCTTCAAACATGGAAACAAAAATGACCGAAATCGTAAAACACGAGCCAACAACAATTTACATCAAACCCTCGCACGGACTTGCCGCGCTCAATTTGCGCGATTTGTGGACATACCGCGAACTGGTCTTCTTCATGGTCTGGCGCGATGTAAAAGTGAAATACAAACAGACGATGCTCGGAATGGCCTGGGCAGTCATTCAGCCTGTGATGAACATGCTTATCTTCACGTTTGTATTCGACCGGGTTGCAAAACTCCCTACAGATGGCATTCCCTACGAGATATTCTCGTTTACCGCCCTATTGCCCTGGGGACTCTTCGTCACCGCGCTCAATCAGGGAAGCCGCTCGCTCGTGGCGCACAACAACATGGTGACGAAGATCTACTTCCCGCGCCTGATCCTGCCGATGTCTTCGGTCTTCGCGGGACTGGTGGATTTTGCCATCGCCTTCGTGATTCTGGTCGGCCTGATGTTCTACTTCAACGTGACGCCCGCCTGGAACCTGTTGTGGACAGTGCCGTTCTTCGTCATTCTTGCGATCATCACCGCGTTGGGGGTCGCACTCTGGCTTTCAGCCATCAACGTAAAATATCGCGACGTCAACCAGGCGCTTCCCTTTCTGACCCAATTCTGGTTCTTTGCCACGCCTGTTGCATATGCCTTTACGACTCTCCCGGAAAACTGGCAACTTGTTTTATCCCTCAACCCGATGACAGGTGTAGTCAACGGATTCCGCTGGGCGCTGCTTGGTTCGGGCAACGGACCCGACGCGGCGCTGTGGGTTTCCGTCGCGATCTCGATCATCGTTCTCGTCTCTGGGTTGTTCTACTTCCGCAGCACCGAGCGGACCTTTGCGGATACGATCTAACATGGCAACAGCTATCTCAGTCAAAAACCTCGGCAAACAATACGTGATCGGCGCGGCGGAGACTAAATTCCGCTACAACATGCTGCGCGACGTGATTATGGACACTGTCTACGCGCCGGTTCGATTGGCAAAGGCGCTCGTCGGCAAGTCGGATCGCCGCATGAACAAGAATTTCGTTTGGGCGCTCGACGATGTCTCCTTCGACCTCGAGGAGGGAAAAGTCCTCGGCATTGTGGGACGCAACGGCGCGGGCAAAAGTACCCTGCTCAAGATTCTCTCGCGCGTCACTGAACCCACCAAAGGGACGGTCATGGTGCGCGGACGCGTCGGCTCTCTGCTCGAAGTGGGGACGGGATTCCATCCCGAGTTGACGGGACGCGAAAACATCTACATGAACGGCGCCATCCTCGGCATGAAGCGCGCCGAGATCGACTCGAAATTTGACGAGATCGTGGATTTTTCCGAAGTCAGCCAGTTCATTGACACGCCCGTCAAACGCTATTCATCGGGCATGTACCTGCGTCTCGCTTTCGCGGTCGCGGCGCACCTCGAACCCGAGATCCTCGTTGTGGATGAAGTCCTTGCCGTGGGTGACGCGGAGTTCCAACGCAAATGTCTCGGTAAGATGGGTGACGTGGCCCAGCAGGGACGCACCGTGCTGTTCGTCAGTCATAATATGTCGGCCATTCTACGTCTCACGCAGGAAGCCATTGTGCTCAACAAGGGCAAGATGATCATGCGCGCGCCCACACAGGAGGCCGTGGATTTTTATCTCTCGTCGGGGCAGGCGCAGGCGGGCGAGCGCACCTGGGACGCGGATGAAATCCCAGCCATGAGCGCGCCGTTCACGCCGATCAGTCTCAAGGTCAAGGATGGACGCGGCAAGGTTGTGGACACAATCCGCTCCACCGAGCCGGTCATGCTTGAGTTCGAATATCGCCTCGGCGCGGAAGTCAAAGGACTGCGCGTCGGCATTTACGTCTCCACCATGCGCGGCGAGTACGTGCTCACGTCATTTGATACTGATACGCCGAATCTCTACGAAAAATTCGACACCCGCAAAGCAGGACATTACGTGAGCCGCGCCACCCTGCCCGCCGATATTTTCAACGAGGGTCGCTACAGCGTGGGCGTGAACGCTAGTTCATTTGGTGTGCGCCGCTACTTCATGGACGAGAACGCTCTGGCCTTTAATGTGGATATCAGCGGCGCGCCCGGTACCCAATGGCCTGAGCCGCGTGTGGGGCCGATACGGCCAAGGCTGGAATGGAAGATTGAGAAGATTGATTAACCGCTGGTCGAGTAGCCCCGTGTTTGTCGGGGCGTACCGAGACCAGCAGTTATTTGAGAACAATTGTTGTGGTTTCGATACGCCCCACAAAGAACGTGTGGGGCTACTCAACCACCTGTTGTAACCAATGAACAAAACCCTCCGCAACTTTCTCGGTGAACTGCCCCTTGCCGTCGAATTGGATTACACCCTTCGGCAAAAGAACCGCGCCCGCAAGGATCATTACAACCTGCATCGGTTGGAGAAATCACTGCCTGCTTTTGCCGCGCAAGTTGTGCCGATTGCGGCAAAGGCTCCTGCGGGCAAAAAGATATTATTCTTTGCCACGCTTCATTATTGGATCGAACAATCCGCCGTCATCAGCCTCGCGCTCGCGGGGCTGGGTCACAAAGTCACTTTGTTGACCGTGCCCTACTCCGAGTGGCACAAGAAGATGGACAAGCTGACTCAGCGGCAACGCGCCCTGCATACGCGTGACGCCCTATCTGCGCTGAATCCCCTCGTCGAGCACACTTCATTTCTTGACCTTCGGCCTGCTTCCGACTTACCCGCCTCTCTCCAATCTGACGTGGAAGAGGTCTCCCTCTGGGACGCGCAGTACACGCTCATGCGCGAAGAAGTGGACATGAGCAACCCGTCCGACCGCGCACTATATGACCTGCGCCTCGAGCGCAACGGATTTGCCGCTCGTGCCGCGTTGGCGTACATGCAGGAAAACAAACCCGACGTTGTCCTCATCCCGAACGGTTTGATTTTGGAAATGGGAATCGTCTTCCGCGTAGCGCACCACCTGGGAATCCCTGCCGTGACCTACGAGTTCAACGACCAGCGCGAGCAAATCTGGCTGGCGCAAAACTCGTCTATCATGCAGCAGGACACAGACTATCTCGTGGACGCGCGTTGCAAACTCCCGATGACCGAGGCTATGTACGAGCGCGTCGCGGATTTGGAGAACGCCCGTCGCGGCGCGCGCGTGTGGGGAAAATCCAAGCGACTGTGGCAGTATGTTTCCAGTCAAGGCGCGGACGCAACACGCAACACGCTACACCTGGATTCCCGCCCCGTCGTCATGCTGGCCGCGAACGTTCTCGGTGATAGTCTCACGCTGGGACGCGACATCTTCGCCAGTTCCATGACCGAGTGGATCACGAAGACCGTCCAGTTTTTCGCGAAACGAACCGACGTGCAACTCGTCATCCGCGTCCACCCTGGCGAGAAACTTGTCCCGCAGGCCAAGTCCATGGGGACGGTCGTCCGCGATGCGCTGCCAGAGATTCCGAGTCACATCCACGTCATCGGCGCGCTGGACAAGGTCAACACCTACGACTTGATCGAGATCGCCAATCTCGGCCTCGCGTACACAACGACCGTTGGACTCGAAACCGCCATGAACGGCACGCCCGTCATCTCGTGCGGGCAGACGCATTACCGCGGCCGTGGATTTACAATTGATCCCAATTCCTGGGACGAGTATTATGCAACCCTCGAGCGCGTGCTGGCCGACCTGCCGTCTCATCGCCTGAGCGAATCGCAAACCGCCTACGCCTGGAATTACGCCTACCGTTTCTTCTTTGAGTACCCGCGTCCGTTCCCGTGGCGTTTGATGAATTTCTGGGACGACCTGCAAGTCTGGCCGCTGGAAAAAGTGTTGAGTCCAGAAGGCCGCACGCAATTCGAAGACACGTTCAAGTTTTTGGTTGGCAAACCATTTACGTGGAAATAACTTTGTCTTCACGCCTTAACACGAAGGCGCAAAGGCACCAAGAAAAAACTTTGTGGCTCCGTGCCTTGGTGACTTTGTGTCAATGAATTCTGCAATTTTGAGCGCAAAAAATCTGTGAAATCTGTGTAATCTGTGGCAAAAGAATCAATGTCTGAAAACACGAAACAACAAGTCCGTGACTTTTACGATCAGATCGGCTGGTCGCAGGTGGGCGAGGGGCTGTACCAGAATGCCCGCTATGAAGACCTGCGCCCGGTCACTGCAGAGTATGTCCACAAGTGCCACCTGCGCGTGAAGCGGCACATCGTCCCCTCGGGCGACCTCTTTTTGGACGCGGGCTCTGGCCCCGTGCAGTATCCCGAATATGTGACCTACTCCGAAAATTACAAGTTCCGCGTCTGCGCGGACCTGTCGATGACCGCGCTCCGAGAGGCGCGTCAACGTCTCGGAAGCCGCGGCCTCTACGTGGTCATGGATGTGGCGAACCTGCCGTTCAAGTCCGATGCGTTCGACGCGGTTGTCTCCCTGCATACCATCCATCACCTGCCCGCATCGGAACACAAACGCGCCTACGCGGGACTCTACCGCGTCCTCAAGCCGGATCGTTCGGCGGTGGTGGTGAACGGCTGGGACTATCCCACGCTCATGAAGATCACGGGATTCTTCGTCCGCCCGCTGCGCGTGATCAAATCGCTGCTGACGCGCGGCAAACTGCCCAATTTCGTGAAGAAGAAAAAGGGACGCTCCATTGACCAGCACACAGGGACTTACATTGCAAAGATCGACGCGGACTGGCTGAGGCAGGAACTGGCCAATGTGACGCCAATCGAGATTTACGTCTGGCGCAGTTTGAGCACGCGCTTCTCGCGCATCCTCGTCCATCCGTGGCTGGGAGGAAAATACCTCCTGCGGTTGGTGTACTGGCTGGAGGAAAAGTTTCCGCGCTTCTTCGGCGAGAACGGACAGTATCCGCTGATCGTTTTCCGCAAGGAGAGTTGATGTACGCCGACGATAACATCAGCGCGATAAAGATTCGCAAAAACCCGCGACTGGTGCTGTGGTGGACCTTCCACCGCCTCACCACGACCTGGCGCGCCCTGCCTGACTTTTTAATTGTCGGCACCCAAAAAGGCGGGACCACGTCCCTGTTCAATTACCTGATCCAGCACCCTCAGGTGCTTTCCCCGCTCCGCAAGGAACTCAAATTTTTCGACAGCAATTATTTTCGCGGGCTTTCGTGGTATCGCGCTCATTTCCCATTGAGCAGTAAACTGCGCGCCGCCCAAGCGCTGACGGGTGAGGCCAGTCCCTACTATATGTACCATCCCACCGCGCCCGAGCGAATCAAAGCCGCGTTGCCATCTGTGAAGTTGATGGCCATCCTGCGCAACCCCGTGGACCGCGCCTACTCCCACTATCAGCACATGGTGCGCGTGGGACGCGAAGACCTGTCGTTTGAGCAGGCCCTCGAAGCGGAGCCTGACCGTCTGGCGGGGGAGGCCGAAAAGATCGCGGCGGACGCGTCCTGTCCGCAGTACCGTCACATCCAGTATAGTTATCTCGAACGCGGACGCTACGCGGAGCAACTTCAGGTTTTGTTTCGGCTGTTCCCGAAGGAAAATATCCTGATTCTGAAAAGCGAAGACCTGTACGCCGATCCCGCCCAGGTGATGAAGACGTCCTTTTCGTTCCTCGGCCTGCCATTCAAGATGGGACAGTACGAGGTCTTTAAACAGGGAACCTACAAAGGCGGCATGGACTCTGCCACGCGCCAGAAATTGGTGGAGTATTTCCGTCCCTTCAACCAGCAGTTGTATGATTTGCTGGGGATGAAGTTCGATTGGGATAAATAACCCGCCGTCCTGAGCAGAGGGTCGAGTAGCCCGTGTAGTTCGGGCGTACCGAGACCCGAAGTCGAAGGACGGATCGCATGTGAGCAACTCGTTTGGATCTACCTGCCCTTCGACTGCATTCCTCGCTTCACTCGTCACTCCGCTCAGGACAGCGGATTTGAAAAAATGACTACTCACTTTACCGACCCGAACTATCTGAAGACCAACCAATACCGCGACTCGTCCAACCTGGATGCGCGGGCGGTGGTTCATCAGCGCTTCAGCACCAATCCGTATGGATGGTTCCACTGGGTCTTTGACAGGCTGAGTATGTTGCCAGAGAACGCCCGCATCCTGGAAGTGGGCTGTGGACCTGGCTACCTGTGGAAGGAATGCGGACAGCCTATCCCCGCCTCCTGGAATATCACCCTGAGCGACTTGTCTCCGGGGATGGTGGACGCGGCGTGGAGAAACCTGGTCGTCACGGGACGCAACTTCAAGTTCGAGCAGATCGACGCGCAATCAATTCCCTATCCCGATGAGACGTTCGACGCAGTCATCGCCAATCATATGCTGTATCATGTCCCTGACCGACGCAAGGCGTTGTCCGAGATGCGGCGCGTACTGAAAACGGGCGGTCGTCTCTTCGCTGGCACGCTTGGAAGGAATCACATGCGCGAGATGTGGGATCAACTCGAAGGCGTGGCAACCATCACACGCGAGACGATCACGTCGGCCTTCACGCTCGAAAACGGGACGGCGCAATTGCAGGAATTTTTTCCGCGCGTAGAAGTGTTCTGTTACGAGGATAATCTGCGGGTGACGGATGTTGCCGCGCTCGTGGCCTATGTCCGCTCGATGACATCCACCGCGGAATTTTCGGAAGAGCAGTTTCAAGCCATCGAGCGCGAGTTCACCGAGGTGATGAAAACGAACGGCGAGATTTTCATCACGAAAGATTCTGGGATGTTTGTGGCAAGTAAATAAATACCTCTGCCGCGAATTTCACGAATTACACGAATATATAAAACCATTCGCGAAAATTCGCGTTATTCGCGGCCAAGATTTTATGGAGCAACCTATGGACTGGAACAATCAAATCATCCTCATCACCGGCGGCACAGGCTCATTTGGGAAGAAATTTACAGAAATTCTTCTCAAGGAGCACGCGCCGAAGAAGGTCATCATCTTTAGCCGTGACGAGTTGAAACAACACGAAATGCAGGTGGCGGGCTTCAACCATCCCAACCTGCGCTATTTCATCGGCGATATCCGCGACCGCGAGCGCCTGCACCGCGCCATGCACGGCGTGGACATTGTCGTCCATGCGGCGGCGCTCAAGCAGGTTCCCGCCTGCGAGTACAACCCGATGGAGGCCGTCAAGACCAACATCATCGGCACCAGCAATGTGCTCGAAGCCGCACTCGACGCGGGCGTGAAAAAAGTCCTCGCCCTCAGCACGGATAAGGCCGTCAGCCCCGCGAACCTTTATGGCGGGACGAAGCTCGTCGCCGAAAAACTCGTCATCCAATCCAACAACTACGCGGCGGGGTCGTCCACGCGTTATGCGTGCGTGCGCTATGGAAACGTCGTTGGCTCGCGCGGCTCGGTCGTTCCGCTCTTCCTCAAACAGCGCTCCAGCGGCAAGATCACCATCACCGACGAGCGCATGACCCGTTTCTGGCTCTCGCTCGAACAGGGCGTGCGCTTTGTCATCAAGTGCATCGAAGAGATGGAAGGCGGCGAGGTTTTCATCCCGAAGATTCCCAGCACCAAAGTCATCGACCTGGCCCGTGCCATCGCTCCCGAAACGCAGATCGAGATCATCGGCATCCGTCCCGGCGAGAAACTGCACGAAGACCTGCTTTCCGCAGATGAAGCCCGCAACGCGGTCGAGCGTGACGCGATGTTCATCATCCAGCCGCCTGAGACGCTCTGGAATCGCAACCAGCACTACGAAGGCAAGCCCCTTCCCGAAGGCTTCTCGTACACCAGCGACAACAACACCGAATGGCTCGACCTCGAAGGTATCAAAAAATACATCGCGCCATTTGAAGAATTGTACAAACAGGGTAAACTCGAAGGATGAAAGACCCGAAAGGTTTTCAAAACCTTTCGGGTCTGGAGGAACCCATGAAACTCCTCATCACTGGCTCCAGTGGACTGCTCGGCCTCAACCTCGCGCTCGAAGCGATGAACGCGCATGAGGTCATTGGCGTGGATCGCGCCACGCTCAAATCTGCACCGTTTCGGACGATTCAGGCGGACTTGCTGGACGAGGGGGCGGTGGACTCCGTCCTCGACGAGGCGCGCCCCGACTGGCTGGTCCACTGCGCCGCGATCGCGGACCTCGAAGCGTGTGAGGAAAATCCCGAGGCGGCGCGGCGTCTGAACACGGACCTGCCGTCAGCGTTGGCAAAGGCCTGTAGAGAGCGGTCCATCCAAATGGTCCAGGTTTCGACCGACGCGGTCTTCGACGGGACGAAGTCGGGAATCTACACGGAGGAGGATGACCCGCTCCCCGTCAGTGTCTATTCGAGCACAAAACTGGAGGCCGAGCGCCTCGTGCTCGAATCCAATCCCGATGCCATCGTCGCCCGAGTCAATTTCTACGGCTGGTCGCTGGGTGGACGGCGCTCGCTGGCCGAGTTCTTCTTTAATAATCTGACGAACAACAAGTCCATGAGCGGCTACACGGATGTCATCTTCTGCCCGATGCACGCCGCGCACCTGTCACAGACCCTGCTGATGATGCTGGCGAAGGGACTGCACGGGCTGTACCACGCAGTGGGGCCGCAGCCGATGAGCAAGTATCAGTTCGGGGTGGAGATCGCCCGCAAATTCGGGCTGAACGAGAGTGAGATTTCGCCCAAGTCCATCCAGGCCTCGAGCCTGCTAGCCCGCCGTGCCCACAATTTGTACCTGTCTGTCAACAAGTTATCCACAGATTTGGGCCAGTCTCTCCCCAGCTTTTCCACCGGTTTAGACCTGTTTTATGCACAGTTTAAAGAGGGTTTCCCACAGAAATTGAAGAGTTTTACACAGGGTTAGCGCAAATTGCCAATTTGCGCAACAAGTTATCCACAGGTTTGTCACGAGAGTTATCCACAGAAAATGGGTAGTTATCCACAGATGAATTGTGAAGAACCTTCTAAGGTTGGGGTGTAAATAGGATTTGGAGAAAATATATGCATAATCATGCACCATTAGAATACATCTGTCCGTTTTGCCTGTTGGTTCAAGGAAGTGAAAGCATCCAAACTCAACTAAGACAAACGGATATCGTTTTCCAAACAGCTGATGTAACGGCTTTTATCGCAACGAGGAGGTATCCACAGAATGAGGGACATGTGCTGATCATTCCCAACCTGCATTTTGAAAACATCTATGACTTGCCAGTGAATATTTCCATGAAAATTCATGCGTTGAGCAGGGAAGTCGCGTTGGCAATGAAGTCGGAATATCGCTGTGATGGGATCATGCTTCGACAGCACAATGAACCCGCTGGAGACCAAAATATCTGGCATTATCATTTGCATGTCATTCCGCGTTATTTGAACGATGATTTTCACAACGCGCAGAAAAGTCCATTCGATGCTGATGAGCGCGCTCAATTTGCTCGAAAATTGCGAACCTGGTTTGGTAAACAACATTTGTAGCGCCGGTTGCTCTCAAAGGAGAAAATTATGGAAATCAAATTCGGAAACCACACCATCGGCCTGAACCATCCCACCTACTTCATCGCGGACATCGCCGCGAACCACGATGGCGACTTGGAGCGGGCGAAGATGCTCATCCGCCTCGCTAAAGAAGCAGGCGCGGACGCGGCCAAGTTCCAGAATTTCGACGCGCCGAAGATCGTCTCGGATTATGGCTTCAAGGCCATGAGCGGGGGGCAGGTGAGTCACCAGGCCACGTGGAAGAAATCCGTGTTTGAGGTATACAAGGGAGCGTCGATTCCATTCGAGTGGTCGAACATTTTGAGCGAAGAGTGCAACGAGGTAGGCATTGACTACTTCTCCTCGCCCTATGATTTTGACGCGATTGACCACCTCGACCGCTACGTGGAAGTCTACAAGGCTGGCTCGGGTGAGATCGACTGGATCGAAGCGCTCGAACGCATGGCCAGCAAAGGCAAACCGTTCTTCGTCGCCACGGGCGCGTCCACGATTGGCGAAGTGCAGAGGGCGGTCCACGCGATTCTCAAAATCAACAAGCAACTTGTGCTGATGCAGTGCAACACGAATTACACCGCCAGCCCGGGCAACTACGACCACCTGCACATCAACGTGCTGAAAACCTACGCGACGATGTTCCCCGACGTGATCCTCGGTCTCTCCGATCACACGCACGCGGTCGCGCCTGTCATCGCCGCGGTGACGTTGGGCGCGCGCGTCATCGAGCGTCACTTCACCGACAGCAACGACCGCGAAGGTCCCGACCACAAGTTCGCAATGGACCCCGACAAGTGGGCGCGCATGGTCGAGGAGACGCGTCTGCTCGAACGCTCGCTCGGCTCCGCAGACAAGTTCATCGCGGACAACGAACAGGAGACGCAGATTGTCCAACGCCGCTGTCTGCGCGCCGCGCGGGACATCAAAGCGGGCGAGGTCTTCACCCGCGACATGATTGATGTGTTGCGACCTGCCACACCTGGAGCGATCAAACCTGACCAGATTCAAAATGTCATCGGGACGAAGGCATTGCATGATTTCAAGTACGGTCAAGAATTGAGATGGACGGATCTCTGTGCAGCGTAATCCCGAAGGGATGAAATGATTGTAACGACGAGGTTACAAGGACTACAAAATCCCGAAGGGATGGCATATGCTTATGACACCCCTTCGGGGTTGCGGACGAACAAAATCTCGAATCTACTACTACTACTACTACTACTACTACTACTACAATCATGTTACCCCTTCGGGGTTTGAAAAATGATATGAAAGTCATTTACTTTTCCTTCGACTATTCCCCTCACGACCATCGCTTCCTCGCGTCCCTCGCGGAGACGGAGCATGAGGTATTTTATGTCCGCCTCCAGCGCGGACCGCGGCAGGTGGAGGATCGTCCTGTCCCGGCGAAGATTCAGCAAGTCCTTTGGGCAGGCGGACAGTCCGAGTTCCGCTGGCGCGACCTGCCGAAGCTGGTGATGGATTTTCGGCGTGTGGTCAAGCGAATCAAACCCGACCTGATCCATGCGGGTCCCATCCAAACCTGCGCGTTCATCGCTGTGCTCTCAGGCTTCCGTCCCATCCTCACCATGTCGTGGGGATTCGACTTGATGGACGATGTCCACAAGAGCAAGTGGATGGAGCGTATTACGTACTTCGTATTGCGTAGGTCAACTTATTTTACGAGTGACGCAAATGTGACGCGCGACAAAGCCGTGACTTATGGAATGAACCCCGACCGAACGGTCGTCTTTCCGTGGGGAGTTGACCTCCAACACTTTGCACCCGACAATCGACAATCGAAAATCGAAAATCGAAAATCGTTCACCTTGTTTTGTAATCGTTCTTGGGAACCCAGATATGGCGTTGATGTGCTAGCGCGCTCATTTGTAAAGGTCGCGCAACAAAATCCCGATATAGACTTGCTCCTCATCAATGGCGGATCGCAGGCGCAGGTGATTCGTGGAATCCTTCAACGCGGCGGCGTGCTTGACCGGGTCACGATGCCCGGGCAGGTGGCGCAGAAAGAGTTGCCGCGTTTCTACAACATGGCCGACCTCTACATCTCGCCCTCGCACGTGGACGGTTCGTCCGTGTCGCTGATGGAGGCGCTGGCGTGCGGGATTCCGTGCCTCGTGTCGGACATCCCTGCGAACAAGGAATGGGTCGAGGAGGGAGTCAACGGCTGGCTCTTCCCCGATGGCGACGCCGACGCGCTAGCCGCGAAGATTCTCGAAGCGATTCGCCTGCGGGAGAATCTGCCAGCAATGGGCGAGTCCGCCCGAAGGTCCGCGGAGACGCGAGCCGATTGGGAGAAAAATTTCGGTCAGTTGCTCGTCGCGTACGAGCAGACCGTCAAACTCGGAAGGAAGTAGTCATGCTCGCACACAAACAATTGCTCGACGGTTTTCGTCAGACCAGCGTGAAGCCTGGTGACACGATCATCGTCCACACGTCGTACAAATCGCTTGGCGGCGTGGAGGGCGGCGCGGAGGCGGTCATTGATGTGATGCGCGAACTGGTGGGGGAGCGCGGGACGGTGTTGTTCCCCGCCTTCAACTTTCAGTCGTGGACGGAGACGCACTACTTCGATGTGCTGGAGACGCCCTCGAAGATGGGCATGATCACCGAACTGGCCCGCCTCAGGCCTGACGCCAAACGGACTCCGCATCCGATCTACAGTTTCAGCGTCTGGGGCGCGCGTGCGGACGAGTTCGCCGCGGCCGAGGATGTGGAAGCCTACGGCCCGAACTCGGCCTTCGCGTTGTTTCACAAGATCAATGGCACAATCGTGAGCATTGGTCTGGACTTCAACAGCACGTTTTCGATGCACCATTACATCGAATACAATGTGGGCTGTGACTATCGCCGCGTGAAGGAGTTTTCTGGCATCTACGTGGGTTACGACCGCGTGCCGAGAATCAAAACGTATTCGATGTTCGTGCGAAAGAGCGACCGCGTGAAAACGTACATTGTGCCTGGAATGAACGAGTTGCTGGCGGCGGGCGTGATCAAGGAAGTGCAGGTTGGCGAAGCCAAGGTTCATTTTGCCACGGCGAACGATTTTTACGATAACATGTCCGTCATCGTGCACGAGCACCCGGAGAAATTGCATTACATTGAGGAAGCCAAGTTTTAACCGCTAAGCGCGCGAAGGTCGCGAAGAAAAACCCGAGAATTTCTTTGCGTTCTTAGCGATCTTCGCGGTTCGAAATTCTCCGTTTATCTTCGTTTATCTTTGGTGAATTTATGAAACCCTACACATCCCTCAAATCCATCCTCGCGGAATTCTTCCCGCTCCATCGCACCCTTGCCTCCGATGACCACGACAAGACCTTGGAGATCATCGGCGCGTACATGCCCGATTCATCCAACTACACCATCGAGACCTACGCTCCGCTCGAAAAAGCGTGGACATGGCAAGTGCCCGAGCGATACGTTGTCCATGAAGCATATCTCGAAGTAGAAGGCGGCGAGCGGATCGTGGATTTCAAGGACAATCCACTACACATCGTCTCGTATTCGCTGCCCGTTGACAAGACGCTCACGTTTGAAGAACTCCAGCCGCACCTCTATTTCAACGAGAAACGTCCACACGCGATTCCGTGGGTGTTCAAATATTACGAGCGGGATTGGGGCTTTTGCCTGCCGAAGAATGTCTTCGACAAACTGTCGCGTGACAAAAAATATCGCGCCGTCATCAAGTCCGAGTTCGTGACCGACCCGAAGCAGGGATTCAAACTCGCGACCGCAGTGATCCACCCCGAGGAAGGTCCGGATGCGTCGGCGGGGGAGATCGTCGTCCAGGCGCACACCTGTCATCCCATGCAGGCCAATGACGACGGCGCGGGCGTGGTCAGCACGATCGAGCTGGCGCGACGTCTCGCCGAGAATCCGCTTCCCGCGGGCTCGATGAACGTCCGCTTCTGGTTCGGTCCCGAAACGATCGGCACCATCGTCTGGCTTTCGCACAACGAGCATTTGATCCAAAATCTGCGCGGTGGAATTTTTATGGAGATGACAGGCAACAAAAATAAACTGGCGTGGCACCATACACGGCAACACAATCATCTGCTTGACCGAATTACCAATTACCAATTACAAAGTATCGCGCACGACGAGCGCGAATTCGCCGCTGCGCCCGCCAACGATGAACGCGTCATCAATGGGCCGGGTGTCAATGTGCCGTGCATCTCGCTCAACCGCTGGCCCTACGACGAATACCACACCACTGATGACAGCCTCGACATCATGCACGAAGACATGCTCATCGGCGCGGCGGACGTGGCCGAGCAGATCATCCGTATTTTCGCAACCAACTACATCCCGAAACGCACCTTCCGCGGCCCCGTCTTCCTCAGCGGCAACGGCCTCTGGGTGGACTGGCGCGACAACTGGGCGCTCAACCGCGCCATCGAAAAGATCATGATGCGCTTCGAAGGCCAGCATACCATTTTCGACATCGCCGAACAGGTCGGCCTCGATTACTGGATGGTGCGCGACTACGTCGAAAAATTCCGCGCCAAGGGACTTATCATCCCGCTTCCGATCCCATCCGAAGCACAAACAGCGTAAAATATAGGAAACCATCCGATAAGGAGAATCCAATGGTATTCACTCTCATTATTGCATTTGCTCTCGCCATCGTGGCCGCCATCTTTGCCTTGCAAAACCCCACGATGGTCACTGCCAATTTCTTCGGCTACCTCGTGGACGGCTCGCTGGCGCTCTTCGTTCTCATCGGTCTCGCCGTCGGTTTTGCCATCGGCGTGCTGGTGATGACGCCCGGTCGCATCAAAAGCGGCCTCGCCAACACGCGCAACCGCAAGAAAATTGTTGAACTCGAAAACAGCATCCGCAAATCCAGTGTGCCCGCGCCCGTCGACCGCGAAGCCTATCCACCTGTGGTGGAGGAAATGCAGGACGAGGAGTCTGAACCCACTCCATGAGTCCGCGCGTCGTCGCCATCATTCAGGGACGCATGACTTCGTCCCGCCTGCCGGGGAAGATCCTCGCCGACATCGCGGGACAGCCCATGCTGGCTCGCGTCTTCGCGCGGACCTCGCGCGCGGCTACCGTTTCTGAGACGCTCTTCGCCACGACGACCGACGCATCCGACGACCCCGTAGCGGAATACTGCGATTGGAGCGGAATCCCCGTCAGGCGCGGCAGTCTCTACGATGTGCTGGACCGCTACTACCAGTCCGCGAAAGAAGCGAGGGCGGAGATAGTCGTCCGCATCACCGCGGACTGTCCCGTCATCGATCCCGCGTTGATTGATGATGTTGTCGACACCCTGCTCGAGGGCGAATACGACTTTGTCTGCAACCGCCTGCCTCCGCCGTGGACGCGTACCTATCCCATCGGCCTGGATGTTGAAGCCTGCACCTTCAAGGTTTTGGCAAAGGCATGGAAAGAAGCGAAAGAACCACAACACCGCGAACACGTCATGCCCTATTTCTACGAAGGCGTTGAATTGACCACCGTCAACCGCCAACTGCAAACTGGCGTCTCCCCGCGCGGATTCAACGTCGCTCTGCTCCACCACACCACGGACTTCGGTGATTACCGCTGGACGGTGGACACTCCCGAAGACCTGGAATTCATCCGTGAAATTTATCGTCGCTTCGATGGGCGCGATGACTTCACGTGGAAGGAAGTCCTTGACCTCGTCCACGATGAACCCGACCTCAGGAAAATTAACGCAGGCGTGCAACACAAAACGCTGAAAGATATTGATAAGCGCGCGCTCAAGAAATAGCCCCGTCATTGCGAGGGCGTACTCGACCGAAACAATCTCGTCAACGACACGCGGATTGCTTCGGCGCTTGTCCTTCGACTACGCCGTGAGTACACGGCTCCGCTCAGGACGGCGGCTCGCAACACTTGCACCGCACGCAAGTGCAGGTGTGACGGACTGATATTGATCACTGATGGCTTTCCTCACTCTTTTCTCCGCCCCCAAACCCTTTTCCGATCCTCACATCGCGATGATCCAGCGCAACGCGATCCGCTCGTGGACTCTGCTCCCCGATGTTGAAGTTCTCCTCCTCGGCGAAGAGATGGGACTCGCGGAGGCAGCGCGTGAGCTGGGCGTGAAGCATATCAAAAACGTAAAATGTAATGAGAATGGCACGCCGCTCATTTCGTCAATGTTCCAACTCGCGCGGGACGCTAGTCAGCGCAGTCACAGCGAACTGCTCTGCATCATCAACGCGGATATGATCCTCATGCCTGATTTTGTCGAAGCGGCGAAACAGGTTGCCAAACTCAAGGATGACTTCGTTCTCCTCAGCCAGCGCTGGGATTATGATATTGATCAACCCCTCGATTTCACCGAAGGTTGGCAAGGCCGACTACAGTCCACCGCCCACGGTCAAAACAACCTCCACCGTCCCGCGGGAAGCGATTTCTTCCTCTTTCCGAAATCCTGCTATACCGACGTCCCCGACTTCACCATTGGCCGTGCGGGCTGGGACAACTGGATGATCTACAAAGCCCGCAAGGAAGGCTGGCCGGTGATTGATTGCACGCCGTCGGTCGTGATCGTCCATCAGAACCACGATTACAGTCACCTGCCTGGCGGCATGCCGCACTACGAACATCCCGACACGAACGAGAACATCCGCCTCGCGGGCGGACAGGCCAACATCCGCTACACTATTTTGGATTCAACCCATCGATTTGTCGGTGGTAAACTTGCCCGCCCGAGGATAACCTATCCACGCTTCATGCGTGGCGTAGAATTGTTCTTGCGAAAAGTCTTCTTCTTCCTGCCAGAATCGATCATTGAAAATGTCGCCCGCCCGAAACGGTGGAAGAAGCGAATCCAAAAAATCGTAAATCGAAAATCGTGAATCAAAAATGAGAAAAGGCCAAAACCCCGCCAAGTTCGTTAAAGACGTTGCCCGCCCCGAGCGGATCACTGCAGCGTTGCTCAACTACATCCCCTTTCTGAGCGGATTCTACGCCGAGACCCTCGACGTACTCACAGTCTCGCTCGAATCCATGCGCAAGGACGCTGGTCTGTCCTTTGACCTGATGGTCTTCGATAACGGCTCATGCCCCGAAGTGCGCGACTTCCTCATCAAGGAAAAGGAAGAGGGGCGCATCCAATATCTGATCCTCTCCGAAAAGAACATGGGGAAGGGCGGCGCGTGGAATGTGATGCTGGCAGGCGCGCCGGGTGAGATCATCGCCTACACTGATGCGGACGTTTTGTTTTCCCCGAATTGGCTTTCGCGTTCCGTGGAAATCCTCGAAGCCTTTCCGAATGTCGGCATGGTGACTGCGCGCCCGTTCCGCACACCGCCTGAGTTTTATGAATCGACCTTGAAGTGGGCGCGTCAAAACGCGATTCTCGAAGACGGTCAATTCATCCCGTGGGAAACCTTCCTCGAATTCAATCTCTCCCTCGGCCAGTCCGAGGAGGAGAATAAAAAAGTCTACGCCGAAACCAAAGACTGGCGTATTCAATACAAAGGCGTAACTGCAATGGCAGGCGCGAGTCACTGGCAATTCGCTGCCTACAAATCCACACTCCAGCAATTCCTGCCCTTCGACATGGACAAGCCCATGGGACAAGTCCGCCAACTGGACAAGCGCATGAACGATGCAGGGTTATTGCGCCTGATGGTGAGCGATCCGCTGGCGATGAACATGTCCAACACGCTGGGGTATCTACGCGGGGAACTAAAGGCGCAAACCCCTTCGACTTCGCTCAGGGCAGGCTCCAAACGTAAAACGAGTTTTGGGAAACGCGTGCTGGAGTTGAATCCCGTCAAGAAGTTGTTGCTGGCAATCTACAACAAGATTTTCAGTTGGTACTATTCGTGATTTTTGGACAGTGTGCCAGTTCCTACACGACCAGCGTGCTCGCAATGTAAATTCGTTTCAGGGTTGAAGATTGCCCACCAGACCCAGTTCGGGAGCAATTTTTCGCATGGCAAGGATGACATTGGCTGTGTGCTCCCAAATGTCAATTCCGAACTCTTTGGCGGCGGTCTCCATCTCTTCGCGATTCGTCCCCGCGGCAAAGGCCTTATCCTTCCATTTCTTTTTGACGGAGGACGCTTCGAGATCGTAGAGCGAACGTGACGGGCGGACAAGCGCAACCGCGGTGACCAGGCCTGTGATCTCATCGCAGGCGGAGAGAGCCTTGCGGCGGAGCGTATCGCGCGGAATGTTCATGTGGTCCGCATGACTGAGAATGTCCTGCACGAGTTCCTCGCTCAGGCCGCGTTCGCGCAGGATGGGTGCGCCCTCTGACGGATGCCCTTCGAGCGTGGGATGGATCTCCCAATCGAAATCGTGGAGCAGGCCGAGCAGTCCCCAGGTCTCCACATCCTCGCCGAACTTTTCGGCGTAGAAACGCATGACGGCCTCCACGCACAGCATGTGGCGGACGAGTCCTTCGTTTTTGACAAATTCACGGACAATGGCAAGGGCTTCTTCGCGGGTCATATTGGTCTCCTTGTTGGAAAAAATTAATATTTGACCTACTGAAATATTGGCTCTGGTTCGCCCAGCACGGGGATAGGTTTCTTGTACATGACGTCGTTGACGGCGCCCACTGTAGCAAGGACCTCGCGGAACGTCCAAAAGGCGCGGGAGATTTTTCGGTAATACTGAATATCAGCAGGGACGCCTATTCCGTCCACGCCGAGCATGTTGCATAGGTAAATGGCGCGGGGCAGGTGGAATCCCTGCGTGACGAGGATGGCCGAGTTGACGCGGAATATGTCGCGGGCACGGTAGCAGGTGTCGTAGGTGCGCCTGCCCGCGTAATCGAGAACGATATCCTCGTCTGGGACACCGAGGCTGAGAGCGTATTGCCGCATGGCTTCGGGTTCGTTGTAATCCACGGTGCGATTGTCACCGCTCATCAACAGTTTTTCGACTTTGCCAGCAAAATATAGATTCGCGGCAGTCTGGACACGGTCGCGCAGGACGGGAGTGGGAGTCCCATCGCGCCAGAGGCCCGCGCCAAAGACGATGGCCACGCGACGCGGCGACACGGCGTCCACGGAAAAAGTGCGGGGCTTGGAATAGAGCAGAAGAATGAATCGGGGAAGTAAAAGCCCGAAGAGGCCAAGCAGGCCAAAGGTAAGTGCGAGAACGAGAAGCATCCCGCCAGTCAATTTAAAAAACTTGCGTTTGGGTCGAGACATGGGAGATATTTTATCGTACTATTTCCCCGCCAATTCCACCACAAACATTTCCAGCGCCGTGTCGAGAGGCATGGCGCTCGTCTTTGCGGCCTCGTCCATTTTGAGCAGGCGTCGGTAAATGGCTTCGAGGCTCTTCATTGTGAATCGCCCCGCCTGCTGGAAAATTTTTCCCGCCACGAACGGATGGATGTGCAACGCCTCGATCACATCCTGCGCCATGCCGCGCGCCTCCACGATCTCGCGTGCCTGGATCAACAGACGGAACTGTCGGATGATCATCGGGAAGATGGCGAAGGCGTCCTGCTCCTCCAGCATTTTTCGCAACATGGATTGGGACCTGCGGCCGTCGCCCGCCGCGAGACTATCCACGAAGTCGAAGATGTTGACCTCCGCGCTGGACACGCACACCGCCTCCACATCCTGGACCTCGACCGGCCGCGCCCAGTTGACGTAGGCCAGCACCTTGGCGATCTCCTGCGCCGCCTGACGCGTGTCCGCGCCGACCAACTCGCTAAGTTTGTTCGCAGCCTCCGATGAAATTTTTCCGCCCTGATTTTTCATTTCATTAATGATCCATCCCTTCATGTCATTGGGACGCGGCGCCATGAGTGCTTCCGCTTTGGCGTCTGCTGTTTTGGCCGCCCATTTCACCAGCCAGTGTTTGTCCGCTTCTTTTGGCTCGACGGTTTCAGTCATCACCAGTAATGTGGTGGACGGAATCTTGCCGAGGAATTCCCTGAATTTATCACGCGGTTTCCCCGCTCCATATTTCTGGGACGGATTGGCGAGGATGACGAGGCGCTTGTCCGAGAGGAACGGTATCGAGTTGACCGCGTTGTTCAATTCCTCGTCGTTGGTCAGGCGCGCTTCGAGACGCGAGGTGTTCATGCCGTCTTTGTCGGTCTTCGATGAGATTTCGGAGAGTCGACGCGAGATGGCGAATTCGTCGGTGCCGTAAAGGAGGAGAACAGACATGGTTCGTAGGGGCGAGGTCCGCTCGCCCAGGGCAGGTAACGGGCAGGGAGACCCTGCCCCCACACGTTATTTGGTGATGACGCGATGCACGCCCTTGCGAATAAAGCGGATGTCCACGATTTGCAGATTACCCAAATCCGCCTCGGTGGTGATGTGTTGCTGGAGCGAGGGGCCGAGTTGACGCGCCAGGGCGAATCCCAACGCGGCGAAGAGCAGTGCGAGGGGCAGGATGGCAAGTCGCCCGAGGGTGGATTTGCGTCCTCGGAGCGGGAGCCAGGCAAAGGTCCCCGCGAGACCGACAGTGGTGGCGAGGTTCGTCCCACAACCAGGATGGATCGCCAGTCCGCTTTCGCCCGCGTTGAGACGAGTCCGCGCTTCGTCCGTGGCGAGGCGGAGGTCCTCGGCTGTCACATCACCGAGGATGAAGAAACCAGTCGGGTTGGAATGTCCCGCGAGAGGTGCGGGATGCGTCTGCGCCAGCATGTGGAGGGTGGCGTGTTCGAGGGCGTGATTGCGTCGTGTTTCGAGGATAAGGGGAAGGTCGAGGAGCATGAAGCGATTATAAGAGAGAACCCAGGTTTCTGCGAGAAACCTGGGCTCTGGATTTTCAGGGGTTGGATTGTTCCAGCGTTTGATAGGTCTGCAACAGGCTGACGAGGATCTCGTCGGTGAAGGCATGCATGCGGTGGAGCATCACATCGAAGGGGACGTTGGCCTCGCGGTAGGCGCTGACGACCGACTCGATGAGTGTGTTGCGGAAGAACAGAAATGCCTGCGCGGCTTCGGCGTAACTGAGTTTGTATCGGCGGGCGCGCGAGGCGTATTCAAAGCCAATAGCGTGGCCTTCGGAACTGGAATTCTCCCCGTTGGTGGAAAGGAAGACCATCAATCCCTGGAAGAGCGAGTGCGCGCTCTGGCGATACTGATTGCGCGCATCGCCGTCCAATTTTTGATACCAGCGCTGGGCTTCGAGCTGTCCTTCCGCGATGCGGACGCGCACATTGCGGACGGCGGATTGCATGATGGCTTCGGGTTCGAGTCCGCCGCGGCGGGCATGCTCGGCCCATAATTCCACGTCGACGCGTTTGTAGCGGCGATGTCCGCCGGGGGTGCGATGCGCGGGCAGGATGCCCTTGTCCGTCCACAGGCGGACGGTGCTGGGATGGACGCCGATGATGTCGGCGGCGTGGCGGAGGGAGATGTATTCGTTCATTGGTCGGATGGTCTTATTGGTCTAAATGGTTTTGTGGTCGGTTAGTCGGAGGCGAGGGCGAGTTTTTCTTCAAAGGTGGGTTCGGAGGCGCTTCGGTGAAACGCGTTGACATCGATCCGATAAAACAAAAACGCGGCGATGAGCAACATCAACGCTTCGATGCCAAAGACGATCAGGTAGCCGTTCAGCGCGGAACCTGTCACCTGCGTGCCAATATCCGCGACGATGCCAGCGAGGAAGAGTCCCACCAGCCGCGAGAGGCCGTTCGAGAAGCCCCACGCGCCGATGTAGAGTCCCACCTGCTCGGGTACGGTCAGGTCGAACATCAGCGAGAGGTTGGCGACGGTGGAGAGGCCTGTGCCGAAGCCCAACAGCACAAGTCCCGCGTAGAAGATTCCACTCGAATGTAAAATTCCACTGAGGAGAATGGTGAGAAATCCCAACAGCGCGCCGAGGTTGCCCGTTTGGGCGAGGCGGCGCTTGGGGACGCGTCCCTCCAGCACGCCTGCGAGAGCAAAAGCCAGCAGTGTGAACGTCCCCATGATGGAGACGAAGCGCGATGTCTGTTCGATGGTCATGCCGAAAGCCTGCGCGCCGAACGGCTCGAGCAGGACGTCCTGTCCGAGCAGGGCGGCGAGGAGCAGGAGCAAGTAGACGAAGAAGACGCGCGCCACGGGATTGGATGTGATGGCCGCGGTCATCTGTTTGACGGTGTACGTCTCGGCGCGCGGACCTTGAGTGGATTCCCCGCCCGAGTGTGGTTCCAACCTGAAGAGGCCGAGCAGGCCCAGGGTCAGGGCGGAGGCGGCGACGAGGTTGAAGGCGCGCGTCAAAATTTCGGGGGAATACGTCGGCACGAGGCGGCTGAGGGTCAGTCCCGTCGCGATCAGACCGATGATCATCATGGTGAACATGACCGCCACCGTACGGCCGCGTCCCTTTTCGCCTGAGAGTTCCGATGCCAGCGAGAGATAGGACACTGCCGACAGGTTGTAGCCCATGCCCCACGCGCCGAAGGCCAGCAGGCCGACGAGGATGCCGAGCGTGAAGTTCTCACTGATGAGGATGGCCACCTGCGGCGAGACGGTCACGCCCACGACGCAGAGGATGAGGCCGAGCAGGATGTACGGCGAGCGGCGATAGCCGAGAATCGGATGACGGTCCGAG
>QZIJ01000143.1 GCA_003598975.1 Anaerolineaceae bacterium | reverse complement strand
CTCCACGCTCGCGCAGGCCGCGCAGGAAATGTACGGCCAGGCCGCGCTCCCGTTCTTCGACATGGCAAAAGCCGACGTGGTCGTCTCGTTCGGCGCGAACTTTCTCGAGACGTGGCTTTCGCCCGTTGCGTACACGCGCGGCTTTTCGAAGATGCGCAAGGGACAGAACGGCAAGCGCGGCTACTTCATCCAATTCGAATCACGGATGTCGCAGACGGCCGCGGTAGCCGACGAGTGGATTCCGCTTCGCCCGGGGACCGAGGGGCTGGTTGCGGCCGCCCTCGGCGGACTCGTGGCTGAGGCGACTGGCGGCAGTCATTCCAACGTGGACGCGGCCGATGCGGCCAAAAAGGCTGGCATCTCGCTCGAAACGCTGGAAGCCGTCGCGGCGCGCATCGTCCAGGCCAATGCTCCGCTGGCAGTTGTCGGCGGCGCGGCGCTCGCACAAAGCAACGGCTTGCAGATCGCCAAATCGGTGCTGGCGCTCAATGCCCTCATCAACAAGGTGGACTCTCCGACCGTTTTCCTCTCTCCGCTCGCACCGGGCGAGGACGAGTATCACCGTCCCGCCTCCGCGCAGGAGATGGCGGACTTCGTCAAGAAATTGGATTCGGGTGCGGTGAAGGTGCTGTTTATCCACGGCGTGAATCCCGCGTTCGAGTTGCCCAAGTCGTTTGGGTTTGCGGACGCGCTCAAGAAAGTGGAGACGGTCATCTCGTTCGCGACCTTCCCCGATGAGACGGCGCTGATGGCCGATTACATTTTCCCCGACCATCAGGGACTGGAAAGTTTTGGCTACCAGCGCGCGGCCACAGGTGCGGAAGCATCCGTGCTTTCGGGTATGCAACCCGTCGTTTCGCCGTTCCACAATACCAAGGCCACCGCAGACGTGTTGCTGGCGGCTGCGAATCTTCCTTACGCGGACGAGTTCGCGTTCATCCAGAGCAAACTCCAGCAGTTCGTCCCGCTGGAAGGCGGATCGTTCGCCGCGCCAGAGATCAACACCTTCATGGCGTATTTCCAGCAACATGGCGGCTGGTGGAAACAGGGCGAATTGGCTGTTGCCCCCGCTCCGTCAGACGCGGTGATCGAGGTGCCCGAGCCGAAATTCGAGCAGGGCGAGTACTTCCTCGTCCCGTTCGTCTCGCCGACGTTGGCCGAGGCAGGCGCGAACAAACCCTGGTTGCAGGAGACTCCTGACCCGACGACGACCGTCATGTGGAACACGTGGATCGAGATGAATACCGATACCGCGCACGAACTCGGCATCGAAAACGATGATGTGGTGAGACTCGTCAGCGCGGCGGGCGAGGTGGAGGCTCCCGTATATCTGTACCCCGCCATCCGTCCAGACACGATCGCCATCCCCTTCGGGCAGGGACATACCGCCTACGGTCAGTTCGCGGCGGGGCGCGGAGTCAATCCCGCAGATTTGTTCAGTCCGACATTTAATGAAGCGGGCGATCTGGCGTTCGCGGGCATCAAAGTCCGCGTGGAGAAGACGGGCAGGAAGAAATTGCTGTCGCGTTTGGAAAGCAAAATCGGTGTGTACGGCGAAGGCCTGGAAGAGCATTAGAGGAGCGAGCCATGATTGATTTAAATGTTGTCGGCGCGAAAGGCGCGCTTGTGGAAGAAGCCGAGGGAAAGTGGGGCATGGTCATTGACCAGGATATTTGCACGGGTTGCCAGGCCTGCGTGACCGCCTGCGCCATGGAAAATAACATCGCATTCGTGGGCGAGGAGGACGCGGGCTACGGACGTTCGATGCACTGGATCCGCGTGGAGCGCTTCTGGGAGGGGACGTACCCTCACGTGAAGATGACGCACTACCAGCCGATGCTCTGCCAGCAATGCGGACAGGCTCCCTGCGAACCCGTCTGCCCCGCGTTTGCGACGGTACATTCGCAGGCCGAGCAGGTGAACCTGCAGGTTTATAACCGCTGTGTCGGGACGCGCTATTGCGCCAACAACTGTCCGTATCAGGTGCGTTCGTTCAACTGGCGCGATTACAACGATGAGCGCATCAACTCTGCCATCGCCACGCTCAAGAATCAATACAATCCCGATGTGACCGTTCGACGCCGCGGTGTGATGGAAAAATGTACGTTCTGCATCCAGCGCATCCACAAGGCGCAGGACAAGGCCAAGTCGGAGGGACGCGAAGTGGCGGATGGTGAGTTCACCACCGCTTGCGCGCAGGCCTGTCCCGCGGACGCGATCACCTTTGGCCGCGTGGACGATCCCGAAAGCCTCGTCTCGCAACTGGCGCGTCAGGGACATGGCGTGAAGCATCTCGAGGAACTCGGCACGCTCCCGCGCGTGACCTATCTGGTGGGAGGCGCGTAATGACCGACAAACATCACAATGCGGAACAACATCTCCGCGAACAGCATTTGATGCTCGATCCGCTTCCCCGCGGACAGATGAACGACATGGTCATGGAATCCATGCACACCACCTCGTGGAAGTTCTGGGTGGTCTTTGGCATTCTGAGTGTCATCGTTGCGGTTGGATTGTTCTACTCATGGGGACGGCTGATCCTGGAAGGCGTTGGCATCGCGGGCGTGAACCGTCCCTCGTACTGGGGCATCTTCCTCGTCAACACCGTCTTCTGGATCGGCATCAGCCACGCGGGGACGTTCATCTCCGCCATCCTGCGCGTCTTCAAAGCGGAATTCCGCCGCCCCTTCACGCGCGCCGCGGAGTTGATGACCACCTTCGGACTCGTCCAGGCGGGATTCAGCATCTTTATGCACATGGGACGCGTCTGGGTTTCGTACTGGCTGATGCCCTACCCGAATCAGCGCGGACTGTGGCCGAACTTCCACTCGCCTCTTTCCTGGGACCTGCTGGCGATCACCACCTATCTGCTTTCCTCCACGATGTACCTCTTCCTGCCGCTCATCCCCGATATGGCGATGGCGCGCGACAAGTCCACGGGCTGGCGCAAGACCTTCTACAAAATTCTCGCGCTTGGCTTCCGCGGCACCGAAGGCGAATGGACTCACCTGCGCAACGCGATGAACATTTTCGCATTCGCCATCATCCCAGTCATGTTCTCCGTCCACACCATCGTTTCGTGGGACTTTGCCGCCGCCACCCGTCCAGGCTGGAACTCGACCATCTTCGGTCCGTATTTCGTCGTCGGCGCGTTGCATTCGGGCATGGGCGCGGTCATCATGGTGCTGGCAGTCGTCCGCGCTACGATGAAGAACATGAAATACTTCATCCGTCCCGAGCATTTCGAAGCCATCGGCAAACTCATGCTCATCATCTCGATGACCTGGGCCTACTTCTTCTTCAACGATTACATGGTGCAATGGTACGGCGGCGACAAGTGGACAAAGCAACTCCTCCACTGGCACGAAGCGGGGCCGCTTGGCTGGATGTGGTTCGCCATGCTCATTTTCAACGTGGCGATTCCGTGGGCCACACTCTGGAATAAAAAATGGCGTTCCAACCCGTGGATCGTCTTCGTGGTCGGCCTGCTCATCAACGTCGGCATGTGGTTCGAGCGTTACATCATCATCCCCATCTCGCTCACCATCAACCGCGCGCCGTTCACGTGGCGCATGTATGAACCTGGCATTGAAATTCCGCTGGGCATTGGCACGCTGGCGTTTTTCATCCTGCTCTACATGGCCGCCTCCCGCCTCGTCCCGCTCGTCCCGGTCTGGGAAGTGCAGGAAGGCCAGATGGCGCATTCCCTCAAGAAGTTTGGACGCGAGACCGTTGTGACGGTCAGCGAATTGGAATAGGAGGCCGCGATGACTGAACAAAAATCCCTCCTGGCGGTCTTTTCGGACCTCGAGCCTGCCGCGGACGCCATTGAGCAACTCCGCACCCTCGGTGTTGGCGACGACTGCATGAACGTCATCTCGGGCGTTCCCGTCACCGAGGCCATGCTCGGACGTCCAAACCAGTGGACGAATGTCCCGCGCCTCGCGTTGGGCGGCTCGTTGATTGGCTTACTCACGGGCATATTCCTCGCCTTCCTCAGTCCGAACATGTACCAGATCCAGGTCGGCGGGCAGGGATTCGTCCCCGGGCCGCCATCGGTGGTCGTCATCTTCGAGATGACCATGCTCGGCATGTTGCTGTCCACCTTCCTCGGCGTCTTCCTCGACAGCACCTTCCCCAACTATCGCCCCATGCACTACGTCCCCGAAGTCAGTGACGGCAAGATCGCCATCCTGATCGAATGCGTCCATGTGGAAGAAAAGAAATTGACCGACGCCTTGGAAAAACTGGGCGCCGAATCCGTGCAGGAAGCGGAGGCGCAACACCTATGAGACTCTTCAAACAACTCCTCATCGTATTTGCTGTCCTTGCTGTATTGGCGGGCGCGCTCCTGCTATTCACCTACGATATCATCAAAATCGAATGGGTGAGTTTCATGGGCATCCAGCCCTCGTTTACCAACATGGAACAGCCCCTGCCCGTCCCTGCGCGTTCGATTCCCGTCGAGGGCGTGGCCTACATCCCGGGCATGGGCGCACCGACCAATCCTGTGGAGGCGGACGCGGCCTCCGTCACGCGTGGGGCGCAGTTGTTCGCCATCCACTGTGCGATGTGTCACGGCGCGGCGGGCGATGGCGCGGGTCAACTGGCGGCTTTGCTCGCCAACAAACCCGCCAACCTGACACTGCCCATCGTCCAGAATAAAAGCGACGGTGCGCTCTTCCTGACCATCACCCTCGGCATCGAGGGACGCATGCCCGCGCTCAACGAAAACCTGCTGGTGCGCGAACGCTGGGACGTGGTCAATTTCCTGCGCACGCTGGCCGCGCCGTAAGGAGGACACATGGACGATTTTAAGAAAATCATGCACGGCGTGCTGACGGCCTTCATCCTCATCATCGTTGGCTTCGTGACCTTCTCGTTCATCTGGTCGTGCGGACTCGACTTCTCCTGCAAACAGGCCACGCCGCTGCCTGCGGGCACACCTGTCCCCACGTTGATTCCCGCCACCCTGCCCGCGCCCGTCACGGACGGCGTCCCCGACGCGTTCGCCAAGTGCGAGGTGAAGGCCCTCGATCTGCTCGGCGCGTGGGCCGCGGCGGGCTCTCCCGAATCGGACGCGTTCTCCTTTGCGGACCTTAACGGAAATCCCTGCGAAGGCACGTTCAGTGCGGACGTGTTGCCGCTGTTCAGTGAGTCGCAGTTGTGGTTCCCCGCCTCGCTTTCGTGCACCTCCTGTCACAACGACGCGCTGGCCGAACGTTCCGCGGGCCTCGACCTGACCTCCTACGCGGGGATTCTGGCTGGCTCGCGCCGCGCCTCCGCTGATGCGAAAGGCAGCGACATCCTCGGCAGTGATTGGATGAACTCGCTCCTCTACCTGACCCTCACCCAGACCGACTCCATCGTGGACGGGCATCCGCCTCTCGACTACCCCGCGGCGGGTCTCGTCATCTACGCGGGCGCGCACGTCCCGCCGCCCACGCCGACGATGGCGCCCATCCCTACCGAAGCGCCGTCCGCAACAGCGACACCGTAGCAAACGCAAAGACCCGTTTTCTTTTTACGAAAACGGGTCTTTGCGTTTAATTTTCCATGCGCCGAATAGCACGATTTGTGCTACATTTACTGCGGAGGAATGACCATGGACTTTTTCGATGTAGTGAAAGAACGGCATTCGATTCGCGCTTACCAGCCTCAGGCAGTGGAACCAGAAAAACTGGAACAAGTATTGCAGGCCATCAACCGCGCGCCCTCGGCGGGAAACCTGCAAGCCTACGAGGTCTATCTGGTAACGGACGCGGAGCGCAAATCCGCTTTGTGGAATTCGGCCTACAACCAGGACTTCCTGATGCAGGCGCCGCTCATCCTTGTTTTTTGCGCGCACGCCGCGCGTTCCGCCGAGCGATATCAGAAACGCGGCACCGAGTTGTATTGCGTGCAGGACGCGACCATCGCCTGCACGTTTGCCATGCTGGCCGCGACCGCCCTCGGATTGTCCACGGTCTGGGTCGGCGCATTCGATGAGACGGCTGTCCGAGAGATTATCGGCGCGCCGCAGGCGCAGCGTCCCGTGGCGATGCTGCCGATAGGGTATCCCGCCGCGAGTCCGCGCAATAGGCCGAGGCGGAGTCTGGACGAGTTGATTCATCGCGTTTGATAGCGAATAGGAGGTTCCGATGTCTTCACCCGTTGTGATCCTCACGGCCATCGAATCAGGGTTTGGCTTTTTACTGACCAGCGCTGTTTTGTACTTTGTTCTCTCCCGCGGCAGGAAGACGTATCACTATCTTTTCGCGGCCTTCCTGCTTATCTGCGCCATCTGGGACCTGGGCTCTTTCCTGATCATGGTCAGAAATGAGCGCGTGGAGGAACTGGATGCCATCGGACGCATCATCATCCTGCCGTGTGTTTTTATTCCCGCGCTGATCTTTCACTTTGCAAACCTATACACTGGGCGGCCGATCCGATGGGCGGTCGCGCTCGTCTGGAGTTTGACCTTCCTTACCTGGATTCCCATTATTGCAGGGGTATTCTACAAAATCGAAGGCGTACATTCTTATACGTGGGGAAATATCTTCAAGGTGGTTCCGAGCGTCTTCGATCCCTTAATGTTTATTTTCTGGTTTGGAGTCAATTTGACCGCCTGTTGGTTGTTATTGAAGGGCATGAGAGTCGCTGCCTTCCGCCTGGAGCGACGCCACTACTTGTATATTATTTCGGGTCTGTTGGCAGTCACATTTGCGATTGTGAAAGCGCTCGTGACCATGGGAATTGACGTATCCTTTTTGGTTCCGTTGGGGATGCTTCTGAACGATGTCTTTGTCAGCGTCATCGGGTTGGCGATCATCAAGGACAGACTTTTTGATATTACCGTGATCGTCAAGAAGAGCGCAATATACTCCGCCCTGGCGGCCATCCTAATTTTTGTCTTTAGTTTCTCCGAACACGTGTTGATCACTTATTTTGGAGAGTTGCTCGGCGGCCATTCCGAAATTGCCCATTTTGTCTCGATTGCCATCGGGATCGCGGTATTGATGCCAGTCAAACACCGATTGGAGCATGGCATCGAGAAGTATTTCGCGAAAAAGAAATTGGAGTTCTAGCAGGAACGCAACTTGAGCAGGAAATAATGAAAGGATGCCATGACAGACACACTCCTAACCCCCACGCAACTCAGCCTACGCGATGAGACGCGTCAGTTCGTCAAACGGGAAGTGCCGCGCCAGTTGTTGCTCGACATGGACGCCGACAAGGTTCGCTACCCGCGCGAGTACATCGAAAAACTCGCGGCGCGCAACCTGCTCGGCCTGCGCTTCCCGCAGGAATTCGGCGGGCGCGGACTGGACTGGTCGCACGAAGTCCTGGCGCTCGAAGAGATTGGGGTGTTGGGCGCGAGCCTCGCCTGCCTGTTCTCGCTGCCGTCCATCGTCGGCGAGGCGATCAATGTGTTCGGTTCGCGCGAGCAGAAGGAAAAATATCTCAAGCCGATGCTGGCTGGGAATCTCACCGTTGCCGAGGCGTTAACGGAACCGCGCGGCGGCTCGGACTTTTTCGGTGCAACCTCCACCGCGAAACGTGACGGGGATGTGTACATCCTCAACGGGCAGAAACGCTTCATCGTCGGCGCGGAGGGCGCGGACTTTTTCATGGTCTACGCGCGCACGCATCCCGACGCGAAGGGACAGAAAGCCATCAGCGCGTTCCTCGTCGAGCGCGGACCCAGCGTGGAGGTCCAGCACGTGTACGGGTTGCTGGGAACGCGCGGCGGCGGGACAGGACGCGTCTACTTCCGCGATGTGCGCGTCCCCGCGGAGAATCTCATCGGCGAGGAGAACGGCGCTTTTGACATCTTTAACCAGATGATGATCCCCGAGCGGATGACCAGCGCGGGCGGCGCGTTGGGACTGGCGCGTGCCGCACTGGAGATCGCGGCGCGCTACGCGGACCGTCGCAAAGCCTTCGGACAGAAGATCCGCGATTTCGAGGGAGTCAACTTCAAGGTCGCGGAAAGCCTGACGCGGCTGGACGCGGCCCGCGCCCTCGTCCGCGAGACGGCGGGCATCATTGACCGCCTCGGCAATTCGGGTTACGTCCGCCGCATGGTGTCCGAGTCGAAGAAGTTCGCCACCGAGACCGCCTGGTCGGTCGTCAACGACGCGATGCAGATCATGGGCGGAATCGGGTACACCAACGTTTATCCCATCGAACGTCTCCTGCGGGATGCGCGCCTGATGATCATTTGGACAGGGACGAACGAGATCATGAATCTGGTCATCCAGCACGAGTATTACCGCGAGTTGCTGGCGAGCGCGTCTGCCGCGCGCGATGTGGAATCCGATGCGCTGAATGCGGAAGCAGAGGGTGAAAAGGTGTACGAGTAAAACGAAGAAATCGTTTTCTTGAATGGAGAAAACAAAAACCAGGTTTCTCAAAGAAACCTGGTTTTTCCATGCTGGCGGAGAGGGCGGGATTTGAACCCGCGAACCTTTGTGGGTTACACGCTTTCCAAGCGTGCGCGCTAAACCAAACTACGCGACCTCTCCGTATTCAAGCGGGCGAATTATAGCCGAAGTGCTTTTTTCGGGCAAGTCATTTACCAAATCTTCATAATTTCTACCTGCTTTCACCACCAAAGATAAGGATGGGATGGCTACAATCCACGCTCAAGGAGACACAACGAATGACAAATGGCCAAACACAATCGAACAAACAGATCAAGAACAAATGGATTTTGGATCTGACGATCTTCATCGGCTTTCTGATCGCCATGGATCCCCACTCGACAGGCATCGCCATCCACGAATGGCTAACCCTGTCCGCACTGGTGACGATCATGATCCACCTGCTTCTCAACTGGGACTGGATCGCGCAGGTCACCCTTCGCTTTGCAGGCCGCGTATCCACCCGTTCGCGCCTCAATTACATTTTGAACTGGCTGTTATTCATTGACGGGATTCTCATCATGCTTTCGGGCATCCTGATTTCGGAAAGCGTTGTTCCCGCGCTGGGCATCAGCCTCCCAGCGGGCTTTGCCTGGCGCAGGCTTCATGACATGTCCGCCAACATTGCCCTGCTCCTGCTCGGCCTCCATACCGCCCTGCATTGGGATTGGATCGTCAATGCCTTCAAAACTTTCATTGCCCAGCCCATCGGACGATTATTTGTCAAACGCGACGAGCGAAAGGATGTGACCGCATGAAGACCCTCGGTCGTATTCTCATCATCCTCGCGGTGACCGCGCTCGTGACGGGCGCGCTCTACCTGATCGTCAACGCGGGCGGGACAGGGACCGCTTCAGACTTCACCCAGCGCGGCGAACAATTCGCATCATCCTCCGACTTTGAGGCGGGCGCGCGTCCCGAATTCGAAGGAGGCGGCCGCGAGCCCAGACAATTGGGTGGTGGCTGGGCTTTTGGCTTGCTCAAAAACATGGGCGTGATTTCACTTCTGGTGGCTATCCTCGTTCTGCCCAAAGGACTGGCCAAACGCAAGAGGCTCGCGGCTGTCAAAGTGAAAGCCGACGATACTGTGTAACTATGAAAGAAAATGAAAACCGCCGAGGAGTTGGCCTCGGCGATTTTATTTAACTCTGCTGTACCGTCATTGCGAGAGCGGTGCTTTTCCGCTTGAAGCAATCTCGTTATTGTATTGCAGTTGAGATTGCTTCGCAGAGAACGCTCGCAATGACGGGTACTGAATTTATCCTACCGTTTTGCAGGCAACGTGATGATGATCTCCAGTCCCTTGCCCTGTTCGCTCTCGGCGCGGACCTGTCCGCCGTGGGCGAGGACAATGGACTTGGCGATGGCGAGTCCCAGCCCCGAACCGCCCTCGTAGCGGACGCGCGATTCGTCGGCGCGGTAGAAGCGGTCGAAGATGCGCGGCAGGTCGTCGGTGGAGAGGCCCGGGCCAGAGTCACGCACAGAGAGGGCAACCCCGTCCGAGGTCCCGCGCGCGGCGAGGGTAATCGTCCCGCCTTCGGGGGTGTGACGCACGGCGTTGTCGAGGATGTTCGTGATGACTTGTGTCATTCGCCCAGGATCCACTTCTAGATCGGGGAGAGACGAGGCGATGTCGAGGTCGATGGACAGGTTTTTTGTCTGTGTCTGGAAACGATAGAGAGTCGCCACTTCTTCGAGAAGTCGGGCGGGAGAAATTGTTTGCGGCTGGATGGTCAGTTCGCCCGCGTCGGCGAGGGACAGGGTGCGGAGATCGTCCACGAGATGGTCGAGGCGGGCGGCTTCTTCGCGGATGATCTCGAAATTTTCGGGCGAGGGCGGAAGCACGCCATCGTGGATGGCTTCGGCGTGGCCGAGGATGAGTGAGAGAGGCGTGCGGAGTTCGTGGGCGATGTCGGCGGTCATCTGCCTGCGCGCGTTGACGGAGCGCGAGAGTTCGGCACTCATCTTGTTGAAGGCGCGGGCCAGTTCGCCGATTTCATCGCGCGAGCGGACGGGGACCTGCTGGTCGAGGTCGCCTTCAGAGACGGCGTGGGTGGCGCGCGTCAATTCGCGGATGGGGCGCGAAATCGTGCGCGAGAGCAGGATGCCCAGCAGGAGGGCGAAGAGCGCCACGCCAAGTCCGCTGTAGAGGAAAAAGAGGTTGATGCGTTGGATGAATTCCTCTTCGCGTGGCGTGCCAGGAAAGGGCGTGCGTTCCATGATGAGGATGCCGACGGTCTTGTCTTCGATGGTGATGGGGATGCCGAAATCGAGTTCTTCTCCGGGAATGAGGTCGCCCGCGTGGAATCCAACGCCGTCGAAGAGGGCGTAGCCGTTCTCATCGGCGATCGTGAATGAGGGAGATCGTTTTGCGGGCGGCGGTTCGGACGTGACGGCTTCCTGGGCGCCGTCCCATGAGCCGTAGGTTTCGTAGTAGTTTGCCAGTTGGGCGGTGAGGTCTTCGCCGTGGCCGAAGGCGACGAAGCGGTTAAATTCATCGCGCGTGTTTTGCCGCGCCAGCAGGACGATGCTGGAAATGCTGGCGAAGCCGATGGCGAGGAAGCCGAGGATAAGTTTGAGGTTTATGGATTTCATGGAAATTCGGTACACGTTTTTTTCAAACACGAAGTACACAAAGGAATTAAAAGGTGTTCCTTCGTACACCTTCCCTGGCACCGCCCGCTAGGGCAGGTGTGTGACCTTTGTGGTAAGAAAGATTACTCTCTTGCAAAACGATAGCCCACGCCGTATACCGTTTCGATATAGCGCGGGTTGCGCGGGTCATCTTCGATCTTGGCGCGCAAGTTCTTGATATGTGTGTCGATCGTCCGTTCATAGCCCTCGTAGCGCACGCCCTGGATGATGTCGAGCAGGTCGAGACGGGAGAAGACGCGTCCTGGCGCGGACAGGAGGGCAGCGAGGATGTCGAACTCGGAGGGGGTCAACTCGAGGAACTGATCGCGGACTTTGACCTGCCGCGCTTCGCGGTCGAGACGGACATCCGCCACCTGCAGGACCTTCGCGGCGGATTCCGTTCCTCCCGCGCGGCGCAACACGGCGCGCACGCGTGCGACGAGTTCGCGCGGACGGAAGGGCTTGGTGACGTAGTCGTCCGCACCGAGTTCCAGCCCGATGACGCGCTCTTCATCGTCCACGCGGGCGGTGAGCAAAATGATAGGAGTGTTCTGCTCGGCGCGGTGGGCGCGCATGAATCCGTACCCGTCCATTTCGGGCATCATCAGGTCGAGGATGATCAGGTCGGGATGCTCGCGGCGCGCGACGGTGAGTGCTTCCTTCCCATCGTGCGCGCTGACAACGCGATAGCCCTCTTGCGTGAGATAACTTTCCACGAGGGAGACCAGCCGTTTTTCATCGTCCACTACGAGGATGGTTTTTGTCATAAGTGCCTGTTCTTCGAGTATACCAGTAGGGGCAAACCCAGGCGTCTGCCCTGTCGGGTGTCTGCTCGGGCGAACACGCAGGTTCGCCCCTACTTCAGGATTCCACATCCGATCAGGACCCTGCCAGTTTTTGCAGATATTGGATGAGCGCGTTGATCAGGTTGGGCAACATGGCGTTGCCGCCTCCCTGCTCGGCGCGCGCGGCCTGTGCCGTGGCGATCTCTTCCTGACTGAGGGATTGTCCGCCTGGCATCTGGCCTGGGACTCCGCCTCCGCCCATGTCAGGCGGCGCGCCGCTGCCAGGTCCCATGCCCTGACCAGGCGTGAAGTTGCTGTTGTTTTGCGCGCTGGATGAGGAGGAACGCTGTCCCATACCGATGCCCATTTCCTGCATGATGGCAAAGGAATCCTGCGGGGTGAGATTCATTTCATTGATGGCCTTTATTTGTTCATCGGTCATCGTTTTCCGAATCTGCTTTTCGAGCTCGTCGATCTCGGCTTGCGCGGCGGTGTCGCTGGTGCTGAGTTCTTGATAAACCTGCCAGAGAGGGAGGAGTTCCGCGGCCTGTTCGGGAGTGACGGCCTGCTCGGTGCCGTCCAGTTTGAAGGTGCCGAGGACAAGCAGGGTGGGGCCAGTCAAGGTTGGAGTGGCGGAATCGGTTTGGGTGGTCGCGGCCGCCTCGGTTGAGTCCGATGCGCCGCAGGCGGTCAGGGTTAACGCGAGGAGGGTGAGGAGGATGAGTGTCAGTTTTTTCATTTGGTGTCCTTGTTGGGGCGACCCAATGGATCGCCCTTACGTTTATTCGTATCTCAACGCTTCAATCGGATCGAGTTGGGCGGCGCGGTTGGCGGGGTAATATCCGAAGAACGCGCCGACGATGGCGGCCGAGCCGAAGGCCAGCAAAATGGAGGAGGCCTGGATGACGGTGCGCATGTCGCTGATCAGGCCGAAGATGTACGAGCCGCCCACGCCGACGAAGATGCCAATCAATCCGCCGACGATGCTGAGGAGCAACGCTTCGGTCAGGAACTGGATGCGGATGTCACTGGGCGTGGCGCCCACGGCCTGACGGATGCCGATCTCGCGCGTCCGCTCGGTGACGGAGACGAGCATGATGTTCATGATGCCAATGCCGCCCACGATGAGCGAGACGCCCGCCACCCACGCCAGAAGCGAACGGAACGCGGCGGTGGTGGACTCCTGCGTGGCGATGATGTCCTGTTGGGTGGTAATGGCGAAGTCGGCGGTGTCGGCGGTCACTTCATGCCGTTTGATGAGTAGGAGTTCGATCTGGGTGATGATGTCATCGAGGTTGGCGGCGGGGTCCACTTCCACGTAGACCATGCGGATGTTGTCGCCCATGAAGCGGGCGAACGGATTGAAGATGAACTTCTGGAAAACCACGCTGATGGGGAGATAGACGCGCGAGTCGAAGTCCGTGTTGCCGACCAAACCTTTTTCCTCGAAGACGCCGATGACGACCAGTTTGGTGTTGCCAACGGTGATGGTCTGCCCGATGGGATTCTCGTCGCCGAAAAGTTCCTCGGCGATGGTCGAGCCAAGCACGGCCACCTTGCTCTTGCGCTCGAGTTCTTTTTCGCTGAAGTAACGTCCCTCGGCGATGTCCATATCGCGGACGGATGGGAATCCAGTGGTCGTGCCGAGCAGCTCCACGTTTTCGAGAGTGACGTCTCCCACCTTGACCGTTTCGCTGGAGTTCTGTTCCACGACGACCGAAACCACGCCGCTGACGTTATCCTGGATGGCGGCCGCGTCGTCGTAGACCAGTCCGCCTGTGGGTATTTGACCAGGGCCGCCGCGCTGGAACGATCCCTGCACGAAGACGAGGTTCGAGCCGAGGCTGGTGATCTGTTCTGAGATGGTGGCTTCCGTCCCTGCGCTGATGGCGACCATGATGATGACCGCCGCGACGCCGATGATGATGCCGAGCATGGTCAGGACGGAGCGCACTTTGTTTTTGAGAATCGCTTCCCAGGCGATGCGCATGGCTTCAGATGGTTTCATTTCGCCTCCTTGTAGCGCAAGTCTGAGACTTGCGCTACATCATGCCCGTTGTTGACAACGTTATCCACCAACCCATCCAGCAGGTGGATCGTCCGCTGGGTGTGGGTGGCAATCTTCGGGTCGTGAGTCACCATGACGATGGTGGTTCCCTTTTGATGGAGGACGTGCAGAAGTCCCATGATCTCTTCGCCCGAGTGGCTGTCGAGGTTGCCCGTCGGTTCGTCCGCGATGACCATGACGGGGTCGTTGATGAGGGCGCGCGCAATCGCCACGCGCTGTTGCTGTCCGCCTGAGAGTTCGTGGGGCTGGTGGTTCATTCGGTCGGCGAGTCCCACCAGTTCAAGGACGACGCGGGCTTTTTCGTCGCCTTCCGCGAGGGTCTTGGGATTGGCGTGGTTGTAGAGCAGGGGAAGCGTCACATTGCGAAGGGCGGATGTCCGCGCCAGCAGGTTGTAGGCCTGGAAGACAAATCCGATTTTCTGGTTGCGGACAGCGGCGAGTTGCGCCCTGTCCATGTGGCTGACGTCTTCGCCGTCCAAAATATATCGTCCGTCGGTGGGATGCGAGAGACAGCCGAGGATGTGCATGAGCGTGCTCTTGCCTGAACCCGACGGCCCCATGATGGCTACGAATTCGCCAGCCAGGATGTCCACGCTCACACCTTTCAGCGCGGCCACGCTCACGTCTCCCATGCCGTAGACTTTGGTCAGGTCAATGGTTTGGATGATGGTTTGCTGGGCGGTCATTCTCCCTCCGTGACGACTATCTCGCCCGCTTCGAGTCCAGATAGGACTTCCGCGTAGAGCGTATCCTGAATGCCGATCTCCACCACGCGTTCGGTGGGGACGTCATTTTCCAGCACGTAGACGATGTACTGGTCGCCACTCTTGTTGAGCGCTTCGAGCGGGACCAGGACGGCGTTCTGCGCGCTTCCGCCAGTGACATCCACGGAGGCGGAGGTGCCCAGCGGAAGGTTGAACGAATCGTCCACCGCGTCGAGGCTGACGATGGCGCGTACGGAGGAAGTCCCGTTCGAGGAGTATAGGCCTGGGTCCACTTGAATCACTTTCCCTTTGAAGGTGCGGCTGGAGAGAATGTCGAAAGTCACTTCCACTTCGTTACCGACTTTCACGTAGAGCCAGTCCGATTCATCGAGGAAAATTTCGAGCGAGGGATGGGTCAGGTCGGATATCTGTGCGATGGCCGAGCCGCTGGTCACGAAGTCGCCCACATTCAAATCGAGGGACATGACCGTACCTGAAATAGGCGCGGTGAGTTGCGTGTTCGCGAGTTCTTCCTGCGCGGCGTCCAGGTTTTCTTTGGCATCAATGAAAGTAGCCAGCGACGCGCCTGTGGCGTTCGCGGGAGTTTCCTCGCCGTTGAGCGCGGCCAGATAAATTTCCGCTTCCTTGAGCGTGGCCTTTGCCAAATCGTAGGCGGCTTGCGCCGCGGCGATGTCCGTCTCGGAGGGGGTGAAGACGTTGGTGTAGCGTTCGCCGTTCTCGTCGGTGTAGTAGATTACTTTTTCCTCACCGGTGCGCGGGTTGGTTTCCGTCTCGGTAAATGTATTCTTGACGTAGGCGGGATAATCCTGCTGGGCAGAGGTGAAATTGGCCTGCGCCAGCGCGACCGCCGCTTGTGCATCAGTCACTTTCTGATTGGTCTCCGCGGACGGATTGGCCGCGGCTTCGACCTGCGCCAATGCCAGCGTTTCCTCTGCTTCGGCAAGGCGTTCCTGCCAGATTTGCACGGCGGGGCTGATGAGATATTGCAAGTCCGTTCGGGCAGTGACCACTTCATCCTGCGCGGCCGCGACGGCCTGTTTGGTGGTGGCGATGGCAACGGGAGAAGTCAATTCGTCCACTGCGCGTTTGGCCTGTTCGTACGCCAGTGTCGCGGATTCGCTGTTCAGTTCGGCCAGCACTTGTCCCGCCTCCACTACATCCCCCACCTGCGCGTTGACTTTGGTCACCTGGCCGCTTGTCTCGAAGCCGAAACTCGCCTCGGACTGTGCGATCAGTGTGCCAGTCCCGCTGGCGTAGATGACGAGGTCTCCCTGCCGCACGACCGCCGTCTGCATTTGCGGCTCGTCCGTTGTCGCCTGCGCGGGCAGGTAGACCAAACGGTAGTAGGCCAGTCCGCCCACGCCGCCGATGAGAATGAGTGCGATGATGCCGATCCAGATGAATTTTTTGGGCAGGCTCATTGCCTTGAAATTTCCGCTGAGTGTGGATCCTTGCGTTGTGGTTTTGTTAGACATGGAACGCCTTTCTGAAATATCTGTGTTGAATATATGGCTGATGGTTACTTGGTTTCTATAATGCCTGTCGAGACGACATCGCCGACTTCCAGTCCCGAAATGATTTCGGCATACAACGAATTCTGGATGCCGACCTCAACAATCCGCAGCCTGAGTTGGCCGTTCTCCATCACGAAGACGGCATACTGCTCTCCTGCTTTATGCAACGCCTCGATGGGAATCAGGACGGCATTTTCCGCCCGCCCGCCGATCACTTCCACGGAGGCGGTGGAGCCAAGGGGAAGATTGAACGACGCGTCCACTTCCTTGAGACTGACCACGGCTCGGACTACCGAGGTGTTGTTTTCTGCATAAAGGGCGGGATCCACCCGAATCACTTTCCCGTTGAACGCGCTGTCTGGCAGGATGTCGAAAACCACTTGCGTCTCGTACCCGACTTTGACATTGTCCCAATCCGATTCGTCGAGGAAGATTTCGAGCGCGGCCTGGTCGCGGTTGGCAATTGTCATCACCGCGGTATTGCCGTTGACGTTATCGCCCGCCCTAAAGTCTATGGACATCACTATGCCTGAAATGGGGGCAAGCAGGTGTGTGTTTGCCAGTTCCAGTTGTGCGGACTCTACGCTGGCCTTCGCGTTTTCGAGCAGGGTCAGGGACGCGCTTTTGGCGCCTTCGGGAATCTCCCCGCCGCTGATGGCCGTCAAATACGTCTGCGCCTCCTCGAGCGTGGCCTTGGCGAGATCGTACGAGGCCTGTGCGATGCCGATCTTCGTCTCAGTGGGCGCGTGGATTTCAGTGTAGCGCCTGCCTGTTTCCTCGTCCCTGTAATAGATGATGCGAGAATTTCCCGAGCGCGGGTCGGTGCGCATCTCGGAGAAGTTATCCTTCAGGTAGGTGGCGTAGTTTTTCTCTGCGTCTTCGAGGTAGGCCTGCGCGAGCGTCACCGCGTCCTGTGCGTTTTGCACTTTTTGGCTGGCTTCCTGTGATGGATTCGCGGCCGCCTCGGCTTGTGCCTCTGTCAGTGCCTGTTCTGCCTCCTGCAACCGTTCTGTCCAAATCTGCACTGCTGGGCTGACAAGGTATTGCAGGTCTTCGCGGGTGGTCGCCACGTTGTATTCGGCTGTTGCAATGGCATCCTGCGCGGTGGCGATGGCGGCGGGCGAGGTCATTTCGTTAAGCGAGCGTTGTGCCCGCTGAAGGGCCAGCGCCGCGGACGCGTTATCCAGTTCGGCCAAAACCTGCTCAGCCTCGACCACGTCCCCGACCTTGACGTTGAGTTGTGTCACCTGTCCGCTGGCCTTGAAGCCGAAGGAAGTCTCGGACAGGGCGATCAACGTCCCCGAGCCGCTGGCGTAGAGGACGAGGTCTCCCTCGCGGGCGACAGCGGTCTGCAACTCAGATTCGGCCGCGGTGGCCTGCGCGGGCTGGGAGCGTCCCCGAAGGTAGAGTCCGCCTCCGAAGACGGCTAGCAGGATCAGGGTCAGAATGACCGAAGCGCTTTTTCGAGACAGGGAAATCCTGTTTTTGAGGGGCATGATGGTTCCTTTCCGTGCGATGTCGCTTTTTATCTGTCGCCAGTATAGGAGGGCACTGTCAAGAACAGGTTGTGAAATTGTGTGCAAATTATGAAGGGAAATCTGCCTCGGACAATCTTCTTGTCATACAATTCACAATGGCATATACTCAAGAAAATTTCTTCGGCGCGGGAAAGGGATATCCCCATGTCCAATCTCATCGGTCAATCTCTCGGACGCTACCACATCCTCGAGCAACTCGGGGAGAATAATCAGGTCTAACATTCCTACGCCAATCTCATCGGAGCCCTCCTCATGCCCACCCTCCTCCTCTCCATCCCTGGACAACCCTCACGCGAGATCAACCTCGAGCGTGGACCATATCGCATCGGACGCGACGCGGATAATGATATCGTGCTCGAAAGTCCTGTTGTCTCGCGCAGGCATGGACTGCTCGAACTGCGCGGCGAAGATTGGGTCTACACCGATCTCGATAGCCGCAACGGCTCGCTCGTAGAAGGGAAGAAAATCAAGCAGGTGATTCTGAAGGAAGGAGTCCGCCTGCAACTCGGCAAGGACGCGCGGCTGGGAGTGGTGGTCACGTTGAAGAGTAGCGTCACGCCGCTGATGCCGCGCGAGCCGCAAACTCCCGCGAAGGCCGCGGTGGAGACGTTCGTCGCCGCGAAGGAGTCCACCACGGGGCTGATCGAGTTGGCGTCCGTCCTGCCACAAGGACAAAAGCCGCTCACGCTCGGGCGCGGTTCCGAGTCCGATATCCACCTGCCCGCACCGTCCGTCTCGCGGCGGCATGCGGTGTTGCATCCCGCGCAACCCGAATGGACGCTGGTGGACTTGAACAGCGCCAACGGAACCTTCGTCAACGGCAAGCGCGTCAGCGGACCAACAACGATGAAGAGCGGCGACACGATTCAAATCGGTCCGTTCCGACTCGCTTACGAAGGACAAGGCGTCGTCAAAGTGTTCGCGGCCACGCGTGGACTGCGACTCGATGGCCAGGCGTTAAACGTCATCGTCGGGACGGGTGCGGCGCGCAAGGCCATTCTCGAAAACGTCAACGTTTCGTGTTATCCGCAGGAGTTCGTCGGCCTCGTTGGCGGATCGGGCGCGGGAAAAACCACCCTGATGAAAACGATGAGCGGATTGCTCCCGCCGCAGGGTCGGGTGTTGATCGAGGGCGAAGACCTCTATCATAACTACGACGCGTTCCGTTCGCAGATCGGCTACGTCCCGCAGGACGACATCCTGCATAAGGAACTTACCGTCGAGCAGGCGCTTCGTTATTCCGCGCGCCTGCGCCTGCCCGAAGACATCAGCGACGGCGAGATCGAAGCGCGCGTGAACAAGGTGTTGGAGCAGGTGGAACTCGCGGGACAGCGAAAACAAGCCATCCAAAGTTTGAGCGGCGGACAACGCAAGCGCGCCAGCATCGCCGTTGAATTGCTTGCCGATCCCCCGCTCTTCTTCCTCGACGAACCGACCTCAGGCCTCGACCCTGGGCTCGAAAAAAAGATGATGGTCATGCTCGGCAAACTGGCCGACAGCGGCAAGACCATTTTGCTTGTCACGCACGCCACGGCCAACATCACCGAGTGCGACCAGGTCGCGTTCATGTCGCAGGGCAAGATGGTTTTCTTCGGTCCGCCCAATCAAGCCGACCAATTCTTCGAAGTGGGCGCGAACAATTTCGCATCGATCTATGACGAGATCAGCGACCCCGACCCGCAGAAGGCCAAAGCCTGCGCCGCCTCGTGGGAGGAGCGATTTAAGAATTCGGACTTCTACAAAAAATACGTGCGCGAACGCGTGACGACTCTCCCCGCGCCGCGCGGCAAGCGGGACAATTCCGCCTCGCGCGGAACCTCGGGCCGCCGCGCCAACCCGCTGACGCAATTCATCCTCCTGACGCGCCGCTACTTCGACCTGATCCTGCGCGATAAGATTCTGCTCACCATCTTGCTCGCCATCATGCCCCTGCTGGCCGCCTACCTGCTCATCATCGCCGACACCAACTGGCTGACGGGCGATTCTTTTTCTGTCATCCAGCAAAAACTTTCTAATGGTTTATTTGGAGAAAAAAGTTCCAGTTATGTTGTCGCGGGAAACGGACAGGCCCTGCTCTTCATGATGGCACTGGCCGCTGTCCTGCTCGGACTCTTCGCCGCGGCCTACGAGATTGTAAAGGAGCGTTCCGTCTACGCGCGCGAGCGGATGGTCTTCCTGCAACTCGTCCCCTATCTGGCGTCCAAAGTTTTCATGCTCAGTCTCTTTGCCGCGGTGCAGGTCTTGCTCTTCCTGATCGTACTCAGTTTCAAAGTTGACTTTCCATCCAAGGGTGTGATCCTGCCCGCGCCAATCGAGATTTATATCACCCTCGTGCTGGGTGCGGTCGCGGCGGTCATGTTCGGACTGCTCATCTCTGCCATCGCACCGAATGCGAGTTCGGTCTCGTACATCATCCTCGGTGTGATGTTCATCCAGATTCTGTTCGCAGGTGTCATCTTCAAACTGCCTGGCGTGGCAGGGCAAATGTCTGTTGTCACCCTCAGCCGTTGGACGACCGAGGCGCTCGGCGTCTCTGCCGATTTGGAGAGCCTCAACGAAAAGTCGCAGACCCGTTTCGATCCCGAGGAAACGGAGCGTGAGGTGGAAGTGGAGATCACCCCCGGGCAGACTGTCACCAAAACAGTGCCTGTTGACCCGCCTCCTGTGGACATCGAAAGCCCGCTGGAATTCGAACTCAATTATGAGCGTTCGGCCCCCCACCTGCTCTTCGACTGGTCCATGCTGGTTGGCTTGTCGCTATTTCTTGGGGCGTGTACAATACTCGTATTGAAACGTCAGGATGTGGTTTCGTAATCCAATCTCCTCTACCACAGGAAAAATTCATGACCAACCTCATCGGAAAATCGCTCGGACGGTATCACATCCTCGAACAACTTGGCGAGGGGGGCATGGCCATCGTCTACAAGGCGTATGACACACGGCTGGAGACGGACGTGGCTGTCAAAGTCATCCGCACGGAGAATCTCGCGCCCGCGATTCTGGAGAATGCCCTGATTCGTTTCGAGCGCGAAGCCAAATCGCTGGCTAAGTTGACCCATTCCAACATCGTCAAGGTGTTGGATTACGGCAAATTTGAAGACAAGCCCTGGCTTGTCATGCCCTATCTGCCGGGCGGGACGATGAAGCAGAAACTGCACGGCGTCCCGATGGATTACCAGCAGGCGGCCTCTCTCCTGATTCCCATTGCGCGTGCGCTGGCGTTTGCTCATCAGCAAGGGATGGTGCACCGCGACGTCAAACCGTCCAACGTGCTTATCACCCAGTCGGGCGATCCCATGCTGACCGATTTTGGCATCGCGAAGATCATTGACAGTGACGCCACGATGGACCTCACGGGCACGAGCGCCACCATCGGTACGCCCGAATACATGGCTCCCGAACAGGCCACCAGCAAGGATGTGGATCACCGCGCCGACATCTATGCGCTGGGCATCGTCCTCTTCGAGATGGTGACGGGACGCAAACCCTATCAGGCCGACACGCCGATGGCCGTGCTGTTCAAGCACGTCACCGAACCGTTGCCGCGTCCGCGTGACTTTGCGCCGGGTCTGCCCGAGGCGGTGGAACGCGTCCTCGTGAAGGCGCTGGCGAAACGTCCCGAAGACCGCTATCAGAGCATGAACGATTTCGCCGCCGCGTTGGAGAAACTGGCGCGCGGCGATCTTTCCGCCACCGTCAAAGTGGACAGGAAACAAGACCTGACGCAGGAAGCCACCGTCGTGGAAAAGATGCCGACGATGGCGCTCACCAGCCAGATGCCGCAACGCGGGGACGGTTCCCGCTCCTCGGGTTGGAAGGGCTTCCTCGCGATGGGATTGGGAGGCTTTGCTGTGGTGGCGATTGGGATTTGCCTCGTCGTGGCCGCGATCCTCATTTTCCAGGGAAACGGTTCCCCGTCCGCGTCTGAACCGACGGACTTCATCCCGTATGTGGCGCCCACCAGCCGTCCCGTGGACAACCCGCCGACTTCGCGCCCCGCGGAAGTCCAGCCGACGACGCGACCTGTTCAGGTGATTCCAACGGATGCGCCCACTTCGACTCCGATACCCTCCTGTCCCAATGCCAAGTATCCCACCCGCCTGGTCGCGGATCGCGATGCGCGTGTCTGCACGAAGAGCGAACGCCTGATCGTCCGCAAGAATCATCGCTTGAACGCCGGGGAGGTTCTTTCGCTTTACCCGGGCACGACAATCCGAATTCTGGAAGGCCCCGTTTGTGCGGACAATTTCTGGTGGTGGAAAGTGGAAATTTATCCCGGCACAACGTATGGCTTGCAGGGATATTCCTATAGCAAGACTTGGACCACGAATCAATCGTACACCGGCTGGGCGCGCGAAGGCTGGGACGAGATCGATGCCTATTTTCTTTGTCAGTGAAAAAACGAATGAGACCCTTTAAAGTTAATCGGAATACAACACTTTTGCTGGCTGGTTTTTTTGCTGGTGCGATTCTGTTTTTGTTGTTTTTCGTTTCGGCGAATTTGCTTTCGGGAAAATCCGCGTTGAGTTTGCCGTTCGTTGCGAGCGCGGGGAGTACAACGAGTGAGGCGGTCAACGCGACGGTGTCCCCCACGTCCGAGTGGACGGTCACGCCCGTTTTCGCTCCCGCGCTGACAGCCACGCCTACGCCGATATTCACCGCCACGCCTCTTCCGCCAGAGGGGGAGGCGTTTTCGATTGGAGAATCGATCGAAGGCAAGCCGCTGGAGATGTACCGCTTTGGGAGCGGACCGATCGTGCGCGTCATTATCGGAGCGATCCACGGCGGATACGAATCGAACACGGCCACGCTGGTCTATCTTTTACGAGACGATCTTAAGAGCGGATTGATCGCTGTCCCCGAGGAGATCACGCTTTACCTTCTGCCTGTCTTCAACCCCGATGGCTTTTACGATTACCTCAACCTGCCCGCGGGACGCTCCAACTACCGCGGCGTGGACCTCAATCGCAATTGGGACGCCTACTGGGCGGCCGACTGGGATCGGACGCGTTGCTTCAACTACGCCTACCTCACCGCGGGAGAATTTCCCTTTTCCGAACCTGAGACCGTTGCCCTGCGCGACTTTTTACTCAACAACCGCGCCGACGCGCTCATCAGTTATCACAGCGCCATGTCGGCCATCTTCGCGGGCGGACGTCCCGAACCTGATCCCGCCTCCGATGATCTGGCGCGCGCACTCTCCGCGGCCAGTCTCTACCTCTATCCGCCCACCAACGACCCTGGCTGTCAGTACACCGGTCAACTGATTGACTGGGCCTCCGCCAACGGCATCGCCGCGGTGGATGTGGAACTGACCGACCACCAAAGCAATGACATCCTCATCAATCGCAAACTGCTCGAGGCCTTCCTTGCATGGAGAAGGCCAATGGTCAGCGAGTAGGATGATGCCGAGGAGGAATTATCCAAGCGGGATGACGAACGGGAGAACGATCAGAAGAATAACGATTAGTAGAATGGTCAACGGAATGCCCACGCGGGCATAATCCTTGAACGTGTAACCACCCGCGCCCATTACCATCACATTAACGGAATGTCCGAGCGGCGACATGAATGCCATTGAGGAAGCCAGCGCCACCGCCATGGCGATGCTCCTCGGCTCCATCCCGACTTGTTGGGCGGCCGCGATGGCGATGGGCGCGATCACCGTGACGGCCGCCGCGCCGTTGATGATCTGCGTCAACGCGACGGTGATTAGGACAAACCCCGCCAGCAGGACCAGGTGTCCCGCGCCGCCCAAGGACGAAAGAATGGCGTCCGCAAGCATGGTCGAGGCGCCCGTCTTGTTCAACGCTACGCCGACGGGCAGCATCCCCGCCACGAGGAAGAGACTGCGCCAGTCTATGGCGCGATACGCCTGGTCCATGCTCATCGTGCGGATTAATACCATCATCACCGCGCCGCTCAGCATGATCTCGGCGATCTGTTCGGGGAAGAGGACCGCCAGCACGAGCGTGGCGGCCATAATTAGCGTGGTCAGCCAGCCGCGCACCGTCATGCGCGTGGATGGGGCGGACTCGGCGAGAAGAATCAGACCAGGCTCGGTTCTCAACAGTCTCAGGCTTTTTTCTGTTCCCTGTATCAGGAGGCCATCGCCAAACTCAAGCGGCAGGTCCGCCAGCCGCGTGCGGATGGAACGTCCACGCCGCCAGACCGCCAGCACTTTTACATCGAACTTGTGCCCAAAGCGGATCTCCGAGAGAGTCTGCGAAGCAAGAGGCGAGCGCGGCGCGATGGCGGCCTCGATCAATTTCATGTCGGGTGTGGAAAGATAATCCTGTTGCCATTCCCCCGATGGCAGGACGTTCAAAAAGTCCTTCAATGTTTCTGGAATGGAATCTTCGGCGCGAGCCATGATCAACAGAACATCACCACCCCTCAAGACGGTTTTTGCCTCGATGGGCAATGTGGACTTGCCGCGCTGGATGGCGATCACGTTCAGGTTGTATTCCTCTCGCAATCCGCTGTTTTCCAGCGTCATCCCGTCCAAAATTCCACTCGCACAAACCTCCGCGCGTACGAGCCGTTCCGAGAGTTGATAGGTGTTCAACAGGTCGTCCGACTCTTCCTCCTCTTTATGTCGCTGCGCGGGCGACTGCGCGGGGAGCAATTTTCGCCCCCACAGCACCATGAAGAAAATTCCAGCAAATGTCAGCGGCAGGCCGACGGGCGCAAAATCGGTCAGCGTGAAGGCCGTTCCCGTTGCATCTCGCAACAACCCGCTGACGATGATGTTGGTGGTGGTCAACAGGGTCGCCATGCCGCCCAGGATGGTGCCGAATGCGAGAGGCATCAACAGTTTCGATGGCGAGATTTTCATCCGCCGCGCCACCCCCGATAAAGATGGAAGCAATAACGAAGCCGCGGCGATGTTATTCATGAAAAGGGAAAGAAAAGCCGAAGCCGCCATCACGCCGAAGATCAAACGTCGCTCCCCCGCACCGAACAATTTGATGATGAACGTACCCAGCCGCTCGGTCATGCCAGAACGGCGCAATCCTTCTGCAAGGATGAACGCCGAAAGCATGATGATGACCGCCTGTCTGCCGAATCCCGAAAACGCCTCCTGCGGTGTGAGGATGCCGCTCAACCCCAGCGCCAACATCAGCATCAGCGCGACAATGTCTGCGCGCAGAATATTTCCCAGCAACAGGATCGCGGCAATCCCAAGAAACAGTAACGTCAAGCCGATTTGAGTCATGATTGCAGACAGTATACAGGATTTTTTGCAAGTGTTATGATCGGAATGGAGGACGACCATGACCCTGCACGCCCTTTCTCCTCTGGATGGACGCTATGCCGAGACGACCGCCGCCCTGCGCGGATTCTTCTCCGAGTTCGCGTTTCTGCGGGATCGAGTCCGCGTCGAACTCGACCTTCTGCCTGCTCTTTCCAAAACGGGCCTGGTTCGCCCATTGAGCGATTCCGAATCCGCCCTGCTCGCTTCCATCGCCTCGACATTCTCCACCGCCGACGCGGAAGCCATCCAGTGCTTCGAGCGCGAGACGCGGCACGATGTCAAAGCCATCGAATACTTCTTGCGCGGCAAGTTGACGGGCACACCGCTCGAAGACCTGCTCCCGTGGATTCACTTCGGCCTGACATCGGAGGATGTGAACAACATCGCGCAAGCCATCGCCCTACGCGACTCTCGTGACGCGGTCATACTCCCCGCGTTGGACGCGTTGCTCCTCTCCCTGCGCGATTTCGCCGTCCGCCACCGCGCCCTGCCCATGCTGGCGCGCACCCACGGACAGTTCGCCGTCCCCACCACGCTCGGCAAGGAGATGGCCGTCTATCTTGCCCGCCTCAAAAAAACCCGCGACGATATTTCCGCCTTTCGCTTCGAAGCCAAATTAACGGGCGCGGTCGGCAACTTCAACGCCCTGCAATCCACCGCGCCGCAGGTGAACTGGCTTTCGTTCAGCAGGGAATTCGTTTCGCGCTTCTATCTCGAATCCAATCTGATTACCACCCAAATCCTGCCCTATGACAATTGGATCCGTTACTTCGACCTGCTCCGACTGACCAATTCCATCCTGCTCGATTTCGCGCAGGATATGTGGCGCTACATCAGCGATGGGGTTCTTAAGCAAGCCGTTGTGGAGGGTGAGGTGGGTTCATCCACCATGCCGCAGAAGGTGAATCCGATTGACTTCGAGAACGCGGAGGGGAACCTCGGCGTGGCCAACGCGTTGTTCGTCCACTATGCCCAAAAGTTGACGGTTTCGCGCCTGCAACGCGACCTGTCCGATTCCACCGCCCGCCGTACGTTTGGGACCGCGCTGGGGCACACCCTCCTTGCCTGTCAAAACCTGATGCGCGGCATGAGCCGCGTCGCCGCGGACGAGGAAAAACTGAAAGCCGAATTGAATGCCCATTGGGAGGTGGTCGCCGAGGGCGCGCAGACCATTTTGCGCGCGGCGGGACGGGACGACGCGTACGAGTCGCTCAAACGCCAGACGCGCGGACGCGTCTTGACGGAGGCCGACTACAGGTCATGGTGCGAAGCGATTGACGTGGATGCAGAAACGCGCGGGCGGTTGATGAGTCTCTCGCCAGAATCCTATCTCGGATTGGCTGTCCAGTTAACCGATGATGTGACGGGGTCGTTTTAATCTATGCCTTGCCGGGCGTTTCGCGCTGGACGATGCCGCGTTGCCAGGCGTAGACGGCCACCTGGGTGCGGTCTGCCAGGTGCAGTTTGCTGAGGATGTTGCTGACGTGGCCCTTGACCGTATTTTCGCTGATGAATAATTTTTCGGCGATCTGGCTGTTGGTGAGGCCGTTGGCGATCAGTTTGAGCACATCCTTTTCGCGTTCGGTGAGATCAGTGAAAAGGGGTGGTTCTGCGTTATCCTCGCCGCGGACATTTTGCAGGACGCGCATGGCGACGCGCGGGTGCAGGGTCACTTCGCCCTGCAGGGCGCGGTGCAATACATCCACCAGTTTTTCCATTTTCATGTCTTTGAGAATATAGGCAATGGCGCCCGCCTTGAGCGCAGGGAAGATGTGGATGTCCTCGTGATACGAGGTGAGGACAACCACCTGCGTGCGCGGGCTGACTTGTTTGATGCGGCGGGTGGCTTCCACACCGTCCATGCCGGGCATGATCAGGTCGAGCAGGACGATATCAGGGATGAGTTCGCCGACCATCTCCACGGCTTCCTCTCCGGATATTGCCTCGCCCACCACCTGGAATTCGGGCAGGGTTTCCAGGTAGGCGCGAATTCCTTTTCGGACCACTTCGTGGTCGTCCACGATCACGATGCTCATCGGATTGGCCATTATTGAGTTTTCTCCGTCTCGGGTTTCTTAAGAGGAATTTGGATGAGTACGCGCGTCCCTGCGCTAGGCGCGCTTTGGATCTGCATGACGCCGCGGATACTTCCCACTCGCTCGCGAATGGACCGCAGTCCCATGCCGTCGTTCATCTGGCTGGCATCGAACCCGACGCCGTTATCGGCAATCGTCACTTCGAGCGAGTCAGACCGATAAACGAGGGTCACTTCCCCGCGCGTGGCGCGGCTGTGACGGGCGATGTTGGCGAGGGCCTCCTGAATGATGCGATAGATGGCCTGCTCGGTCTTCAGTTCGAGTGGACGCGCATCGCGAATATCCAACGCGACGGGAATGTCGGTGCGGTTTTCCCATTCGAAGATGTACTCGCGCAGGCTGGTGGGAAGACCCTTGGTCTGCAGGGCTGTCGGGTAAATTTCCTGGATCAGGAAGGATAATTCCTGGATGACCTCGTAAACGAGGTTTTCCGCCTCCACGAGGTGTGGCCTGACGCCCGTCTGACTGCGATTGAGGATGCCGTTGGCGGTGCCCAATTGGGCCAGCGCGGCAAAGGCCTTTTGTTTGGCGCTATCGTGCAGGTCGCGCGCCAGGCGGTTGCGTTCCTCTATCACGGCCAGGTCCCGCGTCTGTTCGAAGAGTTGCATGTTGGCGATGGAGAGCGAGGCGCGCTGGACGAGGGCCGTGAACAGGCGGATGATATCTTCGTTGGCGGCGTTCGGCCTGGTAAAGCCGATGTTGAACACAGCCATCACCTGACCGTCCACTTTTATGGGTAGGTGGATAAAGGAGTTGATCCCCTCTTCGATGATCGCTTCGCGCAGGTCGGGGCGCAGGTCTTCGATAACGATATCGGGGACGATGACTGCTTCGCCGCTTTCCAGCACCTTGCCGATGACGCCCTCGCCGCGCGAGAACTTCATGGCGGCCAGCGTCTTTGGGCTGAACCCGTGGCTGACGCGCGGCATGACACAGGTTTGTTCCTCATCCCAAGTGAAGACCACGCTGCTGTCGGCGTGGAGCACATCCACGGCCACATCCACGAGGGTCTGGAAGACCTGGTTGATGCTGACCGTCCGCAGGATTTTTTCGTCGGCCTGGTAGAGGGCCTCCATTTCGGTGGTGCTTTTTTCGAGGGCGCGGGTGCGCTCGTGGACGAGGTTTGCCAGCTCGCGGTTGCGGCGTTGGACGGATGTCAGTCTCAGCCTGTATCCGCCGAGTACGGCCGCGACCAGCCCAAGTCCAAGCAGGATGCGGAACCAGGTTGTCTGCCAGAAGGGCGGGATGACTGTCACCTGAATCCGCAGGGGCGAGCCGCTCCAGACGCCGTCGCTGTTGGTGCTGTTCAGGAGCAGGGTGTAAGCGCCGCCCGGAAGGTTGGTGTAGCGCCCGTTGCGGCGCATGCCGATGTAGTTCCAGCCGCTGTCGAAATTTTCGAGCATGTAGGCGTATTTGTTGCGGGTGGGCTGGCTGTAATCGAGGGCGGCAAACTCGAATTCAATCTGGTTTTGAGGCCAGGTCAGGGTGATGTTTCGCGCATATTGGATTTGCTCTTCTAATTCGATGGGCTTGCCCTCCTGTGAAAGGGAGGTCAGGTAGATGGGAGGGTCGTACGCGCTGTCTGCGATGTTCAGCGGACGGAAGGCGTTGAAACCGTTCGAGCCGCCAAAGTACATTTCACCGCGCGAACTACTATAGGCGTAGGCAGACAGGTTGAATTCGTTGCCTTGCAGGCCGTCGCTGACGACGAAGTTGCGGAATTCGTTCTTTACCGGGTCAAAACGCGAGAGGCCATTGTTCGTACTCAGCCACAGGTCGCCGGCGTCATCTTCGAGGATGCCGTAGATAACGTTGTTGGGCAGGCCGTTCTTGTCGGTGATGTGGGTGAATGTGTCAGTGGTTGAATCGTACAGGTCGAGGCCGCCGCCTGTTCCAAACCAGAGATTGCCGCGGCGGTCTTCGTAAATGGAGAACACGAGGTTGTTTGCAAGCGATTTGGGGTCGAGCGGATCGTTGAGGTAACTGATGAAGCCCTCGCTTCTTTGATTGAAGCGATACAACCCGCCGCTGAATGTTCCGATCCACAAGCGTCCGCGGCTATCTGCTGCCAGCGCGATGACCTGGTTGGTGTTTTCGGTGGGATTAGGGCGGTAGTGGATGAACGTTTCGGTGAGCGGCTCGAACTGATCCAACCCATCGGATGTCCCGAACCAGAGCGCGCCAGCCGCATCCTCGTAAATCACATAAACTGGCAGGGCAGAGATGCTGATCTCGCTGTCCTCCTTGGATGCGGGGCGGTAATGCGTGAACCTGCCCGTGCGCGGGTCGAAGCGGTCGAGCGCGCGGGAGGTGCCCACCCATAAATATCCGTTGCGATCCATCAGGATGGAATACACATCGTCACTGCTTAGGCCGTCAGGATTGTTTGGGTCGTAACGGTAGTGGGTGAAGCGCCCCGTCACTGGGTTCAGGCGGTTGAGTCCAGTGCCGAGAGTCCCAATCCAGACGATGCCGTCTGTCTCCACGAAGATGGGAAAAACCAGGTTCCCGCTCAAACTGTTGGGGTCTTCAGGATCGTGATGGTAGTAGGTAAAACGGTCCTGCTGGCGGTTGTATTTGTTCAAC
>QZIJ01000114.1 GCA_003598975.1 Anaerolineaceae bacterium | reverse complement strand
CTGAAGATGGCGCGGGCCTCGAATCCGTATGGCGACGGCCATGCATCCAGCCGAATCGTCGAGGCGCTCTTGAAGAATTCCCGTTAGTGCTTTGTAATGTGGTCTGAATGGCAATTTGGGTATAATGAGTGTGTGAAACGCCTGTTTTTGATTTTTTTTGTGTTATGTCTGCTCCTGACGATGGGCACGCCCGCCTTTGCCCAATCGACAGGTAGTGAGTATTTTGATGATACCAAGCATTTTGTGAGCGGGGATTTTTTAACGTATTATAGAAGCGTTTCGAACGCGACCCAATTGTTCGGTTACCCGATCACAGAAGCCTTCACGAAAAACGGGATGCTGGTGCAATACTTCCAGCGCGCCCGCTTCGAATTGCATCCCGACCAGCCCGCCGGGCAACGCGTAAAACTAACGCCCATTGGCAGTGAAATGTATGTGCCTGGCGGCGAACGGCTCGAAATCTTCAACCCGTTCGCCTGTCGCTATTTTGCCCAGACTGGCCTCTCGGTCTGTTATGCCTTCCTCGATTTTTTCAAGGCCAACGGCGGTGTGGAGCGGTTCGGCAACCCCATCTCCACGTTCGAATACCACAACAACCTGATCGTCCAATATTTCGAGAATGCGCGTTTTGAATGGAAACCCTGGATGCCCGATGGACAGCGCGTGAGCGTGGCGGAGTTGGGATTGCCTTATTTTTATAGTCAACAGGAAGAACCCAACCTGCTCAAGCCAGTGGACCCAAACCACAGTGGCAATCTGATCCAACTGCAAGTGCGGGCTTTCGTCTGGAAAGCCGTCACGCTCGCCAGCGACCAGCAATTGGTGTACGTTATTGTTCAGGACCAAACCCTCCAACCGGTTACCGGCGCGCAAGGAACGGCCACCGTTCGATGGGCAGACGGCACGAACAGCGTGCTCACGTTCTCCACGAACTCCAGCGGTGTGGGGATCGTCCCGTTGACCTTTGTCAACCAGCCCTATGGCAAAATGGTGAACATCGAAATCCTCGTCACCAAAGACGGGCTGGAGGCCAAAACCACCACCTCGTTCCGAATTTGGTATTAGAAAAAATCGGGCTTCTGGAGAAGCCCGATTTTTTATAGACCGAACACCGGCCCATCTTCACAGGCCAGAAACATCCCTTTTTTGACTTCCACAGAACAGACGCCGCACTCCGCCAGCCCGCCGCAGGGCATGGGCGTGACGATCAACACTTGCGCCTCCCGCGGGACGTTGAGCGCGTCACTGTTCCCGACGCGTTCGCGCCAGCCCTCGCGCGTCACGGCCAGCGCGAGATAATCCGCCCATTGACAAGTCTCCTCCAGCGCGACCAGCGGGCGGATCTCCACATCGGCAGGCAGGTTTTCAGGCGGCTCGTCGCAGATGAGTGAAATGGCCGCGTCCTGTTTCAAAGCCAGAGTCACCATTCCGAGCAGGTACGCGGACGATACGTCCCACGCGGCGAGCGCCACCCGACGCGCGGCCGCGGGAAGCGCGAATCCGCGTCCGAGCGGACCGCGCAGGTGAATGGATGTGCCGGGAATCCACGCGGCGGGCAGGGGCGAGGCGGCGAGAAAACCGTCAGCGGAGAGTCCCGCGGAGAAAACAGGGACCGCCAGCGGGTCGTCGGATGCGGGATCGTGGGCGAGGAGATATTGTCCGGGCGCGGGGACGAGAGTCGGCGGGCAGGAAATCCGCGCGGCGGCGCGGCGGTCATCCAAAAATCGTTCGATGATCTTTCCTTCGGGCATGAGAGGATGTTAACACGGATGTTACTGAGGGGCAAGCGGGAGCGGGTATAATGAGCCTGTCGTTTTAAATCAGATTTGGAGGATGAAATGAACATTGCATCGGTTTTTCAAGCCATCGCCACCTTTTCCTGGTTGATCTTCTTTGGCGCGCTGGCGATGGTGGTGGTGCGGGCCTCGCGCAGGCAGGCGACTGGAGGCATGACCACGGCAACGATCGTTTTATTGGTGGTTGCCCTGCTCATGACAACCCTGGGCGCAGGTCTGGTCTTCGTTGAGCCGTATGAAACAGGCGTGGTGGTCACTATTCTTTCTGATACCGGGATGAGGACCGAGCCGCTGACTTCGGGCCTGCATTGGATCGTGCCGTTTGTGGAACGGGTGGAACGCTACCCGATCTCGATTCAAACCTTTACGATGGCGCGCACGGAATCGGAAGGCGAGACACTGGGCGAACTCACGGTGGAAGCGCGCACATCGGATGGCCAGCGCATCTGGGTGGATTCCTCCGTCATTTACCAAATCGAGCCCTCCGTGGTGACCACCATCCACAAGGAATGGCAACACCGTTACCAGGATGACCTGATCCTGCCGCAGGCTCGTGGCATCATCCGTGACGCGGTTTCCCAGTATCGAGTGGAAGAGGTTCTGAGCAGTAAACGCTTTGACATGGCTACCCAAATCACAACCGAACTGGAAAAAGTAATGTTAGAGAACGGCCTGACACTGATAGACTTTGTCCTGCGCGATATTACTTTCACCGAGGAATACGCACAATCCATCGAGCAGAAGCAGATCGCCGAACAGCAAGCCTTGCAAGCCAAGTTCGTGGTTGAGCAAAAGAAGCAGGAAGCCGAGCAAGCGCGTCAGGTGGCGCAAGGCCAGGCCGATGCAGCAGTGATCGCAGCCAAGGGCGCGGCGGAAGCGCGCATCATCCAGGCCGAGGCGGAGGCTAAAGCCAACGAGTTGATCGCCCTCTCACTGGCGGGTCGTCCCGAATTGTTGACATGGCTCTACATCAACAAACTGGCACCAAGCATCCAGGTGATGCTGCTCCCTGCAGATTCGCCGTTCCTCTTCCCATTGCCAGAAGTAATTACACAATAGGTGGTCAAATAAGACCCTAAAGGTCTGCAGAGACCTTTAGGGTCTTTCGGAGAAATATGAATTCGCACCACCCATCTGGAAAACAAATCCGCCTGACGAGTCTTTCCTCCTGCGCGGGCTGAGCGTCCAAACTAAATGCGGAAACGCTGGCGCAGGTTCTGCGCCCCATGCAGGGACTTTTTAAACCCGTGGACTATCCCGAACTGCTGGTGGGTCTCGACGGTCCCGACGACGCGGCGGTCTGGCGGCTGGACGATGAGCGGGCTCTCGTTGCCACAACGGATTTCTTCACCCCCGTTGTGGATGATGCCTACGATTACGGCGCCATCGCGGCGGCCAACAGTCTCTCAGACGTATATGCCATGGGAGGCAAGCCATTCCTGGCACTGAACGTCGCGGCCATGCCCGATAATCTGCCCGTTGAAATCACATCCGAGATTCTGCGCGGGGGCGCGGAAAAGACGCTCGAGGCGGGAGTGGTCATCGCGGGCGGACACACCATCAACGACAAGGAGCCGAAGTACGGACTCGTGGTGATCGGATTTGTAGACCCGCGTCACATGCTGACGAAGAGCGGCCTCCGTCCAGACGACGCACTGGTGCTGACGAAACCCATTGGCTTCGGGGTGACGACCACCGCCCTGAAACAGGAACGCGCCGAAGATCCAGATGTGAACGAAGTGGTGGGATGGATGTCGCGGCTGAACAAGTCCGCCTCCGAACTGGCGGTCGAATTCAACCTGCGCGGCGGGACGGACGTCACTGGCTACAGCCTGCTCGGTCACGGACTCGAAATGGCCGAGGCTTCGGCCGTTTCCCTGCAATTAGAGTATGAAAAAATCCCGTTCGTGAGTTGCGCGCACAAATACGCAGCGATGGGGGCGTTCCCCGGCGGCGCATTCGACAACCTGCGATATTACAGCGCCTCCGTTAACTGGAAGCGCCACCTGGATGAAGCCTCGCAAATGTTGCTCTACGATCCGCAAACCAGTGGCGGCCTGTTGTTGGGTGTGCCGCAGGATGAACTATCTGCATTCTTGAAACGCGCAGACGAGTTGAATCAATCCGCCTGGGTGATCGGCAAGGTTAAAAGTGGAAAAGGAATAGAACTGGTTTGAAAAAGTCTGCTCAATCACTCTTATCAAATGAAACAAGGCTGATAAAGACCGTGATTCATCAGGAAGGCACACGATGAGTTCCTGGAATGAAATATTGATTGTCGCGCTATTGATATTGGTCAATGGCATATTATCCATGTCGGAAGCGGCGTTGATGGCATCACGCAAAGCGCGCTTGCAGCAACAGGCAAACGAAGGAGATCACGCTTCACAGATCGCGCTGGACCTGTCTAAAAAGCCAAACACCTTTCTAACCACCGTTCAAATTGGGATCACACTCATTTCCGTGCTTACAGGCGCGTTTGGCGGAGCCACTTTGGCCAAATTTCTGGCTATTGAAATTGCCAAGGTCCAGGTACTGGAACTGTATAGTGAATCTCTGGCGCTGGGGTTTGTTGTCCTGGTAATCACCATCCTGACAATCTGGCTGGGCGAACTGGTTCCCAAACGATTGGGACTGCACCGCCCTGAACTTATTGCGCGCATTGTGGCCAAGCCAATGCTGTTTGTGTCCAGGTTGTTTTCTCCACTCATCACAGTGATTAGCTGGTCAACCGACCTCATTTTGCGTTTATTGGGCATAAACGCATCCGAGGAACAACCCGTAACAGAGGAGGAATTGCAAGTCCTGCTCGACCAGGGCACGCAAGCGGGCGTTTTCGAGGAATCCGAGCAGGATATGATTGAGGGCGTCTTCAGCATCGGCGACCAACGCGTCTATTCGCTGATGACGCCGCGCACCGAGATTGTCTGGCTGGAGGTGGACGATCCAGCCGAGGAAATCCGCAAAAAGATCGCGGGGTGTTCCTTCTCGCGGTTCCCCGTCCGAGATGGCTCGCTGGAAAATGTGGTGGGAGTGGTCCGCTCCCGCGACCTGTTGCTGACCAATCTTGCGGGCGAAAAAATCAACCTGAGGCATAACCTGCATCCTGCCATTTACATCCCCGAGTCTGCAATGGCTTCACAGGCGCTGGAGATGTTCAAAGGCGGCAAGGCGGAACTCATGCTGGTTGTGGACGAGTTCGGCGCGGTGCAGGGACTCATCACGCTCAACGACATCCTGTCCGAGATCGTGGAGGGAATCGGTACCGACGAACCAGTGGCCACCCAACGCCAGGATGGTTCGTGGTTGCTGGACGGCATGTTGTCCGTGGACGACTTCAAGGAAATCTTCAACTTGCGCGACCTGCCCGAAGAGGAGGATTACGAAACGCTCGGCGGCTTCGTCATGTTCTCGCTGGGACGTATCCCGCAGACGTCCGACCAGTTCGAGTGGAGCGGCCTGCACTTCGAAGTGATGGATATGGACGCCCGCCGCGTAGACAAAGTACTCGTCACAACATTGAAGAACAAACCAGCCTCCCCTCCAAAAGAGGCAGGATAAGGAGTTCATCATGACTGCTTATGCGATCGTTGATATTGAAGTCACCGACCCTGAGGGTTACAAGGAATATATCCGCCTTGCGCCTCCAACACTGGCGGCGTAGGCGGACATTACATCCCACCGAACAGGCAAGGGCTTGGCTGAATTCGCCCGAATATGCCCCCGCCCGCGCTCTGCGCCATAAATATGCACGAACCAATATGGTTTTGGTGGAAGGTTTCGCGCCTTAAAACCCCCTAATTTTTCGATGGTATAATCCCGCCCGATGAGTCCAGAAACCGATAACAAAAAAACAAAAATATGTCCAACCTGCGGCACGCGGTTGAGTGAAAACGCCTCGCGTTGTCTGGTCTGCGGCACAGAATTGACGGCCAAAGCCGCGGCGCCAGCCAAGAAAACCGAGAAACCATCCAATCTGCAAGCCGCCCGCATGCCAGAGATCACCCTCAGCCTGCCCGCCGCATTAGGCGCGCTTGTGGTCATTCTGCTCATTGGCGCGGCCGTCGTCTTTGGCGCGTTGCGCGCCGCCAACCGCGTCGTGGATCCAACCGCCGTCCCAACTGCCACCAACACCGCCACGGTCACACCGACTGCCACTGAAATCTTCACCCTGACGCCCACCGCAACCTTCACGCCGCTTCCGCCTATTGACTACACCGTCCAGCCTGGGGATACATGCGGCGGAATCGCCTTTACTTTTGGCGTTTCCACCACCAGCATCATCGTGCTGAATAACCTGGATGCCAACTGCACCATGCTGCGCATCGGACAGGTGATCAAAGTCCCTTACCCGACTCCCACTCCGCCTCCACCTCCCACCAGTACGCTGGAACCGGACGCGGCCACCAAGGCGGCCTGCCCCACAGCCAGTTACACCGTGCAAGCCAATGATACGCTTTCCAGCATCGCGGCCAATTACAATGTCTCGATGGCGGACATCCGCACTTTCAACAACCTGCCTACGGACAATGTCCTTCTCGGACAGACGCTTCTGATTCCACTCTGTAATCGCGCACCCGACCCTAATCAGCCGACTCCCACCCCGACGCCTCCGCCTCCGTATCCCGCCCCGAACCTGCTCCTGCCCATCGACGGCGCGGCCTTCACCCTCGCGCACGACATCGTGACCCTGCAATGGGCCTCCCTCGGCGTGCTCCGAGACGGCGAAGCCTATCAGGTCATCATCGAAGATGTCACCGCCGACCAGGGCCGCCGAATTCTGGAATACGTCACCGATACCAGTTTCGTTATCCCAACCTCGTTCCGCCCGAACGATAGTGTGGCTCACGTCATGCGCTGGTGGGTCGTCCCCGTCCGCCAGACAGGGACTGACGAGCAGGGGGACCCCATTTGGAGTCCCGCGGGAGCCGCCAGCGAAAAGCGAGTGTTTACCTGGATTGGCGTCACCGCCCCATCCACTACAACCCCATAAACTTGCAAAAATCCCGCCGAAAAGCGGGATTTTTTATTCCAGCCTCTTGACAAATTGAAAGAACTGCTTATAATAATCGAAGTTATTCAATTTTCTAAATAATTCAAATAATTCAATTCAGAGAAAACCATGCCATTCAATCTCAATCTCGAAAAAACAGCCGCCCTTACCGTTGCCTTGGAACCCGCCCGCAACGCATTAGCCAGCATGCTTGTACTGGCCAAAGACGAGGATATGCCAGGAATTACCAACTGGATACAAGAAACTCGAAACAAGATGTCTGCGGAGGAAAAATTCCAGCATAAGCTGGTGGTTCTCGGCTTCTACCACATCATTTCCGTGGACGAGAGTTGGAATTCATTTGCAGATTACCTTGCGAGCTTGTCCAATATGGACCCGCTGGCGATGCGCTCAAAAATGCTGGACGCCTACGCCAACATGCGAGTCAAGCACTCTGAGGGCAGTCAACCCCTTCCTCCCGTGGATTGGAACACTGCGCTCGCCTCCGCCGAAAATTATGTTGATTTTCTGATCGCACGATTCGGCGAGGAATACGTTGACAGAGAAATCGAGGCCCGCGCCTACGAGTACGTGATCGATCCGCCAGCCATGAAGTCGCTGATTGTTGATTATCTGCAAAATTTCTGGGAGATGCGGTTCCGCCCTGAATGGGAACGTGTAGAAAACATACTCCAGGAATCGGTGCAGGCCTTCCAGTCCACAGACTTCACGCGGATGGACCAGCTCGAGGCCGCGCGCTTCATCACAGGACAGGACCTGGCCGAAGAAGCCTGGAGGCCCGCCCTCGAAAAAGCGCACCAGATCATTTTTATCCCCAACGCTCACATCGGGCCTTATGTGACCCGCCTGCCCGACATGAATTCGCTGATTGTGATCTTCGGGGCACGCACCCCAGATAACGCCGCCACCCGCATCCCCGACCTGGACCGCGCAGACATCATCGCCCGTCTCTCTGCCCTCGCTGATGAGACCCGCCTGCAGATCCTGCAAATGGTTCGCAACAATGAAGAAATGCGCGCACAGGAGATCATCGAAGCAACGGGACTCAGTCAACCCAGCGTATCGCGTTACCTCGGTCAACTGACCGCCACTGGATATTTACAGGAGCGAAGGGTCAACGGAGCCAAGGCCTATTCGCTAAATCGCGGCCGCATCACAAAAACGCTCAAAGCTGTTTCCGCCTTCCTGCTCGGCCAGTAGCAGGCTTACCAAAGGAGAATCGAATGAACAACACCAGCCCAATTTATCAGGAATTCGCTGCCAGACTACAGCAGCGGAATCTCGAAGCGGAGATCCGCATCCATCGTCTGTTGAACGAAGCGTCCCCAGTCCACTACCAAAGCCGCGACTGGGTCTCCCATCGCATTGCCCATTTCGCCGAGTGGATGATCGTCACCGGCGAAGCCCTGCGCCAGCGCTACAACCATGCCGCCATGCATAATCGCAACACGCAAACGGGAGCGCTGGCTCGCTAACTTTTTGGAGAGAGAATGAATAAACTCGCCAGCAAATGGCGCTCGACCTATAACGAATTTCCACGCACTTTCTGGATCGTTGTCACCACGACCTTTATTGACCGTCTGGGTGGCTCGATGCTCTTCCCATTCTTCGCGTTTTACATTACCAAGCGGTTTAATGTCGGCTTGAGCGAAGTGGGCGTGCTGTTCCTCATCTTTTCGATCACGAGTTTCATTGGCAGTCTCTCGGGTGGCGCGCTGACCGACCGATTCGGCCGCCGAAAAATGATCATCTTCAGCCTGGTCGCCTCATCGCTCAGCACCGCCGCGATGGGACTGGTGAACACGCTCGAAGGCTTCTTCATCATCGGCTTTGTTTCGGGTCTGTTCACCGACGTCGGCGGACCCGCCCAGCAGGCCATCATCGCAGACGTGCTCCCCGAGGAAAAACGCGCCGAGGGATTCGGCATCATCCGCGTGACCTTCAACCTGGCCGTCGTCTTCGGGCCGATCATCGGCGGACTGGTGGCGGCGCGCTCCTACCTGGCGCTGTTCCTCATCGACGCGGTCATCAGCATCATCTCGGCGATCATCGTTTATCTCACGATCCCCGAAACCAAGCCTGCGCCGCACGAACACGAAGTCCCCGAAACGTTCGGGCAGACCCTGCTCGGCTATGGAAAAGTCTTTCGCGACGGCATCTTCATGATGTTCATCTTCGCAAGCATGTTATCCGCGTTCGTCTACATGAACATGAACGTCACCCTCGGCGTCTTCCTGCGCGACACCTACGGCATCCCCGAAGACGGTTACGCCTACATCCTCAGCATCAACGCTGCCATGGTGGTGCTCTTCCAATTCTGGATCACTCGGCGCATCGAAAAACGGCCTCCCATGCTGGTCATGGCGCTTGGCACCCTACTCTACGCTGTTGGATTCGCCATGTATGGCTTTGTTGGCACCTACGGAATGTTCATCCTCGCGATGGTTGTCATTACCGTTGGCGAGATGCTGGTGGCACCCGTCGGACAAGCGCTGGTCGCCAGTTTTGCCCCCGAGCAAATGCGCGGACGCTACAACGCCATCTTCGGCAATCTGGCGTGGGGCATCCCCTTCGCCATCGGCCCATGGCTGGCTGGTTTAATCGTGGACAACATTGACCCGAACTGGTTGTGGTACGCCTGCGGCATCGTCGGGATGCTTTCCGTACTGGGTTATCTCATCCTGCACCGCATCCACCAGCCCGTTACAGAGACAGAGACCATGCCGACCGAAATCCCCTCCCCTGCTTGATCGTCTCCTCGCGAACGCCCCTGTTTCACCAGAGACAGGGGCGTTCCGATTCAAGTAGAATTGGAGCAAAGGAAACCACAATGGATATTCGAGCCTACAACCAAAAAGCCTGGGATGCCGAGGTGGGCAGTGGCAATCCGTGGACGGTTCCCGTCAGTGCGGACGTTATCGCTTCCGCGCGACGGGGAGACTGGTCTGTGTTACTGACGGAGAATCGCCCTGTGCCGCGCGACTGGTTCCCGCCTATGCAGGGATTGGATCTGCTTGCCCTCGCCTGTGGCGGCGGACAGCAGGCCCCCGTCTTCGCCGCGGCAGGAGCCAACGTCACCGTGCTAGACAATTCGCCGCGTCAACTGGATCGGGATCGCGAAGTAGCCGAACGCGAGGGGTTGCAGATGAGGCTCGTCGAGGGCGACATGCGCGACCTTTCCCTGTTCGCGGATGAGTCGTTCGATTTCATTTTTCACCCCGTCTCGAATCTGTTCATCCACGAGATTCGCCCTGTCTGGAAGGAAGCCTTCCGCGTCCTGCGCCGCGGCGGGACGATGCTGGCAGGGTTCATGAATCCTGCTGTCTACATCTTCGATCTGGACAAAGCCGATCAAGGCGTGCTGGAAGTGACGCACAAACTTCCCTACGCCGACTCAGAGCATCCCGAGATCATGCAGAAGATGATGGAGAAAAACCTTCCGCTGGAACACAGCCATTCGCTCAGCGACCAACTGGCAGGTCAGATGGAGGCGGGATTCCATCTCATCGGTCTGTATGAAGATCATCACAAGGATTTCATTGTCGGCGACCTCATGCCCACCTACGTCGCGACGCGAGCCTTGAAACCATAATCTTCTCCGTTGACAGTGCGGTTAATTGGACTATACTTATCCACATTGGTCAACCTTTAGTGGTGAAAGGAGATTTCCATGGAAAGGTATTTGATCGAATCGCCGCATAGTGTGGAGGATTGCGACCGCGCTATTGATGAATTGCATGCAGCGGGTTACCTGCACAATTTCGAGTGGGGATGCAAGGACAGCGACCACGCGGCCTACGCCATTGTGGAAGCGGTGAGCCACGAGCATGCCAGGCAGATCGTCCCGTGGTTTTTACGGGACAAGGCGCGCATCATCAAACTGGTCAAGTTCGAGGTGGCCGATCCCGAACATGACCAGTATCGAGAGAAAAAACAATAAACAATATCTCCCGAAGCGTTTGCTTCGGGAGATTCTTATTTCAATCTATTCCGTGTACTGTGGCAACTTCGGCAGGGACTGCAGGTACATGTAAATCGCCTTCAGTTCATCGTCCGACATAAAGCGATAATCCTTCCACGGCATTCGATCTGGATTCAATTCATGCCCGCTCGGCGTAACGCCAGTCCGAATGGTACTGATGAATTGCTCCTCTGTCCAGAAGGCAACTTCACCACCTGTGGTTAAGTTCGGCGATATAAACGTGATGGTCGGATCGGGAAAGGGGCCGCCATTCAACTGTTCGCCATGACAGATGCGGCAATCGTTCGTGTTGACCATGTATTCCCCGTATTCCGCGGTGACACCACGCGCGGGCGCGCTGACGTGTACATCATGGCTCACCGTCTCCACTGGCAATTGAGGCAGTGCCCCTACCACCAGCAGGATTTTTGCCAGGGGCGTAAAGTTGTGCCCATTCGTAACGCGATCCACGGGCGGGATGGATTTGACATAAGCAATGATCGCTCCCAAATCCTCATCGCTCAAATATGCCGTGGAGACAACCGCGGGCATGTAGAGCGGCTTGCCTTTGGGATCAATGCCATGGCGAATGGCGCGCACGTAATCTTCATCCGAAGCGGCATCGCGCCCAAACCCGCCTTCACCAGAAGTGAGATTGGCAGAGTCGATGGTTCCGAGCGGGCCTGCGCTAAGCCAGTTTTCGATTCCGCTTAGGTCTGGGCCATGACAACCCTGACATAAGGTCTCGGCGCGATGTTTGCCATACGCGATGCTTTCCGCATCGGTAGGAATGGTAATGTTGGAGGGCGGAAAATCATAAGTCCGATTCAGGCGGGAGTTACCGATAAAATATAAAGTTGCCGCCGCGAGCAGAACCAACACGAGCAACGAGCCGAGCACAATGCCAATCCATTTGAACACTTTTTTCATACCACATTCTCCTTTTGGTGAAACCTGTAAGATTAGCGCTACCAAAACGCCGCCGCAAAGTTTACCACTTTTATCCTATTTAAACTAATCCGCTCCCAAACCGTTTCCCTTCATAATGAAAACCTCCCGAAGCCTTTTCAACTTCGAAGGGTTTTTCAGAGTCGTTCATATCTTCAAACAAGCCTATTGAAAGAATCGTCCCAAATACGTGGTGATGAACCATAACAGGATCGGCAGTCCGACCGATGACAAAAATCCACGCATGGTCTCCGCTTCCCACGGCCAGGTGGAGATCTTTTTCAGTGTCTCCCTTTCCAGAAGGAGGCTTGTCATTGTTGATTGGAGAACTCCCGTCTTTTCAAACTCCTCCGCCTCCACCCGTTCATGAAGTATGCGCGCTGTGGCTTCAAACTTGCGGTTGGATTCATTTATCAGCCGTCCCTTCTCATCCAGGAGCCTTCTACGCATCCCAAGCAGTGGCAGGATGAACACTGCGGCGGAGATAAGAATGACAAACAAGACCAGGAGATTATCCACCGCTGACATCGTTCCGAGTCTGCCGATTTGCAGAAAGACCACGAACGAGTAAAAGTAAATGGGAAACACAAGCGCGATGGCAGCGCGAACGGTCAATCTGGAGAAGGCATGATGCGAATGGCTCTCATACAGGCTGATGTTGTTCGCTGATTTGTGGATGGTGTTGATCAACCGCAATTGGCGAATCGCATTGGAGATCAACCCGATGAACGAAACGGTAGAGAGGGTCGCCTGCAAAGCGCTGAATACATTTGTAACCAGCGAAGAGTCATCCATGATTCCCCACCCGGCTGGATCGCCCGCAATGCTCAAAGCCGCAAACGGGAGGGCGATGCCAGTCATAATGTACACAAAACGCGGGGATAGGGTGGTCAGTTCGTAACGCAACTTCTCATATTCTGCTTCGGGTTTTCCGAGCGCAGAACGAAATTCCTCCAGTGAACGGCGCGCCGTGGAATTGAGCAGATGCAAAATGGCAAGCGCATAGATCGTGAGAAAATCGGTGATTAGTCTGAAAGGGTCAAACGTACCCGTCTCTATGGAGCCGTCCAGCCAGCGCAGACCGTGCCCCAACGCGACGAAGATCACGCTTGCCAACAGGTAAAATCCCCAGGCGGAACCGGGCAGGCGTTCGATCCAGGCCATCAGCCGATCCACAAAACTGGGAGGGTAAGGTTGCACAAGCTTCTCGGACTTGGGAGAATCGACAGCAGAAGACATCTTATGACTCCTTTGCAACGCGGCAACAATCCACATGATGTATCACTACAATCGCCAAATTGTAAATTTCTTCATAAAGTTTATCACTATTACCCGAATTGGGGCGATTCCATTACAGGTGGTTGTGCATTTATAAACAAAACCTCCCGATGTCAAACGACTTCGGGAGGTTGAAACTGATGGGTTGGATGCTACGAGGCGGATTGCTTCGCTTTCGCAACCGCGTCTTCCAACATTTTGGTGGTCACTGACTTCGGACGCTCGATGGGCTGACCCAGCGCGCGCGCCCAAACGTAGTTAGCCGTCACGCCGAGGGCGCGGCCCACGCCGAACAGGACGGTGTAGAAATCGAACTCGCGCACGCCGTAGTAGTACTGCAACGTGCCAGAGATCGCGTCCACGTTCGGGGCGGGATTCTTGGCCTTGCCCTGCTCTTTCAACACGGCAGGGACAACATCGAAAACCATGTCTGCGAGGCGGACAAGTTCATCCTCGGGGAAATTCTTCTTGGCAAATTCCATCTGAGCCGTGAAGCGCGGATCAGGCACGCGCAGGACGGCGTGTCCGTAGCCAGGAATCACCTTTCCGCTATTGAGCGTGTCCCAAGCGAATTTATATAGGTCGTCGCGCGAGGGGACGCCGCCAAACTCATCCTTCACGTCTATCAGCCACGCGAGACATTCCTGGTTGGCGAGTCCATGCAGGGGCCCCGCGAGACCGCTCAATCCCGCCGCGAAGGCAAAGTAAATGTCCGAGAGCGAGGAACCCACCAAATGCGTCGCGTGCGCCGAGACATTCCCAGACTCGTGATCCGAGTGCAGGATGAAGTACAAGCGGGCAAGTTCAGCGTATCCCTTTTTGTCCGAGACTTTCATCATACGCGCGAAGTTCGCGCCGTAATCCAGTTTGGGATTGTATCGAGGCTTACCTTTTTCACCAAAGTATTTCATGCGATAAATGAACGCCGCGATGATGGGAAGTTTGGCGGTCAAGTCCATGCTGTCTTCGAGCGCGGATTCCCAATATATATCTTTCTTCATGCCCTCGTGATATTTTTTCGTAAATTGCGAATCGTGCGCCATCACCATGACCGCCTGCGAGAGCATGATCATCGGATGGATCTCTTTCGGCATCGTCTTGAGCATTTTGAAAACATAATCGGGAATCTCGGCGCGCTTCGCCCACTCGGCTTCCACTTCCAAAGCCTGCTCCTTGGTGGGGACTTCGCCAACCATCAACAGGTAATACAACCCACCCACCAGCGGCATTTTTGTGCCGCGCACCTTGGGAAGCGCTTTCAACACCTCGGGGATGGACATGCCGCGGAAACGGATGCCCTCCGCGGGGTCCACGAACGAGACGTCGGTCAGCAGGGACTTGATGTCACGCATCCCGCCCACGATCTGTCCGACCGTGACCTGATCCACAACCACGTCGGCGTGATCTTTTGCCAAAACTTTAATGCGCTCGCGCCAGGAAGGCAGTTGCGCGGCAATCTTTTCGTGCAAAATCATGGGATACCTCCAAAATTTTATCATCATTGCGAGCGGAGCGAAACAATCTCATCCTAGCGGGGATTGCTTTGTCGGGACAAACGCCCTCCTCGCAACACTTGCACCTGCGTGCAAGTGCAGGTGTGACGGGCTAGATGTTTACCAACTTCTTCAACGCCTCGTGCGTCTCTTTCACCGAAGCGGCGGACTTTTCGAACATGGCTTTTTCATCGGCGTCGAATTTATATTCAACGATTTTTTCCATGCCGCCCGCGCCGAGCACGACAGGCACGCCAAAGTACATATCGTTCAGGCCGTATTCGCCCTGCATGTACGCCGCACACGGAACAATCAACTTCTTGTCCTTGAGAATCGCCTCGGCCATTTGCGTCACCGCGGCAGAAGGCGCGTAATACGCTGACCCCGTCTTCAACAGGTTGACGATCTCGCCGCCGCCCTTGCGCGTGCGGTTGACAATGGCTTCGAGTTTATCGGCGGGGATGTAATCGCGCAGTGGAATCCCCGCGATATTCGAGTGACGCGTCAGCGGAACCATCTCGTCTCCGTGGCCGCCCAGCACGTAGCACTGGATATTTTCAACGCTTACGCCCGTCTCGAGCGCAACAAAAGCGCGCATGCGGGCCGAGTCCAAAATGCCAGCCTGTCCAATCACGCGCTCGCGCGGCAGTCCCGTCTTCTTCAACGTCAGATATGCCATCGTGTCGAGCGGATTAGTCAAAACAATGTAAAACGCGTCGGGCGAATATTTCAACGTTTCGGTCGCGGCCGTGCCGACGATACCCGCGTTGATTGTCAGCAGGTCGTCGCGGCTCATGCCAGGTTTGCGTGCCACGCCCGCCGTGATGATGACGATGTCCGAGCCTTTTGTGTCGGCATAATCATTTGTTCCAACGATCTGCGCGTCCTTGCCGATGATCGGCATCGCCTCCAGCAGGTCGAGTCCCTTGCCCTGCGGCATACCTTCCACCACATCCACCAATACAACGTCAGCCAGCTCGCGTTCCGCCAGCCAGTGCGCGGCAGTCGAACCTGTCATCCCCGCGCCGATGATCGAGATTTTCTTCATCGTTCCTCCAAATTTGAATTGATGCTGGATTTTATTCCAGACGTGAACACACGAAAAGATAAATATGTCACCAATTTTTATGACAAAAGGAGACTTTTTCGCCCCGCCCGAAAAAGCCTCCTCACTTCATTCTGACCTTTAGCCGGTTTCCGCTTCGAGGAACCGCGTCGCCTGAATAGCCGCCGCGGCGCCCATCCCCGCAGACGTAATCACCTGTCGGAAATGCGGGTCAGCCGCCTCCCCCGCCGCGAACACACCCGGTACGCTGGTCTGCATCAGCATATCTGCTTCAATGTAGCCATGTGAATCCATCTTCAACTGACCTTCGAAGAGTTGCGTATTCGGCGTGTGACCGATGAAAATGAAAATGCCGTCCGCCGCAAACGTGGATTCTTCGCCCGTTTGCACGTTCTTCAACTGCACCGATTCCATTTTGGCAGAGCCGCGAATCTCAGTCACCACCGTATTCCAGATGAACTGAATCTTCGGGTTTTCCTTGGCGCGTTTCTGCAGGATCGGTCCCGCGCGCAGTTCGTCGCGGCGGTGGACAATAGTCACAGACGAAGCGTAACGCGTCAGGAAGATGGCCTCTTCCAGCGCGCTGTCCCCGCCGCCGATGACCACCACCTTCTTGTCCTTGAAGAACGCACCGTCACAGGTCGCGCAATACGAGACGCCGCGTCCGAGCAGGGTATCCTCACCAGGAACGTTCAGGTGAATGGGACTCGCGCCTGTTGTGACGATGAGCGAATCCGACAAATATTCCCCCGCGTCCGTCGTGACTTTGAATGGCCGCGCCGACAAATCCACTTTGTTGGCGGTGTCAAACTCGACGCGCGTTCCGAAATGTTCCGCCTGTTTCTGGAACAACTCGCCAAGTTGCGCGCCGCCTACGCCATCGGGAAAACCGGGGTAGTTTTCGATGGTATAGGTCAGCGCGGCTTGACCGCCCAGTTGCGCGCCAGTCAATAACACAGGCGCGAGTTCCGCGCGTGCCGCATACAGCGCCGCGGATAACCCCGCCGGGCCTGAGCCAAGAATCAACATTTTTACACGATTTTCATTGGATGTCATTTATTTTCCTGCCGTCTTGTGATTTTCTTCATTTTATCAGACAACATATCCCCACCATGTATTACCCATAATCAGCGAATGCTGTCCGAGCGGAATTGACTCCCGCCCATGGTGGACGGGTCGTAAAGTTGAACCTGATTGCGTTTAATCTTGGCCCAATACAGGGCCTTGTCCGCGGCAGTCAGCAATTGAATGAGATTCTGGGCCTGTTCTGGGAACGAGGCAACGCCCAACGACAGGGTCGTCCTGATTTTTGCTTCGCCAAAGGTAAATTCCATCATCGAAAAGGCCGCCCGCCATTCCTCCGCGCGGGCAACAGCCACTTCCTGCGTCGCGCCCGGCATGACTACCAGCATTTCATCCCCGCCATAACGACAGGCAATATCGCTGATACGGGTGTTTTCCAATAGCATTGTTCCCAGCGTTTGCAGAACCGCGTCACCGGCCTGGTGGCCATAATTATCATTAATGGATTTGAACAGGTCCACATCCATCATGACCACGCTGATGGGTTGAGGCTCGCGCTCAACTCGCGAAATCTCCCGCTCGAGGGTCTCTTCCATATATCGGCGGTTGAACATCCGCGTCAAGCCATCGCGAATGGCCTCTTCGCGCAGTTGATCGTGCAAATTCTCAATTTCGGTCAATTTCCCCTGCAACCGAATGTTCAGATTCTTCATTTCCGCCTCGGAATTCCTCCGCTCGGTTATATCCTCCTGCATGGCTACAAAATGCGTCACCATCCCCGCGTCGTTCATTACCGGGGCAATCAATTCATGCACCCAATAGACTTGTCCATTCTTCTTGCAGTTGAGAACCTCACCCTCCCACACATCTCCCTTTGTGACCGTTTCCCAGAGTCTGGCATAAAGGTCGTCAGCGGTCTCTCCCGATTTAAAGACTCTGGGCGTCTTGCCGCGCAGCGCATCCAATCCATAGCCAGTTAACTGTGTCAGGCGCGGGTTGACGTATTCAATGCGTCCCTGCGGGTCGGTGATAACAATGGCAGTGGGATTCTGTTCGACTGCGTGGAAGAAAACCCGCAATTTCGCTTCCGTCTGTTTTTGCGCGCTGATATCGCGCCAGGTCACCAGCCTGCCTACCATGTGGCCCTGACGATCTTTCAAGGAAGCGATTTGCAAATCAAGATTGGAAAAAGGCGGACGGTCCAATTTGACTTCCACACGGCCATCCGTATCGGAAAAATTGGGATAGATGTGACGCCAGCGGGAAAACACTTCCACCAATGGCCTTCCAATGGGAGTATCCAGCCCGGAGTCGGCCAGTTCGAGCGCTTTCGGGTTGATATCCACCACGCGCCATTTTGTATCCACAACCAGAATGGCATCATCCATGTTTTCCACAAGCACATCGCGGCTGACGGGGATCAAATCCATCATGCGATAGCCCCAAATGCCATAGGCGAAAAGCAAGCCGGTGCCCGTAAATGCCAGAGGCGTCAAATCCAAACCCCTGGCTGGATTCCATCCCAAAAGCATTAAAAAATTGACCAGCCACGGCAGAAGCGCCCCCGCCAACACGACACGCGTCTGCCTTTGATAAAACTGCGAAGAACGTAAATGGGTCCGAATGAGCAGAACGCTCCCTGCGATGATCAACGCATACAAATACACCAAACTTACATAGAACCACGGACCACCATGATAAATGGAGCCTCTCCCCAGCAGAGGGTAATCACCGAAAAACAAATGATGCCAGGGATCCGTCCACAATAGGAAAATAGTCAATATGGGGACGAACATCAATAAAACATAAACTCTATCGGTCAACCAGGCATAGCGGTCAACAAAATAAAGCACCAACACAAAAAATGCAACTGGTGCACTAACGGCTCCCACGTAAGTCAATTTCAACCAGAAGATGCCCATCGCGTCGGAAGGAACGATCCACGAAATGGCATAGGTTAGCGACCAAAATGCCAGGGACAGCATCAACATGAACAGGGCTGGTGCTGCCGGCGCGGTCTGCCGCCGTTGCCAGGCGAGGTAGGCCACAAAAACACCCACCCCGCTTGATACCGTCAACCAGACCGCATAAGTGAGATTCATCCTGCCGCCCTGTCCGTAATGCTTAATGCCTGGTCGAGCACATCCAATCCCTCCTTCAATTGCGCCTCATTGATCACTAACGGCGGAATAATCAATACCGTATGCCAATGCGTGTACAGGAACAAACCATGGTCAAGACAAAACTTCCGCAACACGGTCATCTCGGGCGACGACCCGTTCCACGGCGCCATCGGCTCTTTCGTTTTTCGATTCCTGACCAACTCGACGATTCCGAACAGCCCGATGGAACGGACATCCCCGACGGAGGGATGTGTTTCACCCAGGTCGGACAACATCCGCTTCAGCGCGGGACCCAGGCTGGCCGCGTGCTCGACGAGTTTATCCTCCCTCATCACGTGGATATTCGCCACCGCCGCCGCCAACGAGACGGGGTGCGACGTATACGTCAACCCGCTCTCGAAGACGCGTTCGTCGAACGCCGCCGCAATTTCGGGTTTCATGGCCACTGCTCCCAACGGCGCGTACGCGGACGTGAGCCCTTTTGCCATCGTCATAATATCTGGGATGACATTCCAATGTTCAACGGCAAACCATTTGCCCGTGCGACCGAACCCGCTCATTACCTCGTCCGCGATCATGACGATGCCATACTTGTCGCACAACGCGCGGACTCCCTGCATGTAACCCTCAGGCGGGATGATGATGCCATTCGTCCCCGTGACCGATTCCATCAGAATGGCGGCAATCGTCTCTGGTCCCTCGTAGCGGATAATCTCCTCGAGGTGGTTGAGATAATCGCGGGTGAATTCCTCTTCGGAAATATCTGGATTCGTCCGATGGAAGGTGGAGCGATAACGATACGGGTCGAGGAAGTGCACCACGCCGGGCATGGTGCCAGGTTCCCACATGTGACGGCGCGGATCGCCCGTGGCGGCCATGGAACCCATCGTTGCGCCGTGATAGGAGCGGTAACGCGTCAAGATCTTGAAGCGTCCTGTGTAGCCGCGCGCCAGTTTGATGGCGTTCTCGTTGGCGTCCGCCCCGCCGAGAGTAAAAAGGATTTTGGACAGTTTCCCGCCCGGAGTCACATCTGCGACCGCCTTGCTCGCCAGCGCGCGGATTTTCGTCGTCATGCCCGGCGCGGCGTAGGGAAGCGCGGCGGCCTGTTCCTGCATCGCCTTGATGACGCGCTCGTCGCCATGCCCAATGTTGACACACATTGTCATCGAGTTAAAATCGAGATAACGTTTGTCGTTCACATCCCAAAAATAGACACCCTTAGCGCGCTGGACTACAATGGGATTGACTCTGGCCTGCGCCGACCAGGTGTAAAAGATGTGGTCTTTGGAAAGCGGCAAAATTTCGTCATCGGGGAGGTCAAACATGGTTTTGTCCTGAATTGGATTGGCTGAATCGTATCATAATTTTCCATGGATTTAAAACAGGCTTGAAATATCCCGTAAAATAAGGGGATGAATTCTTCACTTCTTTATCGCAAATGGGTGGTTGTCGGCACGACCAGTTCGGGAAAGTCTACGCTGGCCTGGCGGATGTCTGAACGGCTGGGAGCGGATTTCGTCGAATTGGATGCCATCCACTGGCAAGCCAACTGGACACCAATCGCGCTCGAGGAGTTCCGCGTACGCGTCGAAACTGCGACCCGCGCAAAGTCATGGGTGGTGGCGGGGAATTATCACGTGGTCCGCGACCTAATCTGGCCGCGCGCCGAGGCGGTCGTCTGGCTGGACTATCCCCTCCCCATCGTCTTCTGGAGGTTACTGACGCGCAGTCTCCGCCGCGACTGGACCCAGGAGGAGTTGTGGAATGGCAACCGCGAGAAGTTCTGGTGGCATTTGAAACTCTGGTCGGAGGAATCGTTGTTCCACTGGCTTTTTAAAACCTACTGGCGGCGCAAACGCGAGACCCCCATTTTGCTGGCGCTTCCCGAGCATGCGCATTTGCATCTCGTGCACCTCCGTTCGCCGCGTGAGGCGGATGAGTGGCTGAGGAAGATTGCCGATAGTTGTTGAGATTTCGCCCCACAATTCGCATCGCGCGGACCTGACGCGGGCTACCGCTCCCCGCGCCGAATCCTCCCGATGAGATACGCCACCCCCAACGCGGACAGAATGGCGAGAAATGCCGTCCACTCGAATGAGAATTGCAGGCGGAAGAACATCCCAAAGAGGGAAAACGCCAGTCCCAGTCCCGTCACGATGGCGAGGCGGAGCAGGTGACGCCGTGCCAGCCCCGCGATCTCATCTTCGGGCGCGGCCTCCTGCACGCGGTGACGAAAATCGGACAAGTCCCACGTCACGAGCGCGCCGACCGCGCCTGCCAGCATCCAAAGCGGGGACAGTCCGCTCCACAGGCCGTATCCCGCCGCAGCCACAAAGGATAGGAATCCAAGCGTGGCAGTCCAGCGCCAGCGGCGAATTTCTCCCAACAACCAGAACGCGCCAAGGCCGAGAATCCAATACGCGGAGGCGGTGCGTCCCTCCGCGAAGTAACCGCGCACCAGCGATCCCGTCCCGACGATCAACGCAACATATTGAACGAACTTCATACCGACACACTCCCTGCGATCTGTGTGTGATGCGGAAGCCGCGACAACGAATGCCGCACCGCCAGGTCGAACGGTTGAGTTACATCCCAATCGAGCGTCTGGATGCCTGCGCGGCGCAACTGCTTGAGCAACAAGCCGCGTTCGAGGCGGAGGACGCGCTCCGCCTGCTGGACCTGCGTCCGCGGGACGAGGTGCGCCGCCTCGAACAGGACAGGATTGGGGCTGACCACCATCACCTGATAGCCGCGCGCCCGCAAATGGACAAGCACGCCCAGGTCATCCGCGGCCAGTGGACTGACCACCACGATCTGCGAATTGACCGGGAACAGCCGCGTGGGCAGGTGGCCGAGGTCGGCAAAGACGTCACTATCGCCGGGGCGCGCGCCTGCCAGCGCGTGCAGAATCTTCTCGCGCTGAAGTTTACCGTAGGCGGGCAACGTCCAGTGCAGGTATTTTCCATAGACCAGCAACCCGACGCGGTTGCCCTGCGTGATGAACGCGTCGGTGAGGGCGGCCGCGGCAAGAACAGAATGATCGAAAATGGACAGTCCACCGCCGAAGAGATTGGTGCGGTTGCGGCCATCGAGGATGAGACCGACATCAGCCACGCGCTCCTGCTCGAACTCGTTGGAATACAACCCATCGGCCTGACGCGCGCTGACATGCCAGTTGATGCGCCGCGGCGAATCGCCGGGCTGGTAATCGCGGACGCCGAAAAAGTCCACGCCGGGGCCGCCGACGCGGGCGGGAATCGTCCCCGCGTAGACGCGCGTCCGCCGCGGGCGGATGGGGACGCGTTTCAGCCGCAGGACGGGCGGCAGGACGAGGAGTTGCCCGGGCGGCGCAAACGCGTCGGTATGCCGAACCAGCCCCAAACCGTCGCGTGATTCGACGCGGAGGGCGGGAAAAACGTAATAGCCGCGCGAGCCCGTCACGGTGTACGTCCACGTGCGCGATTCGCCGCGGGCAAGAGTCGCCAGATGACGGTTCGATCCGTCGAGGAGGGTCAATCCCGCGGGCAGGGTGTCTTCGATGAAAATCTCATCGAGGGAGGCGCCGCGGTTGACGAGAGTCAGCGTCACGGTGACGGGTTGGCCGGGCGAGGCGCGTTCGGCGGAGAGACAGCGATGCGTATCGAGATCGAGCGTTGGGGGGACGCGCAAAAAGCCAACGAGCAGGTACAGCACAAACGGGACGGCCAGCGCGAGCAATTCCCCGCGCAGGGTGGCGAGGCCGAGAACGAGGAGGGCCGCGGCGAGCAGGCTGAGGAGGAGGGAGCGGGACATGGAGATGAGTAGGTTGGTCGAGTAGGTCGAATGCTCTTTGAGACCGTATCGAGACCAACAGAGGGTGGTCTTGATACGCCACTCGCATCGCTCGTGGCTACTCGACCACCGTGATTTATTTCAGCACCGGCACGGGCGTTTTGCGCAGGGCTTCCGCGATGACTTCGCCCGTCACCGCGCTGGACATCCAGTATTCGGGTTGCAGGATGATGCGATGGCTGAGGACGGGGGTGGCGTAGTGCTTCACATCGTCGGGGAGGATGTAATCGCGGCCCGCGAGCGCGGCGTGGGCGCGCGCCACTTTCAGGAAGGATAGCGAGCCGCGCGGACTGGAGCCGACGGCCACGCGTCGGTCGGCGCGCGTGGCGTGGACGAGCGCGGCGATGTAGGCCTCGAGGTCGGCGTCCACGTGGACGGTCTCGACGATTTCGCGCATGGCCAGCAGTTTTTTCGCGTCGGCCATTTTGCGGAGTTGCACCTCGTCCTGTTTGCGGGTGCGGCGGCGTTTGAGAATCTCGCGCTCCTCCTCCAGCGAGGGATAGCCCACCGCCAGTTTGAGCATGAAGCGGTCGAGTTGCGCTTCGGGCAGGGGGAACGTCCCCTCATATTCGATGGGGTTCTGCGTGGCGAGCACGAGGAACGGTTCGGGCAGGGGCAGGGTCTCGCCTTCGAGAGTCACCTGCCCCTCCTGCATGGCTTCGAGCAGGGCCGATTGCGTTTTTGGCGAGGCGCGGTTGATCTCATCGGCGAGCAAAATGTTGGTGAAGATTGGTCCCTTGCGGAGTTCGAATTTATTTTTCGTGCGGTTGAAAATGTATCCGCCTGTGATGTCGCCGGGCAAAAGGTCGGGCGTGAACTGGATGCGTTTGAAATCCAGCCCGAGCACGGCGGCGAAACTTCGCGCCACGAGCGTCTTGCCGAGGCCGGGGAAATCCTCCAGCAAGACGTGTCCGCCTGCCAGCGCGGCAGACATCACCATCTCGAGCAGGGCGCGCTTGCCCACCACGGCGCGCTCCACTTCGGTGATCACTTTTTGTGAGAGTGTCGAAACATCTTTGATGTCTGTCATGTAGACTCCTATTTTTTCACCGCAAAGACCGCGAAGAGCGCGAAGAAGAAAGAAGGCAAACCCGTCATTGCGAGGGCAGTAAGTGTATTACGGTTTTCCCATTTTCGATTCGATGAAATCAATGGCGGTTTCGGGATCGAGATCGAGCGGGGTGGGACGCGGACGCTGGAACGGCCAGCGCGGACGCGGGTAATCGGCGAACGACCCGTTCAGCCCAGACTCGAGATAGGCCGCGACCTCTTCGGGCGCATCCCAGCCTGGACTGGTCGCCGCCTCCCGCGCGGACGAGGCGGGCTGGCGCGCGTCGAACGCGTTCATCTCGCGGGACAGTTTTCCCAGCCGCTGGGCGATGAGCCATTTGAAATACAGTCCGTCGGGCGCGCGGTGGAGCCAGCCCGCCAGCATTTCCACCTGCCCTTGCGCGGGTTTGCGCGGCACGCGCCTGCCGTCGGAATGCGCGTCTTCGACGGAAAAACTCCCAACGGCAAGCATGGTAATGACGGCCACGAGGATGATCCAGGTTACGGCCTGGGGGAACGAATCGTAAAAAATGCCGATCACCCACCAGAAATAGATCAACGGCTGGATGACATTCCGCTCGATGGACTCGCGCATGAGATAGGCCAGCGCCGCGGCCATGACCAGAAATCCAAGTGCAAAAATGGCGCGTCGGTTCACGCCGCCTCCCCGCAGTAATGCAACACCTCGCGCAGGCAATCCGCCGCCTCGGTACCTTCACGCGGATTCGAGGTCCGCGCGCCGTAGCGGACGGACTCGAAGAGACGCGTCAGCCTGCGGACGGATTCGGCGGGCAGGCCCGACCGTTCAAGGTGCGCGGCGAATTCGGAGGGGGTCACGCCGAGGCCGCGCTGATGGCCGCGCTTGCGCGCCACAACGTCCGTCATGCGAGCGTAGCATTGCAGGATGGCGTCGTCCCAGGCGAGGCCCGCGGACAGGTCGCGCAGGGACGAGCGCGCCGCGGCGGCAATCTCTTCGAGCGAGGAATCCCTGCGGGGACGGGGTGTACGGGCGAAGAATCCGCGTCCGAAAAGCCAGAGCAGGCCAAAGGTCAGGAGCAGAACCGCCAGGCTGAGGAGGTAGGTCAGCGCGGGCGGGATGTCTGGGGCGGTGAAAACGGGCGAGGGCAGGTTGAGCGCGGGAGGCGTGACCTGAGTCCCGCCGAGAGCGAGCGGCTTGAGGTTCGCCAATCCAAATCGTTCGCGGTTCTGGACAACGTAGAGAATGACCAGGGTGAGAATGGCAAGGCGGAGCACCGCACTCAGGAGTCTTTTGCGGAGTTCGGGAGAGAGGATGGTAGTGGCGATGAGCACGATCAGGTACACCCCCGCCCAAAAGAGAATTTGTTTCCAGCGCGGGATGGAGGCCAGGCCCTCGACCAGCGCGGCGACCGAAAAACTGACGCTCTCGGATTCGGCGCGGTTGAACTGGCGCGGCTCGGCAAAATGGACATCGTGCAAACCCGAGGCGAGGAGGATGAGCGCCAGGATGGCGAGGAGGAGCACGGCAGACCTGGCGTGTCTCAGCGCGCCCTGAGTCCATTGCGCTGACAGCGCGGACGAGGGCGCGGGTCGGGAAGGGTTTTGCAGAGACGCGTCGGGCCTTTGGTTCATTGGGGAGGATTCTACCACCCCCTTTTTAAGTATTTCACCCCTCTGGGGAGGGGTGTTTCAGGTATCAGGTATCAGGTTTCAGGTGAACGTGGAGACTGAGGAGGTCTCGACAAGGTTTACCCTACGGGCACGATGGTGACAGGCTCAACCACCAGCTCGACCCAGCACCTGCCGAGAAAACCTGACATGTCTCACTCGCACTATGACGATTAGAACCATTGAACAGACACAAGTCACGATCATCAAGGTTTCGCGGACTATAGCGCCCGCCAAGGTGGACATGGCAGGTTTTACCTCTGCTTGCCGTCTTCATCGTAGACAAGTCGAGACTCGAAGGGAGCGCGTAATTTCCCACCACCACGCGTATTTTTACGCAAGCGAAATTAAACCAAAGGTTTGCGTGAGAAATAGTTATGGAAAAACAACATTAAACAGTAAGTAGGAGCCCAGCGTTGTCATAAACATACCAGAATCCAATAAAACGAACCGAAATCGGGCTTGTATCCGATCCGATACCAACATGAAAAAGCCACCGGTCACCATCATCGTTAAAGATATGGTCAGAGACACAGTTCGATTAGATAAAATTTGATTTCGATAGGAAGCAACTTGCGAGAAACCAATAGAAAGAACAATGCACATAACAAGCAAACTTATCCATCGATACGGATGTTCTTCTAATAGTTTTTTCATAGCAAACTCCAATTACTCTCAGAAACCTAAGAGCGACGAAATTACGACAAAGGGATTATAACCTGCGAGAGGAGCACTTGCATTAAATGCACGGGGTTTTCCATCGCCACCGCTAATTGTGAAGGTCGCATCTAATACCTGAGTGAATTCGCCTGGAGCTTCTGGGACATTGGCAGTCTGAGTTGTAACAGTCTGTGTCACCGTAAATGATGTTGCATTGCTCCCGTCCAAGGCATCATCAATAGTGTCTTGCGCCTCCCCTAAGTCTTCTGCTCCATATCCAAACATGCTACCCACGAAATTGGTTGCCGCTGACGCCAGAGCGCCCTCTGCAACTGCTAAAATATAACAACCGACACCCCCCGATCCAGCACATCCGATAGCCTCGGTTACTCCCACGATTGGGCCAATAACCCAGCTTGCGATATTACTAGCAGTTTGACCAGCTTTGTTTTTAGCATTTTTCTCTTTCTCAATAGCATTACCGGCATCAATTAGATCATCTCTGGAAATAGTGATGGAGGTTGTTGTTGTTAGTGTGAAACAATCCTGTAAACCGTAACATAAATTATCTCCCTGGTCTTCGCCCTGCGTTACCCTATGCCCCGTCGGGTCCGTATACCTGACGGGATTATTGTTGACAAACGCGTACCGATCCCAGGCCTGCGTCCCTTGCGTGGAGGTGGGGACGATGGTGTCGGGCGAGAGGAACCGTCCCAGCGAGGGGTCAAACCAGCGCGCCACGAAGAAGTAAATGCCGAGGCTGGCCTCCTCGCGTTGACCCGTGAATTTGTAGTCCGTGTTCAGACTGCCGAGAGTATACCGCGTCTCGCCGAAGGTTTTGTACAGCGCGGAGGCAGTCTTTGCGCCACTTGCATCGGTCGTGACGGAGGAACTGCCGAGGTGATCGCCGAGCAGGAAGGACAGTGTCCCGTCCGTACGGACAGCGAGGCGCGTTGTCCCTGCGAAGTAATACTTGGTGACAACCGAGTTCTTCACTTCATAGTGATTCCCAACGTAGACGGTCGTCGTCCCGTTGACGGTGGCTTTGATCTGTTTGCCATCGCCATCGTAATCGAACTCCGCCGTTGCCGCGCCGCTGACAGAAACCAGTCTGTTTTCCGCGTCGTAATTGAGCGTGAATGATTGTCCGCCCACGTTGCGCGAGGTCATGTTGCCGTTGGCGTCGTAGCCATAGGTGTTGCCGTTCGAGAGAGACGAGACCGCGTGTTTGTGATTTGAATCGTAAGCTGTGTAATTGATGCTGTTCTTGCTGGCAAGATTGCCCGTCGCGGAATCGTAAGAGTAACTCTCGGTGTAGATGCCATCCGTCCCGCCGCTGACATCAGAACTGATCAGGCGATCCAGCGCGTCATAGGTGAAGGTCTGTGTCTGCGGGCCAAGCAGGGAATCGGTAATGGTCAGGATGTTCCCCACCGCATCGTAATCATAAGTGGAATTCTGGAGTGGGGTTCCCGTCGAAACCTGCGTGGAGGTGAGGTTCAGCAGGCGTCCGCCATCCGCGTTCCAGTCGTTATAATCGAAGACAGTATTGACTTTGTTTGCGCCGCGCACCAATTGAATCATGCGCATGGCGGAATCATAGGCGATGGATTGGGCGTAGGCGTCCGTGCCGCTCACGCTGGCGGGAAGCATGTTGTTGTTATAAGAGAAGGTCACCACTTCTCCATCGGGATAGGTCATCGTAGCGGGCAAGTCCGCGAGGTTGTAAGTGAATGCGGTAACAAACTGTCCACCATTGGTGATTTGCTTGTTCTCGCTCGTCACGCGTCCGCGCTCGTCATAAACCCATTGGGTCAAGTCTGCGCCCGTCACGCTCATGGATGTGCGGCGGCCTTTGCCGTTCGTCCCCGCATCGTAGGTGTAGGTCACGCTCGGCGTGGAGGGACAATTCGAGTAGGTCTTGCCAGTCGGGCGGTTGAGTTCATCGTAGGTAATGTTCGTAACGCACCCGCGCGCGTCGGTCTGGGATGTTACGCCTCCGAGCGCATTGTAGACGTAACTCCAATTCCCCATGTCGGGATCGTCCATCGTCAACTTGCGGCTGGCCTTGTCGTAGGTCAGTGTCACGGTCGCGCCGCCGCGTTCGGCCGTCAACATATTGCCAAGCGGATCATACGTGAACGTCACCGCGGGACCCGTGGGGGGAGTGATAGACAGAGTCCGCCCCAGGATGTCGGTGACGGTGGTGTGGGCGTGACTGTTGGCATCCGTCACGCTGGTAGTCAGGCCGTCGTAGGCATAATTCGTCTGGGTTGTATCAGGCGCGGTCACCGTCAACGGGCGACCAAGCGCATCGTAAGTGGTGGTGGTTTTGTGGGCAGTCTCTCCTGGCATGGTTTGCGTGAGGACGCGACCGTAAGCATCGAACGTAGAGGCTACCGTCACGCCGTTGGTCACGGTACTGGTCTGGCGTCCCATCCCATCGTAGTTGCGGACGACGGTGAACGTGTGTGTTGCATCTATCTTTTGCGTCAGCGTCACCTTGAAGGGATTGTTCACGTAGGAAACATTCAGCGAGGGCGATGTGTCCCCTGGCTTGGTCAGGCTGGTGAAGCGCCCAAAGTTGTCATAGGTCGCGGAAGTCATCGCGCCGTTGGGGTCGGTTTCGGTCAGCGGCAGGCCAAGCGAATAGTCGTAGGTGACGTACGAGATGTGCCCCATGGCGTTCTTCGTCCACAGTGCGTAGGTGTGGTAGTCGTTCTTCGGACACCATTTACCGCCGATAGACTCCTGGCTTCCATAACATGTGTACGTGGTCTGCGCGCCCGTTGTCGGGGAGGTGGATGCGGTTCCGTAGCCCGTCCAGACCGTTTGGCTGGTCACATTCCCCCACGCGTCATGTCCGTAGGATGTCTGGGCATAGTTCGTCCCGCTGATCAACGTACGCGTCGCTGTCAGGACCCCCTGGGTGGGCGCGGTGTTGTACGTGTTCGCGCCGTCGTACAGATTCATCGAGAGCGAGAGCGTCACGTTCTGCGAATCTTTTACGTAGGTGCGCGCGGGCAATCCTACCAACCACTGGCTGGTATTGGGGAAATACTGAGTGTAAGTTGTGGTGGTTTCAATCCCCGTTCCTGAAACGGTTTTCTGGGTCAGGTTGCCGTAGGCGTCATAAGCGTCATAGGTAGTGATCAGCGTGGCGACTACGCCGTTCGGTGTACCGCCGTACATATCCTTGCTCTCGGATGCTGTTCGCACCCAACGGTATTTGATCGGGTCGAAATACGTGTCATACAGTGCTGGATTACGCGTGTCCTTGTCCTTGAGGTGGATGGTCGAATTCGTGGACGTGCAGGCGTAGGTGGATTCGGTCCGCTGAACGAGCAGGTTATTCGCGTCCCTAATCCTCACCATGCTCGAACGGCCACTGGTGCAATCATCCTGGTTGTAAGTTGTGATGACTTTCTTGTTATAGGGATCGGTTTCGGTCACCTGGCTGTGGCCGCGGAACTCGGTGTAAGCCCGCGTGTAGGGATGCTCCCCAGCCGCCTCATCGGAAATCGCGGGACTGTTGGTGGCCGCGCCCGAATAGCCATAGGTGAACGTGTAGGAATCGCTCCCTGTCGAAAGCGTCCGCGAAGTGACGCGATACGCGGTCGGCATGGGGTACACGGCATACCAATCCACCGTGTTCGACCCGCCCGGGCTGGGCAGGGATTGAATGAGAGGCTCCATGGAGGTGGCGTTCACCGGTAGGAAGATCAGCCCGCTCGAGATGGTCTTGTAAGTGCTGGTCAGTGATGTGTAATCCCCATACAGACTCTGATATGTTCCATCGGCTTTCTTATAGCGCATACCCAGCCGCATCGTATTCCCTGTACCTGAGGTTTTTTTT